>JAITUM010000214.1 GCA_031286305.1 Candidatus Fibrimonadaceae bacterium | reverse complement strand
CTCTGTCACAAAAATAGACCGCTGGTTTTTGCGGCAGTTTACAGAACTGGTGGAATATGAAAATGAAATTCGCTCTGCAAAAAATCTGGATGGTTTGGCAAAAGACTGCTTGCTTTTTGAACAGGCAAAGGAATACGGTTTTTCAGACAGACAAATTGCAAATATATTGAGTACAAAAGAAGAAGAGGTTCGCAACAAAAGAAAATCCATCTCTTTAAGGCCCCAGTATCACATAGTTGATACTTGCGCTGCAGAGTTCAAAGCCTACACCCCTTACCTTTATTCAAGTTATTCAAGCGGGGCACCTTCAGCTCCTGAAATGGCTCCGGAAGGAACAAAGAAAAAAATCTTGATTCTCGGTGGCGGGCCAAATCGCATAGGTCAGGGAATAGAATTTGATTACTGTTGCGTTCATGCTGCTTTTGCACTCCGAAAAGCTGGCTTTGAAACAATAATGCTGAACTCGAACCCCGAAACCGTTTCCACCGATTACGACACTTCCGATAAGCTCTATTTTGAACCATTGACATTAGAAGATGTTTTGGAAGTTTATGAGCGTGAAGAGTGTTTTGGCGTAATAGTTCAGTTTGGCGGGCAAACTCCGCTGAACCTTGCAGAAGGTTTAAAGGCTAACGGTGTTAATATAATAGGCACTTCAACCGATTCCATAAGCATTGCGGAAGACAGAGAACTGTTCTCAAATATGCTGAAAAAACTCGGCATTTCGCAACCGCCAAACGGAATTGCTTCAACCGCAGAAGAAGCGGAAAAAATTGCAGACAAAATCGGCTTTCCAATACTCATGCGTCCGTCATTTGTTTTGGGCGGAAGAGCGATGGTTATAGTTTATGACAAAGCGGGCTTAAAAGAATACATGGCAAAAGCCATGGAAGTTTCTGAGGGTCGCCCCATTTTGATAGACAGCTTTTTGGAAAACGCCACAGAGGTAGATGTTGATTGCATTTCAGACGGTGAAACTCAGGTAATTGGCGGCATAATGGAACACGTGGAGCTTGCCGGCGTTCATTCCGGTGATAGCGCATGCATACTTCCGCCAACAACATTGCCAAAACACATTCAAGATACCATAAGAAAGCACACCAAAGCAATGGCAAAAGAATTGAATGTTTGCGGGTTAATGAATGTTCAATATGCAGTTCAAGACGATACTGTTTATGTTTTGGAGGTGAACCCGAGAGCTTCGAGAACAGTTCCTTTTGTGAGCAAAGCAATTGGCATTCCGCTTGCAAAAATAGCTTCGCTTTGCATGGCAGGCAAAACATTAAAAGAAATCGGTTTTACCGAAGAGTTCATTCCCACGCATTTTTCCGTTAAAGAAGCGGTGTTCCCATTTGCACGCTTCCCGGGCGTGGACATAATTCTAAGCCCGGAAATGAAATCTACAGGTGAGGTTATGGGCATAGATCGCAGAGCGAGCATGTCATATTTAAAAAGCCAAATTGCCGCCGGAAACAAATTGCCCGAAGCCGGAAACATATTCCTGAGCCTTCGCGCCGAAGATCGCGCGAGCGCAATTCCCTATTCCCAAAGGTTGGTAGAACTTGGCTTCACTCTTTATTGCACAAGGGGAACAAGCACTATGCTAAGGAATAACGGAATTCCTGCAAATGCAATATTCAAGGTTGCAGACGGCCGCCCCAACGCTATAGATTTAATAGAAGACGGCGACTTGGCATGGATTGTGAACACTCCGAGCAAGGGTGAAAAACCTGCAAGCGATGAAATGAAAATTCGCACCAACTGCCTTATGCACGGCATTCCTATCACCACCACTTTGCACGGTTTGCAACGTGCTGTTGAGGGTTTGGAAGCCATTAAAAAATTACAGGTCACGGATGTGTGCAGTTTGCAAGAGTATTCAAGATACAGCCCAAAGTATAACGTGTAATTTATTGCTTTTTGGCTGCACTCCCTTGCCCGATGTTTTGCCGAACTCATCGCGCTTGGACGAGTGGCTGCGCAAAGGTTTTAACGCAAACATGAAGTGGATGGCAAGGCACGCTGAAGTCCGGAAACGCCCTGCAAACTTTAACGGCAACTCTTACAACACCGCTTGGATTGGTCTTTGGAAATACCCAAGGCCTTTGCAAAAAAAACAAGAACCCATAGCTGCTTTTGCTCACGGCGAAGATTATCATATAACAGTAGGGAAGGCTCTGAAAGAATTAGCTTCTCAAGTGAAAGGTCAAACTTTTGTGGACTCTCTACCTGTAGCAGAAAGGGAGCTTGCGGTGATGGCTGGTCTAGGTTTCATAGGCAAAAACACCATGCTAATAAACCCCAAACTAGGCAGCGGATTTTTTATCGGCGGTATTTTGCTTAACTCTTATCACAATGAAAAGGGCAACCACGGTGAGTTGCCCCTACCTTGCGAAAGTTGCCGCAAGTGCATAGACGCTTGCCCTAACAAGGCTTTAACGGAAGATGGTTTTTTAGATGCTCGCAGGTGCGCCAGCTATTTGACTATTGAACATAAGGGGGAGCTTAGCGAGGAGCAAAAGGAATGGACTAAACACAGCATTTTTGGCTGCGATATTTGCCAGCGGGTTTGCCCCTATAACGCAAAGCACTTAGCAGATAGTGAACCCTTTACTTTCACTTCTTCAACGACTTTTTAAGATATGGGGTAACTCCCTTCCCGCTTTACATTTATCCCCCTCGCTGCAACCGCTCCGCGTGCCCGTTTTCCGCTATCCCCAATGCGGGGTGGCAAAAAACGCGAAAAAACAACGATTTTTCACAAAATAAAAAAAAAGCTATTTACCCCTTGACATTGTGAAATAATTTTTCTATATTTTAATGTCCATTTGCTCTAGAAGCAAATAGTAGCTTGAAAATTCAGAAAAGAATCCGCCGAAAGGCTGAACGAACCAGATACTCTAGTTAATTCGAGGGCGAAAACAAATTGATTTTTTAGTCAGCAAACTTTTTTTTTGAAGAGTTTGATCCTGGCTCAGAACGAACGCTGGTGGCGTGTCTTATGCATGCAAGTCGGGCGAGTCGGGCATTTATGTCTAGGCGAGCGGCGGACGGGTGAGTAACGCGT
>JAITUM010000204.1 GCA_031286305.1 Candidatus Fibrimonadaceae bacterium | reverse complement strand
TGGTATTTTTGTTTATTCCAGAATAGAAGAAGATAGAAAAATTTTCTACATTTATTTGTATGTTTAAAAACTTCTTGTTTAATTTTGCCCACAAAATCAATAAAAAAAATCCTTGGATAGCAAAAACGTTTTTATGGCAAACAATGATTGGGCCAGTTTATCATTATTTTCGTGGATTAATGTATGCCAAAAATGAAGCTCGTATATTTTTTAGAGCTAATAACAAAAGGGTAAAAAAAGTATCTGAGCTTTTTTATGACCAAGAAACAAAAAAAACCTTTCTTGGAATGATAAATTTTAGACAAACCTATAAAAAAAGTTACCATATCAATCACGGCAATCACACACAATATTTTATAAATGATTTTTTTATCTACGGCAAAAATGAAGTATTGATAGATTGTGGATCTTATAACGGAGATTCTATTGAAAAATTTCTTGAAATACCAAATATGGAATATGAGCAAATTGTAGCTTTTGAAGCCAGTACAAATAGTTTTAAACTACTTGAACAAAAATTTGAGAACAA
The DNA here is from genome assembly GCA_031286305.1 of Candidatus Fibrimonadaceae bacterium. Taxonomy (GTDB): domain Bacteria; phylum Fibrobacterota; class Fibrobacteria; order Fibrobacterales; family Fibrobacteraceae; genus Fibrimonas. The sequence goes on along the minus strand of JAITUM010000204.1, from coordinate 12,837 downwards.
TCAAAAAATTGTGTTATTAAACGTAGGAGTATATAGTAAAGACGGCGAACTTTATTTTATGGAAAGCGATTCTTCCAGCTCTGTATCCGAGCACGCAGAGAATGTTCTTGGTAAAAAAACTATTAAAGTTAAAGCGATAGACAGTTTAGAAAATCTTAAAAAAGTAACTTTCATAAAAATGGATATAGAAGGTGCAGAAATAGAGGTATTAAAGGGCGCTGAAAAAACTATCCTAAGAGACAAGCCTCTCCTAGCTATCAGCATCTATCATTCAAATGAAGACATGCTTAGAATAGCAGAATGGGTTCATGCTCTTGTGCCAGAATACAAACTCTTCTGCAGACAACATTGTCATTTCCCATATACTTTCGAAACAGTGCTTTATGCACTCTAACCCTCACTGCCTTTTAGCATTTTCAATAGACATTCTTATTCACAATAAAATTCGAAATTGCATACAAGGGACAGATTTCAATATTTCCAAGCCAGCGAACATTTCCGCTAAAGAGCCCATATTTACGGTTTTAAAATCATCGGTGAGCATTATTTGCGAAGCATCAAAATCCAACATTCGCAAAAACATTCCGGTATCTAAAAGCAGCATTCTTCTGATTTTTAAATTGGCCTCTGCACCAATAGGAATGCCGTTTGCAGAAGTGTGCGTAACCGGAATAACCAAGCCTGCCATTATAAGCAATTCCAAAGCCTGCTTCACTTGCGAATTGTTGAGACTCAAAACGCGTTCATAAACAAATTTTCCGTCAATTTGATTAGCAACCGAATCGAATACATTTTCAATATGAGTGGATGGTACCTTTTTCTTATATTTTTTGAAATCGTTTTTGAAAGAAACAATTAAATCATCTATTGCCATTTGACTTTCTAAAAAACTTTTAGTTTCAATATATTTTGCAACGGCTTCCGGCATTCCACCTGTGATAAGAAAGGCTTTTAGCAATTTATTTAGCTCTTGATGTATAGGCTCGGTTAATGGATTTTTTGAGTTTGCCTGTCTGTAAGCATTGACTAATATTTCGCTTTTTTGCGCAAGCAAAAATTCTTCAAAAGAAAAAGGATACAAATATATTGAGCGAATTCTTCCCACAGCAAAAGATGCCATTTCTTCAATGGCAAATTCTAAGAGTGAGCCTGCTGCAATCAAATGCAGTTCTTGTTTTTTTTCGTAAAAATATCTTAGCTTGGCTAGTGCCGCAGGGCAGTCTTGGATTTCGTCAAAAAACACTAAGGTTTCGCCAGCTACAATTTCCTTTTTATAAAATAGCGAGAGCTGCTTGCATATTTCTTGTGGTGAATTAAATTTTTCAAAAAAAACATGAACCGCCTTATCATCTTCAAAATTTATTTCCACATAATTTTTAAAGGATTTCCCCAAATTACGAACCGCAGAAGACTTGCCTACCTGCCTAGCTCCCCGTAAAAGCAATGGCTTTCTGTTGCCCTCCTTTGCCCAAGCCAGCAAAACAGGGTCTATTTTTCGCTTAAAATAGCTTTTTCCCATTAAAAACCTCGATTTTACAAAAAGTCAGGGTAAAATATAGTAATTTTATGCAAAAAGTCAGGGCAAAAATCAGTGATTTAGCACAAAAAGTCAGGGTATTCGCTTTTCTAATTTCTCTGCGAATTTAAATGTTTGTTTCATTTGTTTTAGAATTTAGAATTTTTTGGCATAAACTTTCCAATAATTCAAAAGAGCGGTCAAGAGAAAATTCTTTTATTTTTTCTAATCCGTTCCTAACTAAAGATGTATGCAAATCAGCATTTAAATATATCCGTTCCATGTTTCTTGCCATTTGTTCCGGATTTTTAATTTCGCATATAAGAGCATTCTCACCGTCTATGCAAAAATCAGAAATCCCCCCATTTTGCGTTGTGACAACAGCTGCTCCACATGCCATAGCCTCCATAGGAGGCAATCCCCATCCTTCCGAAATGCTTGAACAAAGATAAATGCTTGAATTATTGTATATGTCATTTGTCAAAAAATCTTGCGAAGGTTTTTTCACATAATCAATCCATTTTGGAATTTTTTTATCTCTAGATTTTATTCCGAAAAACATCACCCTTAAATCCGGATACTTTTTCTTCATTATTTCAATTGCCTGTAAACCATACTTACTGCCTTTTACTTCCCACTCGGAATACATCATTGCTATATTGTATTTTCTGTTGTTAGTACCTTTTGCTAGTCTAAATAAATCGCAGTTTATGGAATTTGGAATATAAATAGTATCAAAAACTCCAAGCTGTTCTCCTATATCTTTGAGATATTTTGATATAACTATTTTTTTCATATCTTTATATCGCCAAGTTTCATTCAATTTATCTTGCGGCATACTCCAAGTCTCGTAACCTTGTATTAAATATATACGTTCGCCTTTTGATTCGGAGCAAGAATTTAATGCAACAGCAGTAGTGCAAGCAGTTGCGAACGTTATGTCTGCATCGGGAATGGTATTATTGTTTAACTTAAACACGTATGATTTGCGTATGGATTTATGCAAAGAGAAAGCGTCTTTTACGAAGAAAGTTATAACGCGTCTTGCCAAAAATAAAAATTTGCTTTCTCTTCCAGATGCATAAATAATAGAAACTTCATGTCCTTTGTCTGCAAATTTATTAGCATATTGATAAACTATTCTAAAACCACCAAGCGGACGTGTTCCAAAACAAGGCAAGAGAAAATTGATTTTCATGAGGCTAATACTTGTAATTGTCAAAAGATTCTTTGATTTTTTCGATTCAACTTATTTTCTGCGCTGATATTTAATTCGCTAACGATTATAGAATCGCTCAAAGTCAACGGTTTTCTTTGCAACCACCAATAGGCAATGTAAGAAGCTTCTTTTATTACATTTGGAGTTTTTGTTGGGTGAAAATCAATCAAACGCTTTAGATCTTCAATAGCATCAATAATTGCTTGATCAAATAGGCTTTCATTTATTTTTAAATCTAATTCTAATTTAATTTCTTCAGACAACTTATTTGAAAATCCTCCTACATAAGCAAATAGTTCGTGTCTAATTTCATTAATATAAGACTTTGTAAAGCCCTTTTTGCCATCAATAAGGGCTATCGGCTTGTATTCCAAATGCATATTTTATCCTATTTAGGCTTGTAATGCAAGCTCTGCCGCTCTCATGAAATTTTCAACTGAAGAACGTGTTTTACATCCTTTATTGCTAAGCTTCATTTGCTTAATATCTTTAGACTCAATCCGTTCGAAAAAAACGCGATTTAGCTCTGAGATACGTTTTTTATTCAAATCTCTTACAGAAATCATTTCTTCTCCTTTTTTAGGCTTATAAATTGGATTATGTAAAAAATAAGCCAAAACTTTTTACATCCATAATTTGCATTCGCAAATTATGATGGTAAATATAGTAAAATAAATTTCATTCGTCAACTTAGGTGTCAGAGTATTTGCCTAGAATCTCCCATAACAAGCTCTCCAAAGCAATATATTTACTTCATGTCAGTTAAGTACAGATAATCTCGCTTATAAAATTTCCATAAATAAATTTTCCCATTTTCTTGCAATTTTTTGAACATCGAATTTTTCACAATCATTCATTGCATTTTTTGCCATTTTTTCTCGTAATTCTGCATTATCCATTAATAGACAAACTTTTTCCGTAAAAGTATTTATATCATTATTTGGAACAATAAAACCATTTTTGCCACTTTCAATTATATCATGCAAAGCAAAAAAAGAATCCATAGCTACAGGAACGCATCCGTAATTCTGAGCTTCTATAAGAGTGACCGGCCATCCTTCAAATGCACTCGTCATTGCAAAAATAGAAGACTCTGAATAATAATCCCACGGCTCTTGAAATCCGGCAAAATTAATTCTTGGCAGGTGGCTTGTTATTTTTTTAGCAATTTCCATATATGAACCATCACCTATGAGTATAAAATTCCAATCATTGTAGGCGGGCAATTCGCTCACTTTCTCCCAGAATTTTATCAGCAGGGATATTCTTTTTTGTTCCTCTTCTATTCTCCCAACATAAATAATGTTTTTATTTTTTGGTAGAGTCATATTTTGCGTTTCATAGTTTATAGGATTACTTATGCTTCGTAATTTGCTTAAATTATTCGGCATATATTTTTTGTACTGTTCTGCATATTTATCCGATAACATAACAAACATATCAGAATTATCATAAGCAAAATTTCTACGTTTTAACTGAATTCTTATTCTTCTCATTTTTACTATTTTCTTAGGCAAGAGTCTAGCTATAATGCTGCCTTTAGACTCCATATTCATAAACAAAGAAAAATGCAAGCAAGATATTAGTTTTGCTTTTGAATCTTTTTTCGCTTTACTGCATAAACTGCACACATTAACAACATCTGCTTCTTGATTTATTACTATATCTATGGAATATTCCTTTATTATTTGATTTAAAAAAGATATGTTATTTTTTGAATCGGCAAGTTCCCACTTATCGGGAAATTCATAAACTTTAATCTTAGAATCTACAAGTGCTGTTTTTTTAGAATATAAAAAACAACATACAAATACATCATGTCCTAGCTTAACAAACTCATTTCCTAAAATCCTTGTTACAGAATCTATCCCGCTGCCAGCAGGAAAACTTTTTAGTACATATAAAATATTCATAACGTTAAAGGTAGAAAATTATTTTTCTACCTTTAACGTTATGCATCCTCTTATTTCTGTTATTGTGCCCGTATATAATGTTGAACCTTACATTCGCAGGTGCGTAGATAGTATTTTGGCTCAAAGTTATGCTAATTTAGAAATAATTTTAATTAATGATGGAAGTCCGGATAATTGCGGTAAAATTTGCGATGAGTATGCAGCTAATAATCCCATAGTCAAAGTTATACATAAAGAAAATGGAGGATTATCGGATGCAAGGAATGCAGGTTTGGATATTGCAAAAGGTAAACTTATATGTTTTGTTGATTCCGATGATTGGTGCGAGAAGGATATGCTACAAGTAGCTTTTGAGGCTATGGAAAAATCAAAATGTGATATAGTTGCTTATGGAGCCTTTCATGACTTTATGCATAATGAGAAAATTTTTAGAACCATAATTAAGAGCATAAAACACGAACAGAAAATAAATTCATTTGATGAAAGTCTTTCGTTACTTATAAAAGATTTTCTTTCTGTTACTGCATGGAATAAGCTTTATAAGAAAAAGATTTTTGAAAATTTACGATTTCCAAAAGGAAAGCTATTTGAGGATGTTTGGGTGTTTCCAAGATTATTTGAAAATTGCAATGGTATGTTTGTTATAAGTAAGTCGTTATATCATTATGTTATACGAACAGAGAGTAATAGTATAATGGCTTCTTTCAACTTGCAAAAAATGGAGAATTTAGAGGCTATAAAATCTTGGCAAAATTTTGAAAAAAAAGGAAATTTAAGCAAAATAATACTTATGCAAAATGCCTGGTATTTGCTTGTCAAAATAGAGGAGCAAAATAAAATAGAAAATAAAATTTACAGCGAACAGATAATCAAGCTTTTAATGGAAAATTCGCAATATGTAAAATTTGCAAATTTCTATGATAGATTTTTTTTATTTTTAATTTTAAAGAAAATTAACTACAAAAAGGTACTTTTTTTTAGAAAAAAAATACGGCAGTTATTTCTTTTTAGGCTGACCTTGAAAAAAAGGTAGGCTTAGTTAACCTTTACCTTTCGTTCATATTTATATAATCATCTTTTGTTAAATAAACATATTCGCCATGTTTACAAATACCATCATATTTTTTTGAAATTTTGCAAAATGCTTTATTGCAACCTTTTTTTATTGTTTCATGCAATTCAACTATTATAGAATTTACTTTATCTATCCAAGCAAAAGAACTGTCAAATACTTCCTTTTCACTGCCTTCAATATCAATTTTTAAAATATCTATTTTGTCAACATTAAAATCTTCAATTATTTTTTCAATCGTAATAGTTTTTGTTAAATGTTGTTTGCTCATTCTACTTTCTTTTCTATCCATTCCCAATCTAAACCCCCAATGATCATAACCCCCAAATAAATCAAGTTCGCAAATAGAATTCCATAATGCAGCTTTTATTATGTGTATATTAGAATATGGTGCCGTATTTTTTTTCAACATTTCGAAATTAGATTCCTCTGGCTCAATTGCAATAATTTTTGCAAATGGATATTTATTTGCAAAAAGTACAGAAGCTAACCCAATATTTGCTCCGGCGTCTATTATTACTTTGGGTTCATTTTTTACTAGAAAATCGTATTCTGCACTCTCCATAATAGATTTATAAATCAAGACATCTGTGGTGCCATTTCTAACATACATGGGAAATTTATAATCGTCTTTAACTATTTCTACAATATTATTATCAATGGGAGTAAAAGTAGTCTTTGTCAAATATTCATTATTAGCTTCTCTTTTCAACCTTTTATTAAAAATGAGCAATCTCATTAATACTTCAGGTTTGATTGATATGAGCATCGATAAAACTCTGTATGGAATAATTTTAGCAAAAAACATTTTTTCTCCAAATTAAATAATTATTTCACAACCTGAGCAAACAACTTTTTCTTTAAATGTACAATTTTGTATTCAGGGTTTGCTTCTAAAATTATCTTTTCCAGCAATTGCGGATCTTCCGGATTATGGTAGGTGCAAATAGCAAGTTTTGGTGCATATTTTTTTAACACCCAACTTGCCCCCTTTAGCATGTTTCTTTCTTCGCCTTCAATATCTGCTTTGATAAAATCAACTTTAGGGATTTTATTCTCCTTGACAAATTCATCTAGAGTAGTTATTGAAATTGTTTCATTAATGCTATTATTGCGATGAGCAGATATGGAACTGGCTACTTCCCATCCTGACGGAACATTTATTGATACTTTTCCTACTTTATCGCTCAATCCTTTTCTCACTGGATAAATATTCGCATTTAATTCTGCTGTTTTTTGAAGCAATTCATAAACGGAATCAACAGGCTCAAAAGCATAAGATGTTGCACCTTTGCTACTGGCATAAGCACTAAAATCACCTATCCAAGCGCCAACATCCATAACAACATCTCCTTTTTGAACACTAACATCAAAATCTCCATCTTTGTATCCATATGGCCCCTCAACCATATAGAGGTCTAAAATTTCAACAAGTGATCTATCGTAATTATCGTTTAAAAAATAAGGGAAGAAAAATGTATCTTGAAATACATAATAAATAAAATCATTGATTTTATTTGAGTAATTGCAGAGATTGGGCAATTTTGCGCCGGCTATTTCAAAATAACACTCCCCATCTTCTTTTGTTTTCAGAAAATTTCGGCTAAATATATCTGCATTTTTTTGCATATCATTATGAGCAGTGCGTTCTTTAATTTTTCTATAAAGGCACAAAATACCATAAGGCAAAATAGCTTTTACGACTTTTTTCAACAATGTTTTCATTTTAACCTCCTAACAAACAATCCCAAATCAAAAATATTGAAAGCAAAGGGGAATTTGCGAACAACTAAGTAAAATAATATTTTTGCGACTGTTTTCGTTTTCCATGTTTTGCTAAAAATTCGTTTATTTGCCTCTGCATATAATTCGTTAACATTTCTAATAACCCTTGCTTTTTTATCAGATATTATTTCAAACTTTAAATAATTTATGCTATCACTAAATTCAGGCTCAAATAAAACAATTTCCTTTCCGTATTTTTCAATTAAAAATTCTGCTATCAATTTGTAATTATCAAAATGCTCTATTTTTCTTCTCAAGTCATATTCCACATTATTGCTTAACGAATAGGAATTTCTGACATAATTGTAAAAAGCAGTATTTATATATCCGATTTTTTCTGCATAACATGTTGTTTGTAGAGAAATATACTTGTCTTCTGCATAGTTTGTATTGGAAAATTTCACTTCATCAAAGATATGTTTTTTAATTATTTTATTATACAAACCAGCTGTCAATGAATTTATGGTCACCCCTATATGCTTTATTATTTCTAATTTGCTTCTGTTATCTATGTCAGCGCTTATATATTTTTTTTCAGATCCTTGATGCATAATAAAATCGCAAAATACAATGTCTAAACTTTCCGCTGATGCTTTTTCATACATCTTTTCCATCATATCTTTTTCTATATAATCATCGCTGTCCACAAATTGAATATATTCACCTTTCGCATAGTCAAGTCCTTTTTTGCGAGTTAAACTGGCTCCCATATTTTCGCTGTTTTTTATCACAGTCACCCTTTTGTCTTTCTTTGCATAATTTTCACAAATCTTAACAGAATTATCTTTTGAAAAATCATCTACTAATATACACTCAAAATCTTCAAAAGTTTGAGCGAGAATGCTATCCAAGCACTTGCACAAGTATTCTTCCGAATTATAAACAGGAACTATAACGGTTATTTTTGCAAACATATTTCTTCCTCTCTATTGAAGTAAAAACTAGCCATAATGCCCATAATCATAGGAATAAGCCCAAAGTGCGGCGTTCCGTTTACGAGCATGGTAACAAAGAAAATAGAAAAAGCCGTAATAAGCCCATAACATATTGTTTCATCTTTATTTTTGCGCATATAATTTACAATAGAAAACAGACAAAAAGCAACAATAGCGCTTACATGCAAAAATCCAAGCAAACCAGTCTCTGATAATATTTGCAAAATTTCATTATGTGCATGAGGTAATGTACGGCCTATTCCAATACCTGGAAAGTTCTTTATAAATTGTGCATAAAAGGTAGAAAAAGTATCGGGCCCTACACCCCATATTTTATTATTAGAAAAAGCATCATAAGCGGCAGTCCACGCTACAATACGACCTTTATTGCTGTTATCTATTTTACCATGCAAAACGGATTCCATAGCTTTCGCTATAAACAAGTCCTTCATAAAAACATTCCAAAATATAGCAAAAAGAATGAAAACAGAAGAAAGGATAATAAAAAACTTCACACTCTTGTTTAGAGATGAAATTTGCTCATCCTTGAATGTATATGCAAATATTCCAAATAAAGCGCCTATGCACAACCCTATCATTCCTGTTCTTGTTCCACTTAATATAATTGCAATTAAAACCAAAATCGTTGGAAAAACCAAAGTCAAAATATTCTTTTTTTGCCTGCAAAAATCTACGAACCAAATACCCCACAGTATGCTAAGTGCAACGGCATATTCCGTTGGCATATTCACCGGTCCTCCTATTCGAAGCGGATTATAAATAATTTTTTCTAAAAACCCCCAAACGAGCAAATAAGAACTATATGAAGCCGCTACAACAAGAATACTTTTTCTATCCCACTTTATTAACATACTCCACAAAAACAAGAACATTAAACAAGAAGTTCTAATAATCCAACCTAAAACAGGCTTAGAGTATGGACCAAAAAGGTATACCACGCAATAATATATAACAAACCAAGATAGTAAAGCCCAAAAAGCCTTGAATTTAGCACCTCTATCTACTACAGATAAAAAACCGCAAAATGGTGCTAGCGGATAAAAAGAAATCGGCATATCTTTATTGAAATCAAAAATAAAAGCAAATACAAAAAGAGTTAGCAGCAAAGCTGCTTCTTGTTTTTTCAAAACAAGAGAGCAAAAACATGAAAGCAATATTGCTACAGAACATAAAATTGCTAACATAAAATTCAACTACAATTTAAATAAAGTTTTTATCATTTTTTTCATATTTTCTCTCATTTTTTCTTCACAAGGAAGTTCACCACTATATACACCTTGAAAAAATAAAAATAAAAATACAAAAATTGTAGCAAAAATCGATGCCCCCACCGCCCACAACGCCCTCTTTGGCCTGCTCTTATAATCCGGCAAATAAGCATCTTGAACAACCTGTATAATAGGTAAATTTTTCACTGCATTGGCTTCTTCCATCACTATGTTGCCTTCTATTACTTCAAGAGTCAAGAAAAGTCTTTTTAATTCATTTTCCAACCTCTCTTGCTCAAGGAGCTTTTCAGTTGCCCAATCTAAGTTTACATAAACGGATTTTCTGTTTGGCACATATTCTTCTATAATATCATCGCGCAGTTTTTTAACTTCCCATTCTAAAATTTGCCTTCTTCTGCGAAACTCTGCGGCTGCAGAGTTATTCGTTCCGGCACTGATTTCGCTGATTTTCAAATTTTTAATCTGCTCTTCATAACCGGCAAGCGCAGATACCGTAAGTTTTATTTGCGATTCTAAATGAAGCAAATTGTTATCCCTAGAAAAATCAATTAAAACTTTGCTCAAAGAATCTGCCGAAGCAGCAATGCTCTGCTTAAAGGAATTTAACTGCTCCAATGTTTGCAAAGCACGTTCTTTTCTGAGCTTTATGTATCTTGCATTAGCTTCTTCAACAACAAAACGAACCAAGTCTCGTGCAAGTTCCTTGTTCTTTGCCTCGTAAGCGCAAGAAATTATTCCTGTTAATTCATCATAATCAAATTTTAATTCTTTACCAAAGTACTTTAACAAAGTTTCCTTATACTTTGCATTTTTATAAATAGTATCTAGTTTGAATTTTTCAATAGTAGCCAATAACACATCTCTGCCATCCACTATTTCCAAATAAAGGTCTTCATTCTCTGCGCTTCCTCCCATGCCCATCGCTCCTAAAGCTCCCGTTAAATTAGAGGGCACAGCATTTTTAATCAAAGAATTTATGCTTGTTGTTTGTGAGCCGGTGTCTAAAATGACTTTGATTTCGCTTTTATAATAAAGCGGAGAAAGCCATGCAATAACAAAACCTAAAACGCCGGCAAGAAAAGGAATCCCAATTGAATAACGCTTTCTTTTCAACAAAAAAATCAAAATTTCAAAAAAAGACATCTTACTGCTGAGCCACCAAATAAATTGTTATTGCCGTTGATGCTACAGCTAATAAAGATGAAAAGAAAAATGTAACGTCTTTTATCTGCTCATATCTGGATCTTGGTATTTCAATAAAATCGCCGGGCAAAATTTCGCCCTTTGCCCAATCAACGGAAACTCTTTTTCCATTCCTCAAAACCGAAACTCTGGAAAAATCTCCGGTGATTATGGACACTCCACTTGCGGCTACATAATCCGCTGCGCTCATCGAAGGGTCGTAAGGAACTTTTCCAACAGCTAATACCGCACCGCCAACATACACAAAGGGCATTTGCATGTGAAACTCTATTTCGTCTAAAGGGTCTGGTACAATTCGGTCTATTTGCTCAATGCTAATCCACTTTGTAAAGTTATATTCCGGTTTTTTCATGCTTACTTGCACATAACCTTTATCCATGTTTATGCCGGCTTCTTTTACATATTCCCTTAATATGCGGTTAGGGATATACGGAACGGTTAGGGTTCTTCCTGCATATATCAGGTCTATTGTTTGCCGCCATTCCTTGTGTGGAACTTCTATAATATCGCCGGCTTGCAAAAGAATGTCTTCGGTTGTGGCTATTGTTTCGCCTTTGCGATGAATATATATGCTATCTCTGTTTGCGGTTGGTTTGTAGTGCCCTGCGGAATATACTGCTTCTCTGGCCTTTGCTTGCCCGCTAACCGTAACTTGCCCGGGGCTCCACACTGCGCCCTGAACATTTACAAGGTATTTTCGGAGTTGGACCAGATGTATGCCTATAAATCTTTTGTCGTAGCGGTTTTTCATTCTTTCCAAAATTAGCTGTTTTGCTTCAAAAAGCTCTAGGTCGCTCACTTTTATGAGTCCAAAGTCGTAGATAGCGATGGTGCCTTCGGGTGAGACTTGCACAATTTCTCGTGCGTTTGGTATGAGTATTTCAAAAAAGTCACCGGGTCCAATTATATAATTTGAATCTATGGGACCTTCTAAATTCACGGGAGTTTGCGTTATCACGTTGCTTTGTCTTATGAGTTGGTCGTCATAAAATCTGGGTAAAGTTCCAATAGCTGGGGAGCTAGCCATCAAAGACCCAGCACTTTCTGTTGCATTAGCAAAAGAAAACGCAAAAAATAAAAACAACGCAAAAAACTTTATCATTTTACTGGTCTAGTAATATAGTAATTAATGATTACTCGCCTTTGGCGATTCACCAGCGAAATGCAAAACATTAGGGGTGTTAACTCAATGTTTGGGTATAGGGTGTTGGGTATAGGGTATAGGCAATGCAAAAAACATTGTTTTTAAGCAGATTTAGCTGTTTTTTTGTGCAGTTCCCTATACCCAAGGGGCCGCGTTTTTCGCTACCCCCAATGCGGGAACACCCTTCCCGCTTTACATTTCGCTGGTGAACCGTGCGAAGCGCGGGTAACACCCCGCAACGCCCCGGGCAAATGCACATTACACAGGGGCAGCCCAAAGGGCTGGGTGGGTCAAAGCGTAGGCAAAAGCGTCAACAATATAGTTGCAAAATGCAAAAAAACGCATCTTTTTTCACATATTTTCATTTTTTTGTCTGAATTTTCCCGTTTTTCTCGTCTAACTAAAATATAAACCAAATAGGAGAACCAGTTATGGTCGAAAAAGATATGGACGCTGATGTTAATACAGAAGCTGACGCAGGATATTACGCCGATTTAACGGTGGATATGCCATTCAAAAAAACATTCGCCAACGAAAAAGACAAAGAGCCGCTCATTGTGATGCTCAATGTCTTTCCTTTGTCTGAACCACGATTCACTTGATTAAAGGATTTACTTGATGTTAAAAATAAATTCACAAAAAAAGCATTCCGTATTACAATTCATGTTAATCCTTAAATCATGAAAATCAGGGTTCAGACAATTTGTATGGCAATAACCAACAGCGGCAAAAAAGGGAATTGGGACTTTAACTACCCAGCAGTTTATTCCCTAAGTTTCCTCAATTTTGACCTTGACTTT
>JAITUM010000181.1 GCA_031286305.1 Candidatus Fibrimonadaceae bacterium | reverse complement strand
TGGAAAAAATTAAAACCACTTATGGAGTGAGGTAATATGGCACGAGTGCTATTTCTTTTGGTTGCCGGCATTGCGCTGGCGTTTATTGGGTGCTCTTCGGATGGCGGAGGTGGCGGTAGTGTAGAAGCTACCATTTTTTGCCAAACGAGCAATGCTTGCGTAGAGGTCTCTGCTGATGCTTGCCTTGCCCTTGAAGGGCAGTTGGTGAAAAGCTGTAAGCTTTCGCCTAGCAGTTCTTCCGGTGTTGCTTCTAGCAGTAGCGGTGGCAGCAGCAACTCATTTGGCAGTTCTTCAAGCGTTGGCGGTAGCAGTAGTTCTTTTGATTCCTCCTCCTCCGGCGGTAGCAGTAGTTCCGCAGATGTCGGCGATACCAGCGGTACTTTTACAGACGACCGCGACGATCAGATTTACAGGACGGTTAAAATCGGTGATCAGGTTTGGATGGCCGAGAATTTGAACTACAATGTAGATGGCAGTAAATGCTATGGCGACGATGATGCTAACTGCGCTAAATACGGTCGTCTTTACGATTGGGTTACTGCTATGGCTCTTTCGTCTTCTTGCAATTCATTATTTTGCGCTTCTCAAGTTTCCTCTAGGCATCGCGGTATATGCCCTGAAGGTTGGCATTTGCCTAGCGATGCCGGGTGGACTCAGCTGGTTAATTTTGTCGGCTCTACAAGTGCTGGTATTAAGCTCAAGTCTGTTGATGGTTGGAATACCACCGGTCCTTATACTCCTGTTCCTGGTACAGACGATTACGGTTTTTCGGCTCTCCCGGGCGGCTACGGAGCTTCTGCCGGCGGCTTCAACAATGTCGGTATCAACGGCTTCTGGTGGAGCGCTACGGAGAGTAGTGCCAGCAACGCTTGGCGCCGGGACATGAGCTATAGCGCCGTGAATGTCAACCGGATCAACTCCTCCAAGAACGGCTTGTTTAGTGTTCGTTGCATCAAAGACTGAGTGTGCGTTGTGCTTGCGTAGCTTGCACAATGCGTCCCACCCAAAGCTCACAGAGCCTGCGACGGCTGCCAAGGTTCGAGCTGGTTGAGGTGGTGGGGTAGGGGGAAAAACATTTTTTTCATTTTTTTTCACCACTTTACACAAAAAAAATGTATATTATAGAAGATGTTTAAGGTTTTGCTAAAAAGGAAAGTGGAGGACTCGGTAAAATTAATGCCGGCAGCCCATTCGTTGCGGTTTCGCAAGCTAGTGAAAGACCTTGAACAACATGGACCAGTTCAGCCGCAGTGGCCGAACTACTCCGTGCTCAAAGGAACAAATACTCATCATTGCCATTTATCCCGTAAATGGGTAGCTTGCTGGGTAGAAACAAAACAAGGAATAACAATAGAGGTAACTTATGCAGGTTCTCGTGAAAGTGCCCCATACGCTTGAAAGCGGCAGAATGGGAGAGTTTAGAATAACAGGCGATGTCCCGGTTTTTTACTTGGACTTAACCAAACGCTTGTTCCGTTCCGTTAAGGAAATTCCAGTAAAGGATGATGGCGAAGAACTCATCGAAGTTTCCAAAACCGACTGGTTCAGAGAAATGGAGGCAAAAACTACTCCCGGTGATGTGCTCCGTAGCTTGCGCACTATGCGGGAAATGAGGCAGAGCGAGCTTGCTACTAAGATAGGGGTAAAGCCTAGGCAGATTTCAGACATGGAGTATGGCCGTGCGCCAATAGGCAAAAAGATGGCTATAAAACTCGGCGAAGCTTTAAACATGAACTACAAGCATTTTCTTTGAAACCTCTATCCGAGGCTCAGGTAGGAGTTTGTGAACGTTTCGCAACACGGCAATTTACCGTTTATGGTAACCATGAATCTTTTCATTTTACTAACATAGAAAAGTAGTCAATTTATAGTCAGCGAGAGTTAAAAGCTTTGTTTTTGATGGAATTTAGATATTTTTACCCGCCATGTCAAGGTAGTACTCTAACCAACTGAGCTAATCGTCCGGGGCTATAGGCAAATATAGAAAAATATACGACAGTTGTCAAGACTCTCTTAACTTGGAAAAAGACCAATCCGCATTTTCTATATTAGCATTGTGCGTTTAAACACATTATTTTTAATTTTATTGGCAGTCTGTGTAAGTTCAGCTGCTTCTCTTATTGGTATGGATGCTTTGGGTGCGGAACCCGCACCTAGGAATGCTGCAATTATAAGGAACGGGTTTGCTCCGCAAAATCCAGCTATAAGCGCTTTTGAAAATAGAACCAAATTTGGAACCTCAATACAGTTCGAATCCGCAGAAGCCCAAAAAGATGACAATACCGTATCCCTAAGCTCTTTCACGGTGCCATCCATATCCATGATTTTGCCGCTCGGATCCTTAGGCGTTTTTAGCATTGGTTTGGAACAAAAATTCTTTGCAAACAATCGATTGGAGCTTTTAGACGAAACTTCAAATATCAGATTAACATCCAGAGTAGGCATTTACGAATTTTTACCAAGCTACTCCATAAGGCTCCCCTTCTTTTTAAGCGATTTTGCAGTGGGAACCTCTTACAGAGTTCTCTTTGGAAACTCCTTCTCAACCTTAGAACGCGGTCCTTTGGATTGGGGCGACGAAGCTTGGATGGCTAGAAACATTATTGTGACAGAGAGAGAGAGAGGATATTTTGAAAGCACCTCAGACTGGTGGAAAAATTTTGGCTATAGCTTGCATTACCACAAAAAAACAGTGGACTACTTTATCTCCTACTTTCCCTCTATTCAAATGCAGCAAAACATAAGAAAAAACATCCAGTTCGAAAGAGAAGACCGATTAGGTATCCCAGACACTCTGCAAACGCATGAAAGAAAGGAATTTTTCAAACTGCCCAACCGCTTTGCCCATGGAGTTCATTTTCGCTTTTTGCAAAACAAAAATTTAAGCCTTGTTCACGAGCAGCAGAGATATGATGATCCAATTTCCTCCTATTTTGCCGAGTATAAAATCAGCGGCACCGGGCTTCATTATAGCCCATTTTTCAAAAGAAATGATTTTGGCATAAGCGCTTGGTATGCAGAAAAATATGTGAAGGATATAAACGAATATGGTGCTTCTCTATTTTCCGACTTGTGGCTGGGACGCAGAGGAACCCTTATTGGCATTGCGTTCTTTGGCGGATACAGGCAAGCAAAAGAACCGCACTGGGATGAACCGTTTTTTGGGCTTAGGTTGAACTTAACAGGTGTCGGCAATTGGGGAACAAGTGTCCGCCGCAGGTAGATTTATGAAAAAACTTACACAATTCGATTCTTTAAAAAAGCAATTCATGGAAACCACAGAGCTTGACAAAAAGTTTTCAAAGGAAATTATTTCGGAAACTCAAAAATTTGCAAAAGACAGTTTTGCAAAAGATAAAAAACGAGAAGATTTCCGGCACTTGCATATTGTGTGCATAGACCCTGACGGGGCAAGAGACCATGATGATGCAATAAGCGTGGAAGAAATAAAAGACGGTTATATTTTGGGTGTGCACATAGCAGATGTTAGCCATTTTGTTCGACCAGGTTCCGAGCTTGATAAGGAGGCTCTAAAGCGAAGCTACACTCAATACCTGCCATGGGCTGCCGTTCCAATGCTGCCAGAAATTCTCTCTGCAGATTTGTGTTCGCTAAAAGAAAACGAAGACCGCTTTTCTTTTAGCTGCATAATGACCTTAGACAAAAAATTCAAAGTTCGCAAATACCGCTTTGCAAAAGGTTTGATAAAAGTGAGTTGCTCCATAACATATGGCCAAGCTACGGAACTTTTTGAAAAAAAAGATAAAAGCATTTGCCTGCTTGCACGCATTGCAGCCGGTCTCAAAAAAGGCCGCAATGAAAGCGGTATTTTAGAATTGGATAGCACCGAATATCAGTGTGAATTCAATAAAAAAGGCGAACCGCTTCGCATAGTTCCAAGAGTGAGTGATAAAAGCAATTCGTGGATAGAAGAATGCATGTTGGCAGCAAACAGGTGCTGTGCGCTGGAATTGCAAAAAAGAAAACTAAACGGAATTTACCGTGTTCACAAAGCTCCCGACCCGCAAGATGTGATGGAATTAATGAACACTGAACCAAACCTGTTTTCTGATTCCACTATCAATCCAAATAAAGTTTTAAAAAGCTACAACGCTGAAAACAGCCAAGATAATCGTATTTTTCAACTTTACTTGCACTTGGTTAAAAAAGCAAAAGGCAATCCGGTTTTGACGAATAAAATTTTGCGTAGTATGCAAAAAGCTCAATATTCCGAAGAATGCAACGGGCACTTTGCTCTCCATTGGAAAGATTACACACACTTCACCTCCCCCATCCGTCGCTACGCCGACCTATGGTGCCACAGAGAGTTGAATAAAAAGAAAGCCGGCAAGTGGCAAGTGGCTAGTGATGAACTGTGTTCTAGTTTGAATGAAACAGAAATAATTAACCAAAAAATAGAGCGGAAAGCGTTGAAATTATGCGTTAGTTATCTTTTGCAAGATAGAATTGGGGAAACGTTCAGCGCAGAAATTCAGGGCGTAGAAGAATTTGGAATTTTCATTTCTGTTACAGATGAAATTGTTGCAATGGCTGATGGTCTTGTGCATATTCGTGATATTCCGGGCGATTTTTATGTGCACGACGAAACAAGGGGCATCTTGGTTGGCAAACGCACAGGAAGAAGGTTTAAGCGAGGCGATAAAATTACGGTAAAATTAACTAGAGTTAATCCCATAAAAGGCGAAAATGATTTTGAAATGATTGAGCAACGCACTCAACGCACTCAGCACACTGACAAAAAGAGTCCGTGGAAAAAAAGCGAATGCAAAAAAAACGAACGCAAGTTTGAGAAAAAAGAACGCAGATTTGGCAGGCGTTAGTATTCCATACTACACACAGCCAGATTGACCGGTTATTATAACGGCTACCAGCACCGCAACATAATGGCAAATGGCGGCGCTTAACACAAAAAGATGCCAAATAGCATGGTGATGATAAATCTTTTTGTTCAAGTAAAAAATACTGCCTAGCGTGTAAAGACCGCCACCAATAATAACCAGAACAAGTACCGGAGTTGGTAGCTCTTCAAAAAAACGCTTGCCACCAACAAGCAAAAGCCAACCCATAGCAATATATATAATGGTGCTAACTACCTTTAGCCGGCCGGTAAAAAAAACTTTGAAAATAATTCCAAACAACACAAGCGACCATTGAATTGAAAGCAAAGTTATCCCAAAACCATCCAGCATGTACATAAGCAAAAATGGCGTGTAAGTGCCAGCTATCAAAAAATAAATTGAAATATGATCAAAGGTGCGGAGTATTCTTTTTGCAGCAATATTTTGCGTGCTGTGATAAAGAGTGCTGAACGAAAATAACATCAAAAAACTGAAAGCATAAATGGTTGCACCAACAACACCAGGGACATTGCAAGTTTTTGCGCCTATAGCAGAAAGAAGCGGAATGCTGGCAATGCCAAACAAAATTCCTAACCCATGTGTTATGGCATTAGCCATCTCACGTCGCAACTCCCTAAGAGAATCCATGAGAGTAATGTAGCAAAAGTAATTTCTACATTATTCATTATGCTCCGTTTGGAAATACATCCTCAAACGCCACAGGTTCGGCACATCAAAACCATAGCAAACATGCTACGGAACGATGCTCTATTGCTTTATCCAACGGATTCCGGTTATGCAGTTGCATGCTCCGCTACAAGCCCCAAAGCCATAAACAGGCTCTATGCATTGAAAAAACCGGTTAAAAAAGCTCTTATGGCCATACTCTTGCCGGATATCTCAAAAGCAACAGGTTATGCAAGGATTAATAACTTTGCATTTCAAATTTTAAAAAACCACACTCCCGGACCATACACTTTTATTTTGCCGGCAGATCCACACATAGCAAGAAAACTGGATGTTAATCGTTTGGAAATTGGTGTCCGAATTTCTCCGGGAATTTTTGTTCAAGGTCTTTTTGAACATTTTGAACACCCTTTGCTAAGCACCACCGCAAAAATAGAAGAAGAACAGGCATTCACAAAACATGAGGAACTAACCCCCGTGTTCCAAAGCAAAGTAGATGTATTTGCCGATATGGGTGAAATCTTGGTTTCACCTACAAGCATAGTGAGACTTGTGGACAATCAGATAGAAGTGCTCAGAGGAGAGTTTCCTTTACCCGAAACATCACAATGAAAACAGCTCAGTGCTGAGGTACCTCTCGCCGGTATCCGGAAGAATTGCCACTATGGTTTTATTCTCATATTCCGGCAAATGAGCAAACCTAAGTGCCACTGCCACCGCTGCGCCCGAACTGATGCCACAAAAAATTCCCTCTTCCCTCATTAAACGGCGGGTGAAGTCCATTGCTTCTGCAGAAGAGACAACCTCGACCTTATCTATCAAGCTGAGCTCAAGATTTTTTGGTATAAAGCCTGCACCTATGCCTTGAATTTTATGCGGAGCGGGTTTAATCTCTTGCTTGTTCAGTGTTTGAGTGATTACCGGCGATTCTTCCGGCTCAACTGCAACGGAAATTATTTTCTTGTGTTTTTTTATAAAGCGCGAAATTCCGCTAATAGTTCCTCCGGTGCCCACACCCGCAACCAAAACATCCACACCGCCATTTGTTGCTTCCCAAATTTCCGGGCCAGTGGTTTTTTCGTGGATTGCCGGGTTTGCAGGGTTTTCAAATTGTTGCGGAATAAAGTACTTATCAGGGCTGGCTTTCTGCAATTCTTCTGCTTTTGCTATTGCACCCTTCATACCTTGCGTTCCCGAAGTTAATTCCAAATGCGCCCCTAAACCTGTCAAAATTTTACGTCTTTCCAAACTCATTGTTTCCGGCATTGTTAGCACAAGTTCATAGCCTTTTATTACAGCGGCATAAGCAAGAGCAATGCCAGTGTTGCCGGATGTGGGTTCTACAATGGTCATTCCGGGCTTTAAAACGCCACGCTCTTCCGCATCGTTTATGAGCGCGGTGCCTATGCGGCACTTAACGGAGAAAGTTGGATTTCGAGCTTCTATTTTTGCAAGCACCGTTGCTTTTGCGCCGGCAGTCACGCGGTTCAAACGCACAAGCGGCGTGTTGCCTATGGACTCAGCGTTGTTTGAAAAGACTACCATAATGCCTCTGTTGAATATTTGCTATAATGTAGTAAAGTAAATGCTTGCTAATTTTTCTACCTTACAAGCGAAGGTCATCAAGATGAATAAAACGCAGCGTAGGTTTGGGCAAAATTTTTTGGATAGAGAAATGTCTAGGAAAATTGCTGATGATTTGCCATGTTTGCCGCAAGACTCCATTTTAGAAATAGGGCCTGGGCACGGTGCCTTGACCGAGTGGCTGCTCCCTAAATGTTCAAACTTAACCGCGGTTGAAATAGATAATTTTTGCATTCCCAAATTGCAGGAAAAGTTTAAAAATGCGAAAAACTTTAACCTTGTTCACAAAAATTTTTTGCAATTTGATATTGAAACATGGCTAAATGAGCATCCATCTTGGATTGTGGGAAATTTGCCCTATAACATGGCAACAGCAATAATCCTGCGTATATTGCCGCATATTTCAAAAACAAAAGGCTGCATGTTTATGACTCAGGCAGAAGTTGCACAACGTATAACCGCAAAGGCAAAAGGCAAGGGTTATGGTAGTCTTTCGGTATTTTGTGCTTGTTATGCCAAAAGCCGCATAGTGAAGTTCATAGGTCCGGAGCATTTTAGCCCGAGACCCAAGGTGAATAGCGCAACAATTATGTTGGAACCTTTGGAAAAACCTCTTAGCCTAGAACCTGTTTTTTTTGAGTTTATAAAAGCCGCCTTTTCGCAAAAAAGAAAAACGCTCGCAAACTCACTTTCTTCTCGTTATAACAAAGAAACAATAATATCTGCTCTAAAGAGCTTGAATTTTAACGAAAACACAAGAGCGGAAGAGCTATCGCTAAACGATTTTTTCTACCTTCTAAAATCATGATGAAACTTTTTCGTATATTCCTTGCCGTTTTCGCTGTGGTGCTTGTAGCTGCAGCTGTAGCTCTGTTTTTTTATGCGGAACAAAGTGCCGAAAAACTGGACAAAACTCTAGAACAAGTTAAGCAAAGCGCAGGAGTAGCATACTCAAGTTGGGAAGTTGAAAAACAAAAAGGCGGCTATTGCCTTGAAAATAAAGAACTGTGCGATGAAGTTTCAGAACAATACTCAAAGCAACTTGATGGCTGGGTGCAACAGGTAGAGGAACAACTTAAGCTTAGAGAGCAGAATCTAATGCTCCAATATCGTCAGTTTTTCAAAGAACTGGATGAGCAGTTTATCCCTGAGCTGAACACCAACGGATTGGCATTCCTTGCAACCATTTGCATAGTATTGTTGCTGATTACCCTTTCAATAGTTTACCTTTTAGGCGGCAGACAAAAAGGCGGAAAAACAAGCGAAAAGCCGGTTGCAAAAACAAAAACAATGCCCCGCAAAGAAACTGTTCGCCGCAAAGAAGCCGCTCCTCGCAGGGAAACAGCATCTTTTACCGAAATTAAGACCGACCTCAATACCTTGCTTCGCAAAGCAACGGAATGTGCAGAAAGCGAGCCAATGCAGGCTATAAGCTATTTGGAACAGGCCATTGAAGGGAGCCTCGGTACCAAGCTTGCCGCTCCGGCATTGCTTTTGTGCGGTAGCTTGCGCCTCAAGAATAAAATTGGCGAAGATAGGGGCAGGGAACAGCTTCAAGAATTGATAAATGCCGCACCTGAAAGCTCGGAAGCCGAAAAAGCGCAAATGGTTCTCGATACATTTAAGTGATTTTTTGATTATCTATCTTTGTTAGTATGTACAACATTATTCGTTTATCAGAGCAGCTTTCTGAAAACCATATAATAATCCATTCGTCATGTACAACGGCAGAAGCCATTCTATGTGAAATGGTACAGTCTTTGTCTGACGAGTTGGGTCCCGATATTTGCGAAGATATTTCAAATGCGGTTTTGGCAAGAGAGAAAGTTAGAAGCACAGGTATTGGTCACAACGTTGCTGTTCCTCACACTAGAACTTCGCTGGTTAAGGAGCTTTACTGCGTTGTGGCGACTTCAGAAAAGGGTATTGAATTTAATGCTTTGGATGGCAAACCGGTTAGCTTATTTTTCTTAATAGTAAGCCCGGATTTTACCGTTGGTCCTCATTTAACCATAGTTTCTGCCATATGCCATTTGGTTGGCAAAAATGCAAAGATAAGTTCAGACTTTAATGAGGCGCAAACACCGGCTGAGTTTATGGAACTTCTAAAAGCAGAAGAAGAAAAGTATATGATTTAATAATAGGGGGAAATTTCTCCCTCGTTGCAAGGGGACCGCGTAACGCGACG
Organism: Candidatus Fibrimonadaceae bacterium; assembly: GCA_031286305.1. Taxonomy (GTDB): domain Bacteria; phylum Fibrobacterota; class Fibrobacteria; order Fibrobacterales; family Fibrobacteraceae; genus Fibrimonas. The sequence goes on along the minus strand of JAITUM010000181.1, from coordinate 14,003 downwards.
TTTGCTATACTACTAAATTCACAACTTCGCCTAGCATTTTGTCTTGAGTTTTGATTACTGAAGCATTTGCGGCAAGGTCGTGCTTGCTTTTTATTTGCTCTACAGTTTCTTCTGCCAAGTCTGTTGCAGAGAACCCCGGTGCCGGAGGCTCTATTTTTTGAATTGCCGAGATTTTGGTTCCAGGTTTTTGCTCAGTTTGTATGGGCCGGCTTTGTGAAAAGTCCGGCGTATTTATATTAGCAACGTCATGCGCGCTAAGAGCCATTCTCAACGAGCTGGCTTTAATTGCGGAAGCGGAAGATTCTATTTGCATGTAAATAAGATAGAAAATGCAGGTTTACTTGCTAGGGGATATGGAAATTTTGGGCAAATTTTTTAGTATACCCCTTGTATCCTTAAAAAACAACTCCATAGCGGCTCTGTCTTCTTTACTCATCTTATATCCTTTGCATGGTGCCTCGGTTCTTTTGCACTCCGGAAGCAAGCGGAATGTGTAACCGCCCTTCCTGGTGAACCTGTAAACCCAAAACGGCATATAACCATAATCGGAAACTGTAGTTTTGTTATCGTTTGCAGCATTTTTTTGCAAAGTTACATCAAAAATTATCCCGCCATCTCTATAACGAGGTCTCTGATTCGAAAAAAAGTTGCCAAGAGAATATATAACCGGCACGGAATCTCTATCCGGAACAAAAATTTTGCTAAAAGGTTGCACCACATGAGGATGGCTACCTACAATCAAGTTAACGCCTTCTAATGCCATAAACTTGGCAAGCTCTCTTTGCTCCTCGTTTTCTGTGTTGTTATATTCGGAACCCCAGTGCATAAATGCAATAATAAAATCCGGAGATTTTAACTTTGCTTTTTTAATATCGGCAGCAATTTGAGCTGTGTCTATACGGTTCACAATATTGGGAGCTTCCTCAACAAGCATATTCGTTCCATAAGTGTAATTTAAAAAGGCTATCTTAATCCCATTTTCTTCTATAAAAAGCGGATAGTTATTGTCTTTTTCTACCGTATCTCTATACATTCCAAAGTGTTTTAGCTTTAGCGAATCTAGAATACGGATTGTGCGTTCTAAGCCTTGCTTGCCCCTATCCAGCGAGTGGTTATTTGATGTTGCTATCACACCAAAGCCTGCATCTTGTATGGCAATTATTGATTCATCCGGTGAAGAAAACTGTGGGTAGCCGCTATAAGGTTCGCCTGCAAGGGAGTATTCCAAGTTTATCACCGCCAAGTCTGCGCTTGAGAAATACGGCTTTAAATATTTGAAAAAGGGCTTGTAGTCGTAGCCTTTGCCACCAGCCTCCCTATTAGCGGCATTTATTTGAGTGGAATGCCCCATAAGATCGCCGGCGAAAATTAAACGGAGCGTTGATTCTTGCGCAAAAACGAAAGAAAGGAGGAAAAAAACGAAAATAAAGGTTTTTCTGAACATTTGGCATAAATTTACTAAATTCCCTTCCATGAAACTTCGCTCACTTACCACTATAGAGGGTCGCAATATGGCTGGGGCACGTGCCCTTTGGCGCGCAACAGGAACCAAAGAAGAGGAATTCGGCAAACCGATTGTTGCTATTGTAAATAGTTTTACAGAATTTGTACCAGGGCATGTGCATTTGCAACCCGTTGGCAGATTGATTGCAGAAGAAATTCGCAAAGCGGGCGGCGTACCAAAGGAGCTTAACACCATAGCCATAGATGATGGCATTGCTATGGGACACAGCGGCATGCTTTACAGTTTGCCCAGCCGCGACCTGATTGCAGACTCCGTGGAATACATGGCAAATGCCCATTGCGCCGATGCTCTTATATTTGTGAGTAACTGCGACAAAGTGACACCCGGTATGCTAATGGCGGCAATGCGGCTCAACATCCCTGCGGTGCTTGTGAGCGGTGGCCCAATGGAAGCGGGCGTAGCAACGCTCTCAGACGGAAGCGCTCCGCATGTAGACTTGATAGATGCAATGATAGCAGCTGCAAACCCGGATGTTTCCGCTCAAGATTTGCTGGAAATTGAAAAAAACGCTTGCCCAACTTGTGGAAGCTGCTCCGGAATGTTCACTGCAAATTCAATGAACTGCCTTGCCGAGGCCTTTGGCTTGGCCCTGCCCGGCAACGGAACTTTGGTTGCCACTCATACAAGGCGCAAAAAATTATTTGAGCAAGCCGCAAAACTGATTGTGGAACTTTGCGATAAATACTATAACAAAAACGATGATTCAATTTTGCCAAAAAACATAGTCACAAAAGAAACTTTTGAAAACGCAATGCGCTTGGACATAGCTATGGGTGGTTCAACAAATACCGTTTTGCACATATTGGCAATTGCCCACGAAGCCAGCGTTAATTTCACTATGAAAGATATAAACGAGCTGTCTCGCTCAACGCCCTGCCTTTGCAAGGTTGCGCCGAGCATTAGCAATGTTCATCTCGAAGATGTGCATAGAGCAGGTGGCATTCCTGCGATTATGGGCGAACTGGATAAGGTCGGCTTGCTGAACACAAAAGTTGGCATGGTGCACTCTCAAAATTTAACGGAATATTTGGATAAATGGGATATAACAAGAGGCACGGTGAGCAAAGAAGCTGAGGAATGTTTTTTAGCCGCACCCGGCAGAAAATTCAATTTGGAGGCATACAGCCAAAGCGAAAAATATGATGCCCACGACTTGGATCGCGAAAAGGGCGTTATTAGAAATGCAGCAAATGCGTATAGCAAAGATGGCGGTTTGGCGGTTCTTTACGGAAACTTTGCGCCGAATGGCTGTGTTGTGAAAACTGCCGGAGTTGATAGCTCAATTTGGACATTCACCGGCCCGGCCATTGTGTTTGAAAGTCAGGATGATGCTGTTCATGGAATTTTAAATAACAAGGTTAAAAAAGGCGATGTTGTGGTTATTCGCTACGAAGGTCCCAAAGGCGGTCCCGGAATGCAAGAGATGCTTTATCCTACCAGTTATCTAAAAAGTATGGGGCTTGGCAAGGATTGCGCTTTGATTACAGACGGCAGATTCAGCGGTGGAACCAGCGGGCTTTCCATTGGTCATGTTAGCCCTGAGGCTGCAAGCAAAGGCAACATTGCTTTGGTAAAAAACGGCGATATTATAGAAATAGACATTCCAAACAGGACTATAAACATAGGAATAACGGATGTTGAGCTGGAAGAGCGCCGCAAAGAAATGGAAAAGAGTGAGCAAGCGTGGAAACCTGTTTCAAGAAAAAGGGAAGTCAGCAAAGCGCTGAAAATTTACGCATCGCTCGCCACAAGCGCAGACCAAGGCGCAGTGCGTAACGTGTCATCCATTTAAGAGGGTGCATCCAAGAAACATTCTACCAATATTTTGTTGCAACAATGGGGCGACACGACAATGCATATAAAGGCAACAGGTGTAACGTACACTTAGAAATTAATTTTCTATAATCTATTATATAGGTTTAAAACTACGAGGACACACTATGATTAGAACTTTCAGGAACCTTAAAGTCTGGGCTGCGGTATTGTTTGTTGCTGTAGCATCATGGGCACAAACGGCACAAATCTTGGACATGGATGACTTAAAATCGCAAATTGATGCATTTAATGCCGGTAGTACAGACATGACCATCACCATTGGCGCTGATTTTGATATCACTTCGCTTTTGGAAATAGACAATCATGGTTATACCCTCACCATGCAAAGCCTAACATCACCGCCACGCAAGCTCACTCGCCTGGTAACAGGCCACTTATTTACTATAAAAAAAGGTTCGCTTACTTTGCAAAACATTATCATCGACGGAAACAACGCTAATTCTCCATATTCAGCCAACGCTCATGGTTCGCTTATTTTTATTGGCGATGGCGGCACCCTCAATATGCACGATGGCACAACGCTGCAAAATAACACTATCCAAAATGCTAACGGTAGCGGAGTGTATGTTGATAGCAGAGGCACCTTCAATATGACCGGCGGCACAATCAAAGGAAACAGAACAAGTCTTTCCGGGGGCGGCGTGTATATTTATGCACGCAGAGCTGTGTTTAATATGAGCGGCGGCATAATCACAGGAAACTTTTGCGGCACAAGCGCAACAAGTTATAGCGGAGGCGTGCACTTTGCAAACACAGCCTTTGCCACAGACACCGACCCAAACACAACACCAAGCGTATTCAGGCTTGGCGGAACAGCGGTGATTAAAGACAATACCAAAGCCAATGGCAGCTCAAGCAATGTTTATATGGCCGGAAGCAGATATATCACGCTAGGAGATGGCACTGACGGCGTTCCTCCTCCCACAGACGGCATGGAAGTTTGGATAACAAAAGTTGCAGAAAGCGGCCTTTTTGTAAATAAAGGCGCAAGAGCACCCAACCCTCCCGAAGACCTACTCGGCGATACCAAGTATTTCCAAGCCGATGCCGGAAGCCAAATACGTTACATACCAGTTGGTAAGTTAGCGATGGTACCCGGCCACGACATATCGCTAAGCCCAACATACATAAAATTTATGGAAATATCTGGTTATAACACGCAACCGGAACATGAAATTACGGTAAAAAATATAGGAAGCGACGAAGTTAAGCCCATCGTCGAACTGATTTTTTCTCTTTCAGGAGAACATGCAAGCAGTTTTGAAATTAACCCGCCGAGCATTTCCGGCATTGATATGAAAAAAAATAATGAAGAAACATTCACCATAAAACCAAAGCCTGGGCTTGGAGCCGGAACATACAGAGCCTTCGTTTTAGTATCGGCTTCGGAAAGCATTGATGGTGAACCAATCATAATGCGGCGTTTGGATGTGGAATTTATAGTTGGAGAATTCATTGAAGGACGCACCCTGTATTTCAACCAAAGCGATGGCAAGTTTTACGCAAGCAGCGAATATACCGAAATCGGCTCGCTTCCTGACCCGGATATTTTTGATCCGGATAATGTGACCGACATACCCGCATCGTGGAACCCCGAAACAAACACACTGAAAATCTATGGCGCAAATTGGACTACAACTGCACCATACGCCCTTTACTTTAGCCAGCCAACACCAGTAACTCTGGAACTAGTCGGTGATAACTTTTTTGTTTCAAATAGCACTGATAATTCAAAGGATCATAGCGCAGGTATTGTTTCTAGAAGCAGCCTAACGATAAACGGCGAAGGAAGCTTGGAGGCGAAGGGTGGAGAAACCGGCACCGAAAGCTATGGAATATTCTCGCTAGCCTTAACGGTTAACAGCGGCACTATTATCGCTTCTGGTGAAACAGAGGCTATGAAAGTCGAGAAAGATATAATTTTACGGGTACCCACTAGCAAATGGTGGCATCCAGACGAAGAGACTGAAGGTCAAGGAGAATTTGCCTACACTAGCTACACATGGATAAAACTTCAAGTTCCCCCACCTGCTTTCGCACTCGAAGCTTCCGTCGATATCAGCGAACCAATAGTTGGCGAAGATACTATTGAAATTACATTGACAGTTAAGGATATTACTTCTGGGGAAGTTCACAATTATAATGGGCAGCGTAATGTTGTTTTAAGTGGCGTTCAGCCTAGCAATTTTATAGGTAGCCTTAGTAACGTACAATTCAGTAATGGGATAGGAAAGATCAATTTAAACCCTCAAATAACAGGAAAGCAAATTTTATGGTTTAGCATGGAAGAACCGAATTTTCCGGCAATTAATCCTATTGTTGTTACCCCAATTGATGCGACTGCAGAACCGCCCAGCATACTACTTCATCCCGATGACCTCCTAACATTCCCCAATGCAGCCTATGGCTACTCTGCACAAACTCCGTTGAACTTTATTATAGAGAATACAGGTGTTCAACCAACCGGAGAGCTAACAATCGAACTTGACGGTAAAAATCCAACTGCTTTCACAATTTCAAGTGACAAGGTTACAACAATTGCGGTTGACGGTTCGGCTACACTCCAAGTTGCGCCTGTTTTAGGTTTGAATGCAGGAACATATACTGCAACTATAACAGTTGACGGCAATGGCATTAAAAATGAGGAGCAGCTTGTTGTAAACTTCACAGTAGAAAAAATCTCTGGCGCTAATGTTTCAACTCCAACTTTGGCAAGCAAAACTGAAAGCAGCATATTTATAAACGCAATCCCAAAACCGAGCACTGGGCAAGAAGTTGAATACGCAATCAGCGAAACCAAATCTCCAACTCCGGGAACGCTTGAATTTGTCACTTTTAGCACCATCCTTAGCATATTGGAATTTCCCGATTTAACTACAAATACCACCTATTATATCTTTGCTCGCGCAAAAGAAAATACCAACTACGAAACGGGTAGTATCTCAGGGCCTTTGGAGGTTTACATATCGTTGCCCAGCATATCAATTCTTCCCGTTGGTCCCCTAACATTCCCCGATGCAGCCTATGGCTACTCTGCACAAACGCCATTAAACTTTACCGTAGAAAACACGGGTGAGCAACCGACTGGAGAGTTAACAATCCAGCTTAGCGGTGAAAATCTAACTGCCTTCACAATTTCAAGCGGCAAGGTTACAACAATTGCGGTTGACGGCGAGACCACACTCCAAGTTGCGCCTGTTTTAGGTTTGAATGCAGGAACATATACTGCAATTATAACAGTTAGCGGTAACAATATTGAAGAAGAGAAGCAGCTTGTTGTAAATTTCACAGTGGAAAAAGCCTCTGGCGCTGATGTTCCAACTCCAACTTTGGCAAGCAAAACTGAAAGCAGCATACTTATAAACGCAATCCCAAAACCGAGCACCGAGCAAGAAGTTGAATATGCTATCAGCGAAACCAGTTCTCCGGCTCCGGGAACGCTTGATTTTGTCATCACCAGCTTTAGCATATTGGAATTCTCCGATTTAACTCCAAACACCACCTACTATATCTTCGCTCGCGCAAAAGAAAACAGCAACTACGAAGCAGGTAAAATCTCAGAGCCTTTGGAGGTTTATATATCAAAACTTCCGGATGTCTGCATTCCCTTTAACGAAATAGCAGTATCTCTCTGGGGCAACAATACTCTGACGGTAATCAACAATCCGGCAAACAACAGCCTTAACTCCCGCTTCTCCGAATTCACTTGGTTCCGAGGCGGGCAAAAAATAGGCAATGGGCAATCGTGGTCTGAGTACGAAGACGGCAGGCCGCTTCAACCGGGCAAATATCATGTGGAAATAACAGACGACGAAGGCAAATTTACCAGTTGCGAATACGAAGTTCCCAAGCCAAACGTTGCCGCAAAAACTTTTATTGATTTTAGCGATATTGAAACGGTAGATGTTTACTGCTTATCAGGTAAGCATTTGGCTCACTTAAATGTTCAAGGAGATTTTCTCACAGAAATAAGAAAAATCAAAAACGCTTACGCGTTGGTACTAAAAAATAAAACCGGCACCAAAAAAACAATCAGAGCAATGGAGGTATTAAAATGAAAAAAATCCAATCCCTAATCCCTAATCCCCAATCCCTAGCCATATTATTTGCCACGCTATTACTAATCGGGGTTCAGACTTCCGCCAATGAATTTTCCGTTTACGGCGGCGGTGGTTTATCCACACTAAGGTATGATGTAAAAGGTGGTGATAAAAGCCATGGGTTTGGCGGTCTTTTTGGACTTGGCTATTCCTATTTTTTCACTCCGAACTGGGGCATTGGAAGCGGTTTGGAAATGGCATTTTACAATGCGGAGTACAGATTTAAAGAACACAGTCAGCAGCCATATACATTTATTGACTACGAAGGCAATGAAATAGGATTTCGCAGCAAGGTTTACGGTTATAAAGAAGAGCAAAGTCTTATGCTTTTACAAATTCCGCTTATGCTTCAATACCAGCGCGGTGGTGAGGAGCGCCAATTTTATGCAGCGGCAGGTACAAAAATAGGCTTTCCTTTATCGGGAAACAATAAAATCTCTGCTGATTCCGTAAAAAATTCCGGCTACCGCGAGTTTGAAGATTACGAATATACAACTCAGAAATTTATGGGATTCGGTACATTTGAAAAGGAAAAAAGCGAAAAGAAATTGCCTTTGCAAACCGCAGTTTTTCTATCGGCAGAAACAGGCGTGAAGTGGAAATTAAACGAAGCATTGCGGCTTTATACCGGTGTTTATTTTGATTACGGGCTTAATTCCGCTACAAAAAGACATATTTCAGATAGGGTTGTGGAATATGATAGCGAGAAACAAAGCTTTGCTTTTAACAGTTTAATTGATGAAGCTATGCCACTAGCCATAGGCTTAAAATTGAAACTTTCGTTTGATGCCGGCGCTCTTGCAGAAGCTGCACGTTTGGTGGCAGAAGAGGAAGCGCGCCGCAAAGCTGCCGAAGAAGAAGCTGCACGTTTAGCGGCGGAAGAGGAAGCGCGCCGCAAAGCTGCCGAAGAAGAAGCCATGCGTTTGGCGGCAGCAGAAGAGGCACGTCGCAAGGCCGCTGAAGAAGAAGCAGCGCGTTTGGCAGCGGAAAAAGAAGCGGCTCGTTTAGCTTCAATTGAAGAAGGCAAGGCTATTAGTTTGCAAGCAAGAATAGATTCTATTCAAAGCCAGGTTTTAAACGATTTCCATATAACTCAAACCAAACCGAGCGAAAAGCAGATACCGGCATTGGAAACGATAATAGCTCTGCTACAAGACCATCCCGAGTTGCGTTTCTACTTGAATGGTCACACTTGTAATCAGGGTGACAAGGAAATAAACAGAAAGGTTGGATATGAGCGCGCCAAAGCGATTAGGGATTACATTATTGCCAAGGGCATTGATGAAAAACGCATACTTGGCATAGGTTCCAAGCTTTACTACGAGCCTTTAGTTCCGAACACCAGCGAAGAGAATCGCAGAAAGAACCGGAGAGTGGAGTTTGTGATTGAGAAGTGGTTGCCTATTGAGTAAGTTTGGTAAACCGGCTTGCATCTTAAAGTGGTCAAATTCGACCACTTTAAAAAATGGATTATACATTTGCTTCCAAGTACCTAAAAATCCAAGGGGTTTCCTTTTTGCCCATAATGCAATCTCCATGTTTTAGGGTTTTGTATTAGGGCGACGTGAAATGCAGAATAGTAATATTCCCTAATGATAGGGAATGTAGAAAAACGCCGTCATCTAACCAGCCGCTTTTGACCTTTAACTTAGTTCCGCGTTGCTTCCTACAAATTCAAAAACTCACATTGTAAAATAAACCTGGTTTTAAAGAGTTGCCGTTTTTGCTTGGCAATACAGCAAAATGGAAATTGTCAGTTAGGCCAGCCATATAGCTACCAGGCTTGTCGTAAGTTATGGAAGAATAAGTATTAATCAAAAAACTTATACCGTAAAGAGCCGCTGCCACTGCCAAACAAATTTCACCGGCTCCTATATAAAGATCGCTATCTGAGCCTTCAGGATATGAATTAGCAACTGCAATAGTAATACCACCGGCAATAGCTGATGCCACCGCAAATCCACCAAGAGTTGCCTGAGCTGTTACAACTCCACCTTCTCTATTCATGATAACAGAAGAACCATAGCCAGGAAGAACTAAATTTATAGCCCAGGCTTCAAACCTCTCCCCTGCACTAAAATTTCCATAGCTTTTTTTCTTTTCAGGTTTATTTACATAGACATACTCTACTTTTGGGGCTTCAGCTTGCCTTCTAGCTATTAGTTCCGGATTGCTATCCATAAGCTTTTTGAACAAGGCTGGGGTTACTCTTCCTATTTCAGGAATAAAATTAGCTATGTCAGAGTTCTCTATTGGATCTGAGCTTGCAACTAACATTCCTTTTTTTGTTTCATAAATATTTATGGTTAAAACAAAATTATTTCTGAATTTGCTAACAGTGCCTTTGATTATGTAATCGGCTCCAACTTTTTCCCCAAAAACAACCATACAATTTTCTTCTTCGCATTCCTGCAAAACAGCATCACCTTGCGCCATAATAGCCTGTTCGGTCATTATATTATAGTCAGGACGAGGCGGCAAGTTGTTCACTGCCTGCCGCCGGATTTCCTGCGTTATGTATCGAAGCTCTGCCTCATTCAACTCTTTTTGCAAGCCGGGCGCAGCATGGTCTGCATCGACATTTATAACCGCCACGTTTATGGCAGAAAAAGCAAAGCAGGCAAAAGCAAGAAGTGATATTATGACTTTTTTCATTGGGGGTCTCCTTTTATTGATTAAGCTCTTCCCACAGCACTTGGGGCCAATCGTTCCCTTCCGTGCTAAGCAAAAGCAGGGGTTTAAGTTTATTATCTAGCAAAAGTGTTTGTGGCAATGGCATGTCTTGTTCAGATGATGACAAGCCAAAGGGCTTAACAAGTTGCCGATTTATATCCATAATCAAAAGCCATTCCGGATTTGAATATTTTTTAATCCATTCATGAACGATTTTTACTTCTTCTTGGCATTCAACGCTTGTAACACCAGAACCAAGACAAGAACGAGTTTCACCGAAATTCACCAAAACAATTTGAACCTTGTTTTTCTCAAGCAAATCGCTGTTGTTTTTTAAACGAACCATTCCCTCCATGCAAGGTATGCACCAGGTTGCAAAATACGCAAGTGCCACACGCTCGGCATTTGGATTTACAGATTTTTTCAAATCACGAAGGTTGAACAATTCTTTTGCATTTTTGTCTCTCGCTACGAATGTTGGGATTTGTTTCTTTTGCAGAGGAGGAGGCAAAGGAAGCCTAACGGAAGGCTCTGCGAATAAAGGAGAAATTGCAAGAAGCATTACTAGTATTTTTTTCATTTTTCCATCCAAGGTTGAAGTTCTTTTTTCCATGCGTCAAATTTTAGAAAATTACAATTACGTAATTTATTTAACATCCCTTGCCTGGCACGCTCTTCTGCATCTGCTCTACTAGCTCTGTCACTTATTTTACCGTCAAGGGTATATGTTTTTGTACTACCGCACTCTTCGACTTCCAAATATACATCCGTTGTGCATTCTATATAACCACCCATCCGATTTTCTTTACAACCACGATCCGTCGCTCTAGCCTGCACTTTTATTCCCTGCAAACATTCACCAGATATTTTAAAGGGAATTTTACTTCCAAGCGCTTTTGCAAAATCCTTACTAAGCTCGCTAGCTTCTGGATTATTTTTTAAAAATATACCCTTCCCCACCTGCTTGCAGTTTTTTTCAATTTTTCTGTAATTGCCCACTTTGCCCTTGTCTTTTTGTCCAAAACGTTCCAAAAGGCCTTCAAATAGCATTACTCTTGCACTATATTCTTTGTAAAACTCTTGACAGGAACTCACGGAAACAACCTTTCTAGTGGAAAGCTGCCGCTCTATCTTGTCCAAAGAATCCAAATACGGCTTAGCTGCATCATGGTTACATACATAGCCTTTGAATTCATACTCGCCGCTTTCAAGCAGTTTGGGAGATTCTATTTCTTGAAAGCCAAAAAGAGTCAAATTGCTCTTTATTTGGCTTATTCCCGAATAACTGCTTGACTCAGTCAGAACACCGCCTATTTCCTCACTAGAATCACTTATCTTGATTTGGGACTCTACCTGAGAAATTATTTTTCTTGTAATTTCTGTCTTTGTTTTGCTGCTGGCTTCGTTTCGGTTTTCTACAAAGACTGTAGCACCTATGAATGGTTTGCCTTGGCAATGGGCTAAGGCTTTTGCGGAATCCGCCCTTGTGAAATCAGCCAAAGCTGGCGGAACAAGCACAACGACACAAAAGAACAGCGAGTTAAAAAAAAATCTCATTTTTTCATTTTCTTGAGAGCGTTCTTCACAATAGTCACGACACCCTGCTTGGACTCCTTGATTATTTGCTCGCTAAGAGACTTTTCTTTAGCCGCATCCTCAAGGGCTTTTCCCAAAAGCTCCCTGTTCAAAACCATAACCACAGTAGTTACGTACACCGTTCTGCCTTTGTTTATCTGCGTGGCTTCTTCGTCTATGTATGTATAGCTTAGGTATTGCTGTGCGCCGGAAACAAGTTGGTTTGTAGAGAGTTTCGCATCTGCAATATAGACCATCGCTTCTTTCAATACGCCAGCCTCATCCTCTTCCGATTTTTCATCGAATTCGGCATTGGCTTCTACATACGTTCCCATATTCTTAGCCAGTTCCACTCGGGCTCTGTCGGCGGCTTTTTTGCTAGCCATCCCTCTGTCAAAGCTTTTTTCCGTTCCTACTGCGCAAGGAACATATCTCACGAACTCTTCCATGCATATACTCCCTATTCTATTCAAGGCATCGTAAATATCTTCAGGAGTGCGCTGCGCACCGGATTTGGCAACTTGCCCGGCAGACTTGTTTTCGGCTGCGACTGTTATGCCTTTTGCCGATTTAGGCATAACAATCGTTTTTATTGAGTTATTTACGAATTCCTTGATTACGTCTAACCAGAATGCATTAGCATGTGACGGGAACATCATCATTGAACAGATGACAATAGCGAAAATAGATTTTGTCTTATTCACCTCCCACCTCCTCTTCAATCTCTTCCACACCGCCACCCTTCCTCCTCCGCTTGGGCGTGTATTTCTTGATAATAATGTTAAGCGTTTTGATAAAAGCTTCATAAGCCGCCGCACCTTCCACAATAACCAAAGCATTGATTCGCTCCACAATTGTGCGATACACCTTGTCCAGCTCCATGCGGGCTTCTTTAAGCACAATGTCAGTCTTTAGCGCAGACTCATCAAAACGCTCCTTCATCAAATCGCCAAAAGCATTGTTCCGGGCTTTAAGCTCAGCTACCCACTGCCCAATGCCAACTGCAACTACATCGTTTGCATACTTGCCTTCCAATTCCTGTAAAATATTATATGTAGCCGATGTTTGCTCGTTAAGCGGTTTCTTTGCAATGTTTCCGTAGGTGTCGAAAACAATTTTTAGCTTCTTAGCGGCATCCCTTGTATCAGAGTTAAAATGCTTGAGAGCGGCTTTGTTCATATCGATGATACCATTCCAAATTTCGTCTCTCGCCTTGTCTGCCTCTTGGATTTGTTCTGTAAAGATGCTTTTGTTGATTTTTTTTAATGCGATATCCACTCTGTCATAGAGCGGTAAATAACTTTGAAACTGCTGCCCGATTTTCAGAGTATCTGCACCATTTTTGGCGACGATATCTTTGAACTCAGTGTGAAACTGGAAGTGTGCGTCATTACGCAGCTTAGCTAAATCTAGATTGCTAATTTTCATAACCTTATCTCCTTAGGTATTGATAATGAATTTTTGTAGCCGCTGCCTGCGGCAAGGCTTCGGATATTCCCGAAAGCATGATTACACTCTGTTTGGGGACTCGGGCATTCCCGAAAGTATGAATCTGCCCTGTTTGAGGGTATCGGGCGTTCCCGAAAGTATAATTTCGCCCTGCTTGGGGGTGTCGAGAGTTCCCGAAAGCATAAATCTGCCTTGTTTGGAGGCTTTGGGAGCTCCCAAAGGTAGCTGCGAACATATTATCGCATAATTGCAGTGCCACTAGCGGCCTCCTTGTTTAACATTTCGCCTACTCTTTTTCCCGATTTTCAGCACTTCTCGCATAACAAAAAACCTACCTTTTTTGGTAGGTTTTTAACCCTCGAAAATTTGACAAAAATGCAGCTTTTTTCTATATTTTGGGTATAACAAAAAAGGTAGGTTTTTTGTTATGTGCTGTTTTTTCCGCTAAAACGCCGAAATTCACTCAAAAACGCAGTTTTTCCATTCTAAAAATCCTGCAAATTCTGCAAATTCTGATTCAGACAACATGCGAAACTCACTCAAAAAGAGGGTTTTTCTGTCGGTAAATGTGGGACTGAGCAAAAAAGACCTAAAAGAGGCGTTGCGAGGGTTAAGTCTGAGAGTTACCCGCAGGGCGACCACACTCTCCGTGATTGCCCTGCAACGGGACTGTGCATTTTGTGCAACGGTGTTCTGAAACCGGGGCGTTGCGGGGTGTCCCCGCATTGGGGGTATTTTAACCATTGATATATAGGGCTTTGTAGCCGTTTTAATTCAGAAAACGCTGTTTTGTCTCTCTTATCTTCTCTTACTCTCTCTTATATTTTCTATATTTTTCACCATAT
>JAITUM010000138.1 GCA_031286305.1 Candidatus Fibrimonadaceae bacterium | reverse complement strand
TTAATCATCTCGCCATAATGATAATCTAAAAGAGTATTCCAAAGATGATTGCCTTTATTCACTTTCAACTTCGACTTCTCATGCAAAGACTCGCACTCTTTCTTGTCTTTGTAATTCAGCTCCCTAAAATCATCCTTTATTACGTACTTCCCGCACATAAGATATAAATAAATATCTTTACGCTCCTTGTAACTCAAATTAGAGATTTTAACCGTAAATTTCTGCTCCTTATCTTTGGAATCAAGGGTTGTAAAATCAGCAAATTCAAAATCTTTGTTAAATAAATCGGCAATAGAGTTTTTCATAAACCGCCGCGCAAATGTTCGGCCAACACGCTTTTCATACAATTTGCTGTCCGGATGCTCAGATAAAAAACTTCCGTATTCTCGAAGCATAATCAAAAGCAAGGCAAAGCGGTCTCTGTGGTTTTCATCACGAAGAGAATCAAGCACAAGGCGTTGGTTTATGTGAATCGTTTCTGTGTCTTGCTTGTAAAAACCCAGGCGTGTTTCCGTTGTATCTATTTTGAATTTAGGGCGAGGAAGAGCTTCTTTGAAAGGAGAGTTATTGCTCAAAAACTTATAAAACAATTCACCTGCCTTGACTTTATCGCTTGAATCTTCCAGACCGTCTCTTTGCAAAATAGCTAGAGCAGCTTCTTTTATATCTTCGTCCTTTGCGCTTTCAGGTGTTACTATAATATCAAACTTGCTCTCATTTTCACTGTTTTCTTTAAGTTCGGAAACTTTAATTACCGGCAACCCACCTTCTAATTTGGTTGCAAGATATTCTTCGGTTAAAAGGCGAGTTTTATCAAATATGCTGCCCCATGAATCTTTGTTAGGCGTTTTATTTTCAATTACAAAGCCATGTTCTTCAAGAGCTTGAGAGCACTCTTTAAAATACTCTTCTTTATTGTCTTTTTTTTCGCAGCTTGTTATGAAAAGATTTTTGTCATTTTCAAATATAGCCTTGGCGAGCTTTGCGGTGAAACTATTTCCCCGCAAAAATACTTTTTCTCCTCGCTCTTCCAAAACGCGGGAATATGCAATTGCGAGGCTTTCACAGAAGGCTAAATCTTTATCCACGCAATGCTGAGTTTTGATTGGAACAAAGCGAAACATTGACTGTTTTTTCTCAGGCTCAGCCGCCTTGCTCTCCTCTGCCTTTAGCTCCTCGGGTACCAAGTCCCAAGAAAAATCAGGAGGGAGGTCAATGAAAAAATCATCAGTGATTAACTCCGACCACCGCCACATGGGAAGGTCATCTCTTGATAAATTGCCACGCACATAGATAAGATAGAAAATCCAGCACCCTACTCTCTAGCAAGCAAAATGCGTTTTCTATATTTACAGAAGCCAAACAAATAAAACAGGAGACGGTCATGGAAAAGACTTCTACCTTAAAGGTAATCCTAATGCTTATGCTTGGGGTCCAAGCTATTTTCGCCCAACCAACCAGCTGGGCAGACCTTGCAGATACCGACTGGTATGACGCCTCCGGAACCGAATTTACTATAAAAACGGCAGAGCAATTAGCTGGGCTTGCAAAGTTGGTAGGCGAAGGGAATAATTTTGCCAGTATAACAATTAAGCTTGGGCAAAACATTATGCTAAATGATACAACAGGCTGGACTAACTGGGGAGATGATCTTCCGCCTGCAAACTTAAAACTTTGGATACCGATAGGAGGAATAGGACAGACGGGTCCGGCATATTCATTTAATGGGACTTTTGATGGCAATGGTTTTGTTGTTAGCGGTGTTTACATAAAAAACGGTTCAGTCTATGCCGGGTTGTTTGGGCATGCAGGTTATGGCGTAATAATAAAAAACCTCGGAGTAATCGCTTCGTATATTGACGCCTATTCGAATACTGGCGGACTGGTAGGGAGTAATAGAGGTTCAGTAAGCAATAGTTATTTCATAGGCACAGTTATGGGGACAGACAATATAGGAGGGCTAGTCGGCAGTAACCTTGGCGTGATAAACAACGGCTACTCCGTCGGAAAAGTCACAGGGACAAGCAATGTGGGATGTCTGGTTGGAAGTAAAATAAGCTTTTCCATTGAAATCAATAGCTATTACAACAAAACAATCTGCGACCAAAACGATGAAGACAAAGGCGTTGGCAAAACCACAGAAGAAATGCAAAGAAAAGCTTTTGCAGATTCTCTAAATTTTTTCGCCGGTATTTTATCAGCTAATGCTTGGGTTTATTCTGCCGACAAATATCCTACTTTAAGCCAAGCTTCTGCTCAAGCAGACATAAGCGGCTTTTTTGAAGGCGGGAATGGAACGGAGGCGAATCCTTATATAATAAGCACAAAAAAGCAATTAGAGGATTTTAGCTGGCTTGTAAACTCAGGAGCACATTTTTCGAGTGAATTTCTTAAACTCGGGCGAGATATTATGCTAAACGACACGGCGAACTGGCAAAATTGGGCAAATGAACAGCCCGCTAACAAATGGATACCCATAGGAACCGTTAAGTATGATAATAGTTCTACTTCCGTGGTTGGCAATATGTTCAACGGAACTTTTGATGGTGACGGTTTTGTAATTAGTGGCGTTTACATAAACGGTTTCGACTATTACCAAGGATTGTTTGGGCGTTTAAATACCGGAAGTACAATAAAAAACATAGGTGTAGCAGCTTCTTATATTAAAGGGTACCGGCAAATAGGCGGCTTGGTGGGGAGCAACTTAGGCACCATAAGCAATAGCTATTTCACTGGGATGGTTACGGCAGAGTATGACTATGTGGGCGGACTTGCGGGAAGCAACTGTCTCACGGTAAGAGGCACTAGTATAAACACTAGTATAAACATAGGTTCAATAAGCAACAGTTATTTTATGGGTACAGTTACAGGGGGTGGAAGCTACGTGGGTGGAAGCTACGTGGGTGGGCTTGTAGGAAGCAACACCAGTGGCTCAATAAGCAACAGCTATTCCTTTGGCAAAGTGCTTGGGAGTGACGATTATGTCGGTGGACTTGTAGGAAATAACGTTGCTAGTATTGTTGCTGGAACCAATTATGCTGGTGGCACCATAAGCAACAGCTACTCTGTCAGCAAAGTGGAAACATCGGAAACAAGCACAAATGTAGGAGGGCTTGTTGGTTCTAACAGCAACGGCACTATAAACGGTTATTACAATACAGATTCAACCAGCCGTAACAATTTCCTAGGCACAGGAAAAACCACAGCAGAAATGAAGCAAAGAACGACTTTTACCGGCTTGAATTTTAACACAATCTGGGGAATAGACAGCAAAATAAACAATGGCTACCCATATTTGCGCTGGAGCATACCCGATATCGCTTGGTTTGATGATTCTAAGTCTGAATTTCTTATAACCGAACCTCAGCAGCTGGCGGGTTTTGCAACATTAGTAAACGCAGGGCATAACTT
>JAITUM010000079.1 GCA_031286305.1 Candidatus Fibrimonadaceae bacterium | reverse complement strand
CTACTGGGATGTTGATGTCGCCACCAGCACAGGCACATCACACGGCGGCGAGGGCAAAACTACCGCCGAGATGATGTCGCAAAGTACGTTTGCCAATTGGGATTTCACCAACGTTTGGCAGATAGACGAAGGTGAAAGTTATCCGTACCACGCATGGCAGGGCGGGGGTGGTGGAACGCCAATCATCGTCTCCAATCCCCAATCCCCAATCCCTAATCCCCAAAAACCGCTCTACTACAACATAAAAGGCAATCCCCTCGGCACAACCAAACCCACCACACCCGGCGTGTACATTGAACGGCAAAGCAAGCAAGCGAAACGCATAGTGGTACGGTAGCTCATGAACAAAACATTTTCTAAAATCGGGTTAATCCTCCTAATCGGGGTCATCGGGGTTCAGACATTCTCTTGCTCTTGCCCCGATTCTGGACAACGTTGCACAAAATGCACAGCCACGCGGCCGCATAGAAAAAAATGAATACCCTTGCATTTTTGCAAAAAAATTACTATATTTGTAGCTACCACTCAGCTGAGCCAAGCTCTGCCAGCTGAAATGGTTTAACCAAAGAGCTTCCTAGTGAGGTATTTATGGCCTATAGAGGTCCAAAGGCAAAGGTTGCCAGGTCGCTTGATCTGGCGGTTACACCTAAAACGCAAAAGGTTTTAGAACGTCGCAAATTTCCCCCCGGTCAACACGGAATGGGGCGCAAAAGAAGCGCAGGTGTTTATAAACAGCAGCTCGTTGAAAAACAGAGGTTGAAATTCACCTACAACATTTCCGAGTCTCAGCTTGCCAGAACTTATCATGAGGCAAACCGCAGAGATGGTTCTTCCGGTGATAACTTGATGATTCTTTTGGAAACAAGGTTGGATTCATTGGTGTATCGCTCCGGTTTTGCACGCACAATTTTTGCCGCGCGCCAATACGTTGCTCACGGTCATTTTATGGTTAACGGCAGGCGCAGTTATTCTCCGAATCACATAGTTAAAGCTAACGATTTAATATCGGTTCGCGAGAAGTCAAAAAATCATCCGCAAGTAAAAGAAGCAATAGAAGGTGCTCCTGAGGCTCCCGTTTATTTGGCAGTGAGCAAAGATAAATTCGAAGCAAAGCTTGTGAATATTCCGCTCCGCGATCAAATACCGGTAAAGCTGAACGAGCAGCTGGTTGTTGAATTTTATAGTAAGTAGTTTTTTCTTATTTACTGTTTAGCTTTGCCCAGGTATCCTTTAACCCGACAATGCGGTTAAATACAGGTTTCTGAGGCAAAGAATCCTTGGAATCTACGCAAAAATAACCATGCCTTAAAAACTGAAATCTATCATAAGGTTTAACATCGGCAAGCATTGGCTCTGCTTTTGCTTGCTTCACCACAAGGGAATCTTTGTCCACATAGTCCATAAAATTTTTCCCTTCCGGAATTGCAGTGGGATTCTCTAAGGTAAAGAGATTTTCAAAAAGACGAACCTCAATATCGGCAGCCGTTTTGCAATTAATCCAATGCAAAGTTCCTCTCACCTTGCGAGCATCCGGAGTTTCACCTCCCCTGCTCTCAGGGTCATAAACGCAATGCAACTCCACAATTTCCCCATCTTTTTTTATAACTTCTTTGCAGGTTATATAATAAGCACCCTTTAAGCGAACCTCCGAACCCGGCGAAAGCCTGAAATATTTCTTTGGTGGATTTTCCATAAAATCATCGCGCTCAATGTAAATTTCCCTGCCAAAAACCACTTTGCGATTTCCATGCTCAAGGTTTTCCGGATTATTTTCCACTTCCAAAATATCTTCTTTACCTTCTTCCCAATTTGTGATAACAATTTTGAGCGGGTCTAAAACCACCATCGCTCTCTGAACGCTCTTGTTCAATTCTTCTCTTATGCAAAAATAAAGAAACTGTATATCAACAACGCTATCTGCTTTTGCAACGCCTATTCGCTCGGCAAATTCCCGCAATGAGCTTGGCGTGTAACCTCTGCGTCTAAGGCCGCTTATTGTGGGGATTCTGGGATCGTCCCAGCCAAGAACATGGTTATTTTCCACAAGCTCGCGCAAAAGCCTTTTGCTCATAACCGTGTATGTAAGGTTAAGGCGAGCAAATTCAATTTGCCTGGGCAAAGCTGCTGGCATTTTTTGGCTGGGTATATAAGAACCGCTATCTATAAGGGTTTTAATTTCGTTCAGCACCCACTCGTAGAGAGGGCGATGGTCTTCAAATTCCAATGTGCAAATGCTGTGCGTTATACCTTCAATCCAGTCGCCGATTGGGTGGGCATAATCGTACATGGGGTATATAATCCATTTGTTTCCGGTGCGGTGATGCGTTTCTTTTTTAATGCGATAAATAGCGGGGTCGCGCATATTCATGTTTGGGCTTGCCATGTCTATTTTGGCTCGCAAAAACGCTTCGCCTTCTTCAACTTCACCTGCGCGCATTTTACGAAAAATTTCAAGGTTTTCTTCTATAGGGCGTTCGCGCCAGGGGCTATTGTTACCCGCACTTGTAAGGGTGCCTCTATACTCCCCCACTTCATCGCCTTTTAGATGGCAAATATAAGCCTTGCCTGCAGAGATGAGTTGCTCGGCAAACTCGTAGCACAGTTCATAATAATCGCTGGCATAATATTCGCGCTCTTCCCAATCAAAGCCCAGCCATTTAACATCTTCTTTTATGCTATCCACATATTCCACTTCTTCTTTAGCGGGATTGGTGTCATCAAAGCGGAGGTTGCAAAGTCCTTTGAACTTTATAGCAGTTCCAAAATTTATGCAAATGCTTTTTGCATGGCCAATATGCAAATAGCCATTAGGTTCCGGCGGAAAACGGGTATGTACTTTGCCATATCGCCCGTTTCCCAAATCTTCAACTATAAAGTCCTGAATAAAATTAGAGGATTCCATTGGAAGAGAATATAGAAAAAATTTACTATATTCCCATTATGCTTTTGAGAATTTTGCTTGTTATAAGTTGTTATTTGCTTCTATCTTGCTATAGTTTCACAGCTACGACTTTGCCAACGCATATAAAAACTGTAAATATAGCCGATGTGGATTATCGCAATTTTGACCCTGTTATAGGAAATCGACTTAAAGATGGATTACGAGAGTTGTTCAGAATAAATGCACCTGCTATTCGCATAGTTAACGATAACGCTGATGCGGATTTTACCGTCACCCTTTTGAGTTATAGCAACAGACCCGAAACCCATAGCTCAAGCGCAGCAGTTGAAACATACAGAGTCACAATGGGAATATCAGTTTCTTTTTACGATAATGTTCGTAAAAAAATGATATATGAGAACAGAAGCGTTCAGGCGATAGGCTCCTACGATGTGCAAAAAAACGAATCCGAAGCGATGCACGGACAAGAGCGCGCAATAAGAGCTTTGCAAGAAATTATTGTTGCAAACGCTCTTGCAAAATGGTGATTATTTTGTTGCTCCCAAAACATTTTCGCCATCTATTTTCGCTGTAGCTTTCCTTGATCGAACATCCAAATGAACTTCGGTTGTTTTTTCGCCTCGAACCGGTACCATAATCTCAAAATACCTGCCACATCTATCTGCAGCAATGGTGTGAGAGCCGGCATCTATATTGTTAATCGTTAGCGGACCGCCATCTGTGTTATCGGCATGATCTCCGTCCAACAAAATTTGGCATTTATCCGGAACAGTTGTAACTATTATTGTGCCATGCGGCATAACAGTTGCGCCTTCAAACTTATTCTCTCTGCCCGGCCACACATTAAAGCGAACGTTTATCAATTCCTTGCCTTGATCCATAACTATTAGTCTTAGCGGACCGGAGCGAAATTCTTTTTTTGTTATAGGGCTTTTCCCCAAAGGTACCCCATCCAAAAAAATATCGCTGTTAGGAGGGTCTGTAATGATGGTAACAGTTCCTGTTCCTCCTCTTGGGGCAAATTCCTCGTCATCTGCAAATGCATTGACTGAGAAAACAAGCGCAAACGCTAAAACCGGCAACATTAAACGAAAAATGTTCATAATAGCTCCTGAGTTAAAATATCTTACCATAATGTAGAAAATTTAAAAATTTAGATGCGTTTGCCCTGATGCCTCTTATGCAGGCTCCTCCAGTGTCTGCCCCTGTGCAACGTAAGGCGGTTGAAGCGAGGGGGACATTTCCCCTTGTAGGGAATTTTCTATATTCACAAAAACAATTTTTTTGAAGAGGTAGTATGTCCGAAAAAATGGAATTTCAAACAGAAGTTCGTGAATTGTTGCATTTGATGATCCATTCATTATACAGCAATAAAGAGATATTTTTGCGCGAATTGGTTTCAAATGCGTCTGATGCTTTGGATAAGCTTAGGTTTTTATCCATAGCAAGCCCAAGTTTGCTGCCAAGCGATGTGGAGCTCAAAATAGATATTTCTGCAAATGATGAAACCAAAATTTTGACCATAGAAGACAATGGCGTGGGAATGAACAAAGAAGATTTGATTCAGAACCTTGGTACCATAGCTCGCTCAGGAACAAAAAACTTTCTGAAAAGCATAACAGGCGATGAAAAAAGAGATGTGAATTTGATTGGGCAGTTCGGTGTTGGATTTTACAGCGCATTCATGGTTGCTTCCAAAGTGGAAGTCCATTCCAGAAAGGCCGGAGAAGAACAGGGCTACCAGTGGACATCAGAAGGAACAGGCGAGTTTTCCATAGATGAATTGCCAAAAGAAAAAAATGGAACCAAAATCATCATTTACCTGAAAGATGAAGATGATTGCAAAAATTTTTCGCAAGATTGGCAAATAAGAAGCATAGTTCGCAAATACAGCGAGTTTGTAACGCACCCAATTTACATCCATTCATTGGACAAAGAAAAAAAAGAAGAAACAGTTGAACGGTTAAACGAAAAACCGGCCTTGTGGAGACAGAGCGCAAAAAGCATAGAAGAAAAGCAGTACAAGGAATTTTACGAATTGGTTTCGCACGAAGGCGGTGAGCCGCTTGCGTGGAGCCACACCCACGTTGAGGGGGCGCAGGAATTTTGGAGCTTGCTTTACATTCCCTCCAAAGCGCCGTTTGGGATTCGCTATGCATCCGAACAGAGCCGCGGGTTAAAGCTCTATGTAAAACGAGTGTTTATAATGGACGATTGCAAAGAGTTGCTGCCAAATTGGCTCCGCTTTGCGCGTGGTGTTATAGATACCGAAGATTTACCTTTGAATGTTAGCCGTGAAATATTGCAGAGTAATAAAATAGTTGCAAGCTTAAAAAAACACGCTACGAAAAAAATTCTTGATACCTTGCAAAGCGTGGCAAACGATCGCAAAGAAGATTATGCAAAATTCTGGGTAGAAATGGGAGCCGTTCTGAAAGAAGGCTTTTACATGAACTGGGAATTTTTGGATGAGTTGAAAAATTTGCTTCGCTTTAAGAGCACCAAAACCGGTGAAAATGAATTTGTGGGGCTGGAAGAATATGTTGCCCGTATGCCGGAGAGCCAAAAGGAAATCTACTATATAGTAGGCGAGTCTCTCCCTGCGGTGCAAGGCAGCCCGCATTTGGAAGCCTGCAAGTCAAGGGGTTATGAGGTTTTGTTTTTAACCGATACCGTGGATGAATTCATGATGCAAAGCCTGAATGAATTTAAGGAAAAGAAATTTCACGATGTTGCACTTGGCGATTTGGAGTTTGAAAAAACAAAAGAAGAAGAGCAAGCAGAGCAAGAAAGCAAAAAGAATTACGAGAAACTTTGCGAAACTTTGCAAAAAGTTTTGAGCGAAGAGGTTAGTGAAGTGCGTGTATCCAGCCGTTTAAAAGACAGCCCTTGCATGCTTGTTAGAGCTGCGGGCGGAATGGGAGCGCATATGGAAAAACTTATGTCTTTGCAGGGTATGGAAATGCCAAAGGCAAAGCGTATTTTGGAGATAAATCCCGAACATGAGATTTGCAAAAATTTGCTCCAAAAAGCAGAAGCAGGCGATGATTTAGGTTCTTATCCCACGGTGCTTTATGGGCAAGCTTTGTTAGCAGAGGGTTCGGTTTTGCCGGATCCCTCGGCATTTGTTTCTGCAATGAATAAGGTTTTACTTTCCAAATAGCTCAGGAGTTTTTATGGTTATTGTCCCAAAGAAATTTTCAGTCGGTTTTTTTGACTGTGATTTATATGCGAATTTGCGAATTTCCAGGCTTTGCGAATTTTTTCAAGAAACCTCTTTGGCTCATTTGAGAAATCAAGGTTTTGATTATTTGTCCATGATTAATAGGGATAAATTTACCCTGTTAATTTCAAGGATAAAGCTGAGAATTTCGCATTTGCCGCTTTGGGGCGAAGATATTTTTATTAGCACTTGGTTAAAAGGTTATAATCCAGAAAAGGTTGGCTGGTGTGATTACGATGTTCGTGATTCGCAGGAGAATTCCATTATACAGGCTACTTCTTCTTGGCTTTTGATAGACTTGAAAGACGGAAAGGCAAAGCCTTTTTCTGAGGGTCCATATACTTTTCAGCTCAATCCGGAGCTAAGTGTACTTCCAGAAGTCATAGATCTTTTGGAACCGGAAGGAATGCCTAAAACCGTTTTGGTAAAAGATGTGCGATACAGTGATATAGACTTGAATAATCATGTGAATAATTGTAGATATTCGGACTGGGTTTTAGATGCTATAACCCCTGAAGAGTTGAAGGAAAGAAGAATTCGTTCTGTTCAATTGAATTACATGCACCAAGTTGAATACAACACAAAGGTTGCTTTGATGCGTTTTCCAGAAACTCGCCACCACATAGTGATTTTAGGAGTTAACGAAGAGCAGCCGGAACAGGTGCACTTCCAAGCTAGAATAGGTTTTGACAAGCCTTTTAATCAACCTCCACTTCTCCATTGCTAAGCCTCAGCACCTTGTTTGCAATCATCTCCATAACATCAATATCGTGCGAGATGAAAATCAATGAGAGTTCCAGCTCGTTTTGCAAATCGTTTATCAGATGCAAAATTTGAGCTTGCACGCTAACATCAAGCGCAGAAGTTATTTCATCGCAAATCAAAATTTTCGGTTCCAAAACCAAAGCACGAGCCAAACCGATACGTTGCCTTTGCCCTCCGGAAAAAGCATGAGGAAACTTATGGACATCGGCGTTTGAAAGCCCAACCAAATCGAGCATTCTTTTTGCTTTTTTTGTGGCTTCGTTTTTTGAAATTCCTCGCGCAAGCAGAGGAGCCGTAACAATTTCCATAACGGTATTTCTTGGATTTAACGAGGAGTAGGGGTCTTGAAATGCCATTTGCATTTTGCTGCGCACAATAGAAAAGGATTTTTTTTGATAAGGATTTATTTTCTCGCCAAAAAGTTCATAAGTCCCGCCTTGCTCCCAAGGCACAAGCCCAACCAAAGCGTTGGCAACAGTGCTTTTTCCACTCCCGGATTCCCCGGCAAGCGCCAAAACATCACCTTTCTCAAGCGAAAAACAAATATTCTTCAAAGCATAAACCACTCCACCCTTGGAACGAAACGTAACAGACAAATTTTGAACATTAAGAATCATAAAACACAAGCACTCCAATGCGCATTCTCCCCATACCCCATACCCCATACCCCAATTTATCGCATTCCCCCTTCACAAACTCACACCTAAATCTAAACCTGCAACCCTTGTCAAAATCTTTTGGGCTTAGCACGGAACCGGGTATTGGCTTTAAATCGGCCAAGGTTTTTCCTTTTGCCGGAACAACTTTTAGCAAAGCTTTTGTGTATGGGTGTTTGGGCGTGTTGAAAACCTCACTTGTTTTGCCGGTTTCTGCGATTTGGCCTGCATACATTACAGCAATGCGGTCTGCGTATTTTGCAGCTAAGTGGGCATTGTGTGTTATTAAAAGCATTGCTGCATTTTCGCTTTTGCACATGCTCTTCAATATGTCCATCACTGCAGTTTGTATGTTTGCATCCAAAGCGGTGGTTGGTTCGTCTGCAATAACAAGCGATGGTTTTGGGGCAAGCGCTATGCAAATCACAATTCTTTGCAACATGCCACCGCTCATCTCGTGCGGGTAGCTTTTTAAAATTCGCTCTGGGTCTTTGAACTCGGCTTTTGTCAAAAGTTCTTTTATTCTTTTCAATCTTTTTTCTTTTGGCATAAAGCGAACCGCTTCCAAAAGTTGAGTTCCAATGCTCACAACGGGGTTCAGAGCTTGCATTGGTTCTTGAAAAACGCAGCCTATTTTTTTTCCTCGAATTTCGTAAAGAGCTTTTGATGGCAGCTCCAAAAGGTTTTTGCCTTCTAAAATTATTTCGCCGCTAACAATTTTTGCACTTGGTTGTGGAAGCAATTTTGGAATTGCCATGGCAGTTACGCTTTTTCCGCAACCCGATTCTCCCATAAGAGCAAAAATTTCTCCGCTTGAAATATTGAAGCAAACATTGTCTGTGACTTGAACATCACCAAAAGCTACAGATAAATTGCGCACTGAAAGCAGTTCAAAATTCATAGTGAACAAAAAAGCCGGATTGTTGAGGTGTTGCAAAAGGCATTATGTGCAAATGCGAAAAATTAGCCGATGTTTGCCTGTGAATTTGCAACGCATCTAAAGTTGCCCAGACTCTGTTAAAAGCCATGGCTCCCAACGAAACTTGAAAAGCTATTTTTGCAATGCGATGGCGTTTCAGCATTTCGTTGTATTCTTTCATTCTCGCTGTGGTTTCCGGGTTCTGGCTTGAGCCCCAGTCCCAAATATAACCATACTCAAAAGGATATTCATGTTCTATTGCATATCCGGCCCTAATCATGGCTTGATTGTAGTCTTCTTTATCGTCCGGGTTTGAATTTTGATAGAGGGAGCCGCCTCTGCTTCTGTAGTTTCCCACAATGCTCAAAAATTTCAAATTTTTTGGCGCCCCTTCCGCGCCGGCATGCCTAACCGCATAACCCCTTGCATTTTCCAATTGGCTTTCGCTATAAAGCCACGTTGCGCCGGTAGCAAACCACAAGGCTGCATCTGTCCAAAAAAAAGTTGCAGCTTTTGAGTTTTCTCCCAAATAATAATGCCCGGTTCCCGGCAGCACCGCAGAACTAACCAAAGCTAACGCAAGACTTTTTTCCTTGTTTCGCGATATATTTTCATCAACAGAAATAACAGTTTGGCAAAAGGAGAGAGATGTTAGGATTAAAATTAAAAATAATACCACAATCCCGCTCCGGCTTTAAAATTTTCGCCAATGTGAATGTCGCTTCCTAAACGAATTTTGTCCAGAAAAGAAACTTTTTCTTCATAGAGGTTGTTATTATGCGTTTTTGCGGAAAGAGCGGCGTCAACAGCAGATACTATGTGGTTTAAAATTATTGCTCCTAAAAAAATGGCTTGCCTATCTGCCAAATCATTTGCTCTTTTGCGCATGGCAATATATTTTTTCCGGCTTTCCGATTCTCCCAGTATAGTTTCATAGTTTCCGGAATTTATACGGTTAATAGCTTCGCTATTCAATTCTGCATCATTCCAACCAAGCACAAAATTGTTGTTTGCAATAACTCTGTAAAATTCCGCGGGATTGTGATATGGTCTTTGATTCTGGTTGTAAAAGGCAGGACCATCAAAAGGGGAGCATTTTTCCGTGTTTATATTTGGCCCGTAAAGCGCTTTGCAGTAGCTTTCTCTTTCGGTACCGCCGTAGAACCTTTCGAATTCATCCGGTGCGTTATAAATATCAAGCCGAACATTGTTCATTCCCGTTTCATATTTTACAATGTCAAAATTATCATTTGCAAAATTTCGATATTTTTTCACTTGCTTGTCGTATCTGTACATGGAGTGGTAATATAAACCTGCCAGCAGGGCAATTTCTTCTGCCAAGTAAAATGTTCCTCTTATGTGGCGAGATTGACCGCCAACATAGAACTGCCCGGAACCAGGCACAACTAGAGACATAAACATGGCTCTCTTAGGGCTTTTATATGAGCCTTTAACTTCATCCATAGAGTGCACTCTCGAAACTTGAACCGGTCCCAGTAACTCGGCACGTTTATCTGCATCACTTGCAAAAGCGAGAGCAATTAGAAAGAATATTGCGAAAAAGAATGGATACATTGCTTTTTAAATATAGAAAAATTGATTTACTATAGTAATTAATGATTACTCGCCTTTGGCGATTCACCAGCGAAATGCAAAACATTAGGGGTGTTAACTCAATGTTTGGGTATAGGGTATGGGGTATGGGGTATGGGGTACAGACAATGCAAAAAAACATTGTTTTTAAGCAGATTTAGCCGTTTATTTGTGCAGTTCCCCATACCCTATACCCAAGCGAGTAAATCAGCGTTTACTATATTACACATTTACACACTGGTTTAGGTAGCTATGCGCATAATATTTATGGGAACGCCGGAATTTGCCGTTCAGTTCTTAAAACACTTAACTAAAGGTGAGCATCAGGTTGTGGCTGTTGCAACACAGCCTGATAAACCTCAGGGGCGAGGAATGGAGTTGCACAGCCCGCCTGTAAAGCTTGCTGCTGTGGAAGCTGGTATTCCTGTTTTGCAACCCTCGGTTAAAGACCCAGCTTTTGCAGAAGAACTGAGAAAATTTAATGCGGATATTTTTGTGGTTGTTGCCTTTTCAATTTTGCCCAAAGAAGTTTTGGCAGCATCAAAATTCGGGGCTATAAATATTCACGGAAGTTTACTTCCAAAATACAGAGGTGCCGCACCTGTGCAATGGGCAATAGCGAGTTGCGAAAAAACAACCGGCTTAACCGTATTTTTATTAGACGAAAAAATGGACCACGGCCCGATTTTAGAGCAAAGAGAATTGACTATTGAACAAGACGATACAACAGAAACTTTGCTAAAAAAAATGGTAGCCCCGGGTTGCGAAGCATTGGACAGCGCGCTCGCAAAACTTCAAAGCGAAAATTTTACCGCGATTGAACAAAATCACGAACAGGCCAGCTCCGCGCCAAAACTAAAAAAAGAAGACGGTCTAATAAACTGGAGCATGAGCGCTCTGCAAATTCACAAAAGACTGTGCGCATTCACCCCATGGCCGGGCGCATACACGCATTTAAACGGGCAAAAAATATTTATACGGAAAACGTTTTTTTCAAAAAATATTGAATTGAAACCCGGTCAAATTTCCATTCAAAAGAATGATGTTTTTGTTGGTACCGGCGATGGTGTTTTATCTATTTTAGAAATTCAAGCGGAAGGCAAAAAAAGAATGCCTGCTGTAGATTATTTTAGGGGAGTTTCCGGTGACAGCCATTGTTTTGGGTAATTTTGATGGTTGCCATTTGGGGCATAGGGCTTTGTTTGCCGCTTTGAAATCAGAGGCGCAAAAAAATGCTTTGCAAGCTCTAGCCATATCTTTTGAACCACACACAAGGCATATTATTCAAGAACCCGGGCATCCGGAACTTTTAAATTCTTATGAAGAAAAGAAAGAATTGATTGAAGCTCAGGGTCTTTCTCTTGTTTTGCAAAAATTTGACAAAGATTTACTTGCAATGCCGTTTCGTTCTTTTGTGGAAGAGTTTGTTATAAAAAAATACGGAGCAAAACTTTGGGTAATGGGTTTGGATCAGAGATTCGGGCGGGGTGGCAAAGGCAGTTCAGAAACTTTAAAGGCGTATTTTGACAATTTATCCATTTACGAAATAGATCCTGTTTTGCACAACGGTATGAGCATTAGTTCTTCTCGCATAAGGGAAGCTCTTAAAAACGGAAATATAGATTTAGCAAATGCAATGCTTGGGCAAAACTATTCGCTCAGCGGTATTGTTGAGCACGGTTTTGGGCTGGGTAGGCAACTTGGTTTTCCAACGGCAAATTTGGCTTTGCCTGCGTACAAACTTTTGCCTAAAAACGGAGTGTACTTTGGTTCGGCTTCTTTTGATGGGCAAAAACACAGAGCGGTTATAAATGTTGGCAATCGCCCATCGCTTGGCGGTCGCCCTGTTGGTTTGGAAGCGCATTTATTAAACTTTGACGGCGATTTATATGACAAAAAATTATATGTTGAACTAAGCGCACGGCTTAGAGATGAAATCAAATTTGAAAGCCTTGAGGCATTAAAGGAACAGATAAGGAAAGACGTTGCAGCTTGCCGGATAAATTAGCATATAACGACATCCACCGTCGCTAAGCCTTTCTATATTTAAATTATGCCTTTTGGAAGTACGATGCGTGAGGGATTGTTGCGTTGACCTTTTGACAAATTTGGCAAGTTGAATTGATAGTGAGCTTAGCGATTTTCTATATTAACCCTATGCGAAACTTTTTTGGTAAGGTATGAGTGTGAGCCAGGCAACTTTTGGGATAGAAAGAGACGAAAATCTTATGATTGTGGTAGCGGTAGAGGAGTATTCTCATAAATACAACCTTACACCGCAAGATACATTATTGCTGTTTATGCAAAATAATATCAACAATTTAATACGTAAGAACTACGGAGCTTTACATACTCAAAGTTTAGATGAAGGGTTTCGTTTTGCAGAAGATATCTTAGCTAGGAAACAAAAATGAAGCTTTATCACGGCTCGAATTGCTTGATTGAAAGCGTAGATTTATCAAAATCTAAAAATAAAAGAGATTTTGGAAAAGGATTTTATACAACAACAATAAAAGAGCAGGCTATATCCTGGGCTGAAGCTGTTTTTGACCGCTATGGTGGAACAGGTAAGTTTATCTATGAATTTGATTTTGAAACAAACAATGATTTGAAAATTAAAGAATTTAAAGAAGCAAATAAAGAATGGTTGGAATTTATTTCCAGCAACAGGAGCATTGGTGAAGTTCAGCATGATTTCGATATAGCAATTGGTCCTGTGGCAAATGATAGAACGAATAGAACAATAGCGCTTTATATTGCAGGAATTTATACTGCAGAAATGGCTTTAGAATTGTTAAAATACAACAAGTTGAATGATCAAGTTAGCTTTCATACTAAAAAATCTCTTTCTTTTTTAACCTTAGCTAAACGAGAAGAATATGCAAGTTAAATATTTGTATAAAGAGCAAGATGTTACAACGGATATTATGTTTAAGATAGAGCATATAGTTTCTATTATTGCTGAAAAAGAAAAAATATCATTTGAACAAGCATATCTTGATTTTTTAAAATCCAATACATACAAAGCTTTGCAAAAAACAAGTTCTCTAATGTGGGCTGAAAGCGCAGAATTTATTGTAGATGAGTATTACAGGGAGTAAAAAATAAACTTTGCGACACCCACCGTTGCTAAGCCTTTCTAACTTTACAGAAGACTCGCCTAATGTTGGGCGGAGAAACCGGAGAGGCGAGAGATGTTCGCAATGAGAAAGTCGGTTACAAAATCCGCGAATACACAATGGCAAAGGTCCCGTTCATGCTTGTGGCGGGGGACAAGGAAAAAGACGCCGGTGTGATTTCTGTGCGAACCCGTGAAGGGGCTGACCTTGGACAAATGACGCCCGAGCAATTTATACAATTGGTGCAAACAACATGCAAAGAATACAAGTGAGTCATGTGCTGAAGCCGCGCGGACTTCGCGGCGAAATTAAATGCAGCCTTTTCCCACAAGCCGCGGGCGAACCGAAGACGGTCTATATCGACGACAAGGCTTTTAACGTCTTGAAATATTTGGAACACGGTAATTTTTCGTTTCTGACTATTGAAGGTGTCGGAAGCATCGAAGATGCCGAACGATTACGTGGCAAGTCCATCAAAATCGACCGCTCAAGCCTGAACCTTGCCGACGATGAAATCCTTACAAGCGATTTAATTGGGTACCAAGTTTTTGACGAAAGCGGTGGAAAACTCGGAATCGTGAAGGGCGTTGAAAATTTCGGTTCAAGCGACGTTATTGACTGCGGTGATTTTTCGTTTCCATACGAAGACCAATTTGTAATCGAAACAGACACAAAAAAACGCACCCTTGTCGTGCGCGTTTTTTGATTTGTTTTATTGTGTTTGTATCTGGTCGGGCACACCAAGCCCACCGCTTGCGCTTGATAATTTGGGCGGTACGGTGTTATCGACTTCTTGACTACTGCTGCTTTTATCTTCGTTTGGCCACAATTCAACGGCGGGTTCTTTGCTGTCGGTGGATTGTTCAACGCTGCTTGAAGATTGCTCGACGCTTCCCGATGATGGGGTGACTTCTTGTCCGCTTGATGAAGACGGATTGACACTCGAAGAAGATACCGTTGGTTTTACATCAATGTGTGGGCATTCGTATATAAAGTTTGGATTGTTTGGGTCCATATCTTCGCAACGGTCGCTATGCCACGGCATATCACTGCAACCAACATTCCAAGCAAGAGTCGCCGCAATAGCAAGCCTCTTAGCTGCGCGGCCGAATGTTTGGTAAATATTGCTTAATCCTGTTTTTTCTGACTTTTTTTCTTCCATTTTCTAAACCCCTTTCTTTGAAGGCATCATATCACATTCTAAATCATTTGTCAAGTATTTTCCCCTCCCGACAAGGGAGGTTATTTAAATTCATCAATAATATAGTAAATTATTTTCCGTGTTCAAGGTTAAATTCTTCGCAATTGCGTTTGGTAATGTCTACAAACCATCTTCGGGGGGGGGTAGACCCATCAAAGCCAACAACAGATCCTATCGGCCCTTTGTTCTCATAGTAGGCCTGTACCCATTTTTCCCCGGAATTACCTGCATTATCCCGTTTGAAAATAGTTTCATTTACTAATTCCCAATATAAAGGTTCGGGTGGGAATGGCCAATCTCCAGTCGTGGTAAATGTTTTGATTGTTCCCATGCAATTGCAATTGGCTGAAAGAGGCGGGGGGGGGGGGGGGGGGGGGCCAACCCCACAGTAGCCTTCCTTGGTT
>JAITUM010000205.1 GCA_031286305.1 Candidatus Fibrimonadaceae bacterium | reverse complement strand
AATGTTGCAGGCATTAAGCTCAAGTCTAAGGATGGTTGGAAACGGAATCCTGTTGATGATAAAGATGGCAACGGTACAGACGACTATGGCTTTACGGCTCTTCAGGGTGGCTTCGGCATCGGTGGCCTCTTCAACGACGACGACATGGGCGAATGGTGGAGTACTACGCAGTTCGTTGCCGACGTAGCCCACAGCCGGGCCATGTCCATCTACAGCGAGAATGTCCGCAAGTTCGACTCCAAAAAGTTTTTCTTTTATAGTGTCCGTTGTCTCAAGGACTAGGGTGCTGTGTTTGCCCGATAAAATTTTCTATCTTACCCTCCAGCAGCATTAAAAAGCTGCACATTATGCGTTAAGTTTTTGCAATATCCGGCTAGTTATTTGGCGGGCGCGAGTGCGCCCCCTCGGTCTAAAATTTTAACCACAAGGAAATGCGTAATGGCTTCAATAAAACTTCAAAACATTTCTTTTCGCTACAATGCGCAAAAGCAAATTCTCTCAAATGCTACCATTCACCTAACAGATGGCTGGGCTTCCCTAACAGGTGAAAACGGCTGCGGAAAATCAACGCTCCTAAAGCTCTTGCTCGGATTGGAAAAACCCGACAGCGGAACCATTCAAATAGAGCCGCCAAACGTAAAAATACATTACTGCGAACAGGAGCTCAGCGAACCAAATCAAGCGATACTAGAATTCGCCTTGGACTACGAGAACTTTGCTTGCCGGCTTCGCTCCATGCTAAAAATAGACGCAGAGATGCTTGAGCGCTGGCAAACGCTTTCGCCCGGAGAACAAAAACGCTGGCAAATTGGCGCAGCCTTAAACGCGGAATGCGATATATTATTTTTAGACGAACCCAGCAACCATTTAGATTCCGAATCAATGGAACTGATGTTAAGTTCCTTAAAGAAATTCAATGGCGTTGGCATAATAATATCACATAATCGCATGCTGCTGAATAGCCTAACAAACGCCACAATGTGTATCTTTTGCGGAAACCTGCAACTGTGCAAACTGCCATACAGCGAAGCAAAAGCGATTTGGGAATTAGAATTGCAAGAGCAAAAAAACATAAAAGAAACCGCTCAAAAAGAACTGAAAAACATAAAACGCAAACTCCAAAAAGAGCGGGAAAAACAGGAAAAAGGCGCAGCTCATCACAAAGAAAAATCGACAAAGAGTCTTTCGGATTCCAGAACCATAACGGCTGGAAATGTAGCTTCTTGGGCAGAGGCGAGAGTTAGCAAAAATATAGGCATTTTGCGGGACAAGAAAGAAAAAATGGAGCACAACACTCATGCATCTGATCGCACTCAGCTTGGTCGTTCTATTTTTATGGAATATGAGCAACCTTCAAAATCAACAATTTTCAATATACGCTCGCAAAATATCATGGCCGGCAATCGCATAGTTTTGCCGAATTTCAATTTCGAACTAAAGCGAGGAGAGCATGTTTGGCTTAAAGGAGCAAACGGCGCAGGAAAAACAACTCTGATTAAGCATCTGCTTAAAACCACCATTATAGAACCGCAAAAATTGCTTTACTTGCCGCAAGTGCTAAATGAAAACAGTGTCATTGAAATTATTTCCAAAATAAAAGCGTTGGATTCAAAAGAGCTTGGTCGCATTATGAATATTCTCGCTGCCCTTGGCTGTTCTCCCAGCATTCTAGAAAGCGGAACTTCAATGTCTCCCGGCGAAGCGCGCAAGCTTCATCTTGCGTTTGGCATGGGAAAATTCGTTTGGGCTTTGCTTCTCGACGAACCCACCAACCATTTGGATTTGCAATCCATAGAGCGTTTAGAAACCGCCCTGAAAATTTTCCCCGGCGCACTGCTCTTGATTAGCCACGATAATGTTTTTGCGGAGAATTGTTCGGGTAGGGTTGTGGGGTTGTGAGGTTAGTTTTTAATTTTGTATCTTATTGCTATGGCAAAATTTGAATCTTTAGATCCGGACAACATACCTGGCATTGATTACTACCTTGAGGTATTCAATGAGCCGAATAGTGGTTACCCAAAATGCTCTAACCATTCCCACGAGCTTACAACCAAGGGTTTTGTGACTGCAGCAAATGCATGGGCAGAACCTTTTTCAGAAGCCTTGAAGCAATCAAGGAAATACGACCGTGCAAACTGACTTTGAAAAAATTGAGAATAAAAGAGTAGAATCACTATTTGCAACTTTTTTGTTACTTGTAAGAATGGGGGACATAGATAGCGCAAGATTTACCCTTAATCGTTCGCTATTGAAATCTACAGTCAAGCATTATTTGCAAGATTTACAGGCTTTGAAAGCTAGGTATGGAATTGAAAAGTTTGTTCAACCGCAAAAAGCTGCAGGGCTTTCAGCTGCTGCCGTAATGAGATTTAAGCCGATTCTGCCAAAAAATGGTGGCGATGAAGATCTTTTTGAAAGCGAGGCAAACGAGATTTTTGCCATATTTCATGGGTTGTGTTTGTGTTCAGAGCAGAGCGATGGAAAGATTAATCTGCAAGCAATTCAAAGCCTTGCTGCAAAGCCGGAATTTCATGAGTGGCTTTCTAACTTTCGTTTTTTGCTTAAGTTTAGAAATTATTCTGCTGAGTCATTGGTTATGATTTTTGACACTTTGGCTCACTTTGCAAAGTGATTGGTTAAAATAATAAGGGGATCAGGCTTTTGTTTGCGGTTCTTACGTGGGGCTGCCGCTCACGGGTCAGCGGATGGGGCGGGAGCATTCCCGGGCGGGGACGGTGTGCCTGTTTAAATTTTGTATATTAACCTTTGGAACCTTGGAGGTGAAATATGACTACAGCTGCAATGTTAATGAAAGAAGTTGAAACTCTGCCGGAAGAGTCCGTAGCGGAGGCCCTTAATTTTATTATTTTTCTAAAAAACAAACCTTTTGAAATTCCAAAAAAAGAACGTATATCAATAGAAAATGCTTATGGCATTTTTAAGGATTTAAAAGGAATGGACACTACTATTGAGAGAGAGGAAGAAGACAGGCTATGAACATAGTAGATTCCTCTTTGTGGGTCGAATATTTTTTAGAAAATGATATTGACTTTTCAATAATAAGTGCTATAAAGGATACGAAAAGACTTTATGTACCCAGCATTTGCTTATATGAGGTGTATAAAAAATTCCTTTCTGTAAATGACGTTGAGAAAGCGAATTTAGCAGTTGATATTATGCAAAATGCCACTATTGTTAGCATAACTCCGAGAATAGCGGTATTTGCGGCTAAGCTAAGTAAGGAGCATAAACTTCCTAT
This sequence comes from Candidatus Fibrimonadaceae bacterium, assembly GCA_031286305.1. Classification (GTDB taxonomy): domain Bacteria; phylum Fibrobacterota; class Fibrobacteria; order Fibrobacterales; family Fibrobacteraceae; genus Fibrimonas. The sequence continues at coordinate 5,752 of JAITUM010000205.1, read as the reverse complement.
GGCAGATAGCGTAATTTATGCGACAGCCAAAATTTATAATGCTAAGATTTATACTCAAGATAAACATTTTGAAAATTTGGAGCAGGTACATTATTTTGCAAAGTAAATAGTGTATTTGGCTTTTGTTTGCGGCTCTTACATGGGGCTGCCCTCACGGGTTCAGCGGATGGGGCGGGAGCATTCCCGAGTTGGGACGGAGTACCTTTAGTCAAAAAGACTAGCAATTTCCCCCTGCCAAACTTTCATATCATTATCTCTAACAGGAATAAAAACCAAATCACAGGTTTTATTTTCAGTCTCGCTTGAAAATTTCTCAAATTTTCCTTTTATATTTTCGCCATCGCCAGGATAGACTAAAGCAACTTTTTGAGCTTTAAAATACACGCTATAAACAAATGCCTGCTTTAAGTCACCATCGCTTAAGTCCTTTACGTTGCCATCTAAAATTTTCCATTTTGCATCTAAAACTATACAATTATCTTTATTTTTGTTTATCACTATATCTGGTATAATTTTTTTGCTTTTAGATTCACAACTCCAAAAAGGCCTCTTTACTTGTTCGTTAATTTCGTAATTTTTCAAATTTCTTTTCAGACTTATATACACAAATTTTTCCCACAACTTGTTCATGTCGAACATCAAGGCTAAAACAGAATTTGAGCCGCCTTGAATATCGGGATGGTAGTTAAGCAAAATCATTTTCGCTATATTTATGGAATTTCTGTATGCTTCGGTTTTTCTAGAATAAGTTATTTTGTTAAATGTATTTTTTGTAGTTTTTATGTTTGGCATTTCCGGAAAATCCAAGAGCAATGTGCAAATTCTACTTTGCAATGCGGAACTTGTATTTATGCTTTGCAAAAGTTTTAATGTTTTATATAAAATTTTGTGCAAGATATGCTCTTTGTCGTAAGTTGTATAATTTACAAAAAACTTTTCTTTGTGAATCAAGTTTTTTTGGATATTTTTTTGAAATAGAAGCCTGCCTTTTAAAGCGTTCAAGTTTCCTTCTGTTTTTCTATACCGCTTGCTTAACCCCGTATGCAGCAAATATTCAACTTCTTTGACAAACATTTCAAAATAAAGTTCTAAAATTGAGTTTGGTTTTATTTTTAGCGAGCTTTGAGTTGGTGCTTTTATTTCAAAATTATGAACGGCACGAAGCATTCCTATTAAAATTTTTCGCCAGCGATTTTCGTCGCTATTTTTGTCAGCTTTAGGCAAAATTTCAATTATGGTTTTTCCAACCTGAATTACACCCACATAACTATTAAATTTCACGCCTTTGTGGACAAGCGAATAATACGGAAAAGATTCCTTGTCACCTCTAAATTTCTCCAAAGATTTGTAGATTTTTTCCGTAAATTTTTCATCACCTAATTTTAAATATTGGTGCTCAAATTTAGTTATGTGATTATTTTTCATAAAATTGACTTAACAAGTTCAATAAATTCTTTTTCATCAAATTTAGAAAAATCTTCTAACTCGTAAATTTTCTTATCTTTAAAATCATCGATCTCATAATCAGGGAAATCCTTGTCTTTTAGTGTCACTGATTGTTTTTCTGCGATCTTGACAAATTCTTTTCCAAGTACCAGGCCGATTTTTCCGTAATCACCAAAAAAGTATTCTTGCAAAAGTGGAATAATTTTATCTTTGAATACTTGTTTTAATTCATTCCAATCTTTTATGTCCCAAAAATAACTATGTCCAATTTGATGTTCTCTGTCCGAAAGCATTTTTATTCTAGCATTGATTGTTGTTAGAAGAACGGCTAGGTTAATGCCTAATATTATTTCCTTGTTCGGCAATTTATCAGGTTCTGGCATCATTTCTATAAAACTAAATCTGCGCCTTAACGCTGTATCTAAGGCTTCTACGCTTCTGTCTGCAGTGTTCATTGTGCCTATTATGTATAAATTGCTTGGCACACCAAATTCAGTTTTGCTATAAGGCAATATGACTTTTAATTCTTCTTTATTTCCAAGTCGTTTATCTTCTTCTATTAACGTTATTAATTCACCAAAAATTTGAGAAACATTGCCTCTGTTTATTTCGTCTATAATGAGGACATAATTATTGTTTGGATTATCTTGTGCACTTTTGCATATTTTTTTGAAGATACCATCTTCAATTTCATAAATAACATTGCCATTTACATTTTTTGGCTTTATTCCTTCTACGAAATCTTCGTAGCTCATGCTTTGATGAAATGTTGCAAAGATGATTTGCTTATTTAATAATTCTTCAAATTTTTCTTTTATTTTTTTTCTACCCTCTTTTGATTTATCTTCTAAATCTAAATTTAATTCTTCCTTTTCTTGGATTACCTCAATAGCCTTGTTTATTGTGTTATAGGTTTTTCCTGTGCCGGGAGGTCCGTAGAAGATTAAATTTCTAGGTTTTTCAAAATTCTTAGGTTCTTTAAGTAACTGTGTTTCTTTGCTCACAAGTCCTCCTTTTAGTTCTTCAATTAATTTTCTAGCCGCTTCTTTTTTAAACTCCCTTAAAACAGCATAGTCATTAGGCTTTTTATATAATTCTAGTTGTTTTGCATAGATACCATTTTTGTTATGGCATTTCCAAGAATCTACGTCAACTCGCTGTCCCCATTTTTTGGGACCATCTGAAAAGTCTTCGTAAAATACAGGGCTATCATTGAAATGAATAATATGAACAAGCGACTTATCCGAGCGGTATTCGCCATGTTCTTTTTTATTTATAATTTCTTCCATATTAAGAATGATACCTTCTTTTTTTCTTGGTTTAATTATTTTACCAACTGCGTGTACCTTATCATCGCCCCTAAGAAATAAATAGTCGCCTTTTTTTAATTCTTTTGCACACTTCCAATTTAAAGTAACACTGCTAGTGTTTTGAAAACCATCCTCCTTAAGACCATATTCATATTGCATCAAGGCACAGTTATATTTTATTGCGTGTTCTATATACATATCACATGCTTCTTGTGTCGCTGCTGTTCCTGGCTTATGTCGAAAAGCCCAATACCTCCTTTCGATTTTCTTGAGAAATTCTCCGTATTTATTAAGTGCTGAACCAAAATGCCCATCAGCTTTTTTAAAATCTTTTGTTGCTCGGATTTGTTTATTCTTTTCTTCAAATTTTTCATAATTTACGTATTCAAAAAAATTTTCTTTTAACGACAAAGGAATACTTTCTCCTTCACGTGTACCTTCAATAAGAGGTATATAAATATCATATAAAGCATCGCTAGTCACCGTTTCTTTAGCAAATTCCGTAAAACTTTTCTTTTTATCTTTTATTCCCATTCCTTCATACTCTTCTTCTGTAGGAAGCTCCATAACCATTTCTCCATAATACGCAGATTCCCAAGAAATATAGAAAATTTTAAAATTTCGTACTGCTTCTATACTTTTTGCTGAGCAATGATGTAGTTAAAAAAAAATAGCAAAAAAAACATTGCTCGTAGCTATAGCAGAAACAGAGGCTGTTGTTAGCAGACCTTCTCCCCAAAGCATATACATACTAGTTTGTTAACTATGCCACCAGAATTGTTGCGGATGTGTCGGGAGTTTGAAATTTTATAGATTTATTAATAATATAACGGAAACAAAGGTTGTGGCGGCGTTTAAGGAGAGGTATCAGAATATGATTGGTAAGAAAAAAAACATCTATCTCCAACCCAGCAAAGGTAGCCCAAAATTTTCTACCTTTGCAGACAATGAAAAGTAAAACCATAAATGCAATGCGTAGAAAAGACAAAGAAATCGTTGATGTCAACGATAAAATCAATGTTGTAAAAAAATGCAAAGTTTGCAGGCTTGCTCTGTCGGAAAATGATATGCCGTATATTGTTCCATTAAACTATGGATACATCTTTGAAAATGAAACATTAACACTATTTTTTCATGGCGCAGTTGAAGGAAAAAAACTCGACATAATAAGAATTAACAGCAATGCGTGCTTTGAAATCGATTGTGATAGGAACTTAGTTGAAGGCAAAACACCTCTCGATTACGGGTTTGCGTTCAAAAGCATAATCGGCTTCGGTAAGATTGTTATATTAGAAGAGGCAAACGAAAAAACTTACGGATTAAATCAAATTATGAAACATCAGACTGAAAAAGATACCATCTATGATTTTACGAATGAACAACTGAAAGGCGTATGTGTATATAAGATGTTGGTTGAAACATTTACAGGAAAACAAAGCCCTGCGCCAAAACAACCCTTTTAACAATAGCAATTATGCAGTAGAGCGAAAGGTAGGCTCTCCTCTCAGTGTATTTTGCCAAGTGTATATGAGTGATGAGGTTTAAACGAATGTAGATGAAGAAATTACTATATTTGATGGTATGTTAAAAGATAAAGGACGGCTCTATGCCTAAGAAATCCAAAGAAATAACGATCCGTTCAAGTGCAGCAGAATACCTCACCTATATAGCTGCTATTGGAGACAATAAACAAAGTTTTGAAATGCGCTACGAAGACGAAAATATATGGCTAACCCAGAAAATGATGGCGGTATTGTATGATGTGGAGGTTCCAACTATAAACTACCACTTAAAAAAGATTTTTGAGGATAGCGAATTAAATGAGAATTCAGTTATTAGAAATTTTCTAATAACTGCTTCTGATGGAAAAGATTATATTACAAAAGACAGAGAACTTCTGTCTTACATTTCAAGATAGGAACAAATTCATGCAAAATCCAGTTAATTATCTATATTTAACTAGGTTTTGCACTAAAGAAGTGCAAATAGCCAAAGCTAGCTGAGTATCTTAATAAAAATTTTCTAAATTATCGTTATGCCCACCTTATACATAATCGCAGGCCCAAATGGCAGTGGCAAAACCACTCTAGCGAGAGAGCTTGCAGAAACAGAAAATTTAGATTTTTTGAACGCAGATGATATTGCAAGGTCTATAAATCCGCAAGATGTTTCAAAGGCATATATGCAAGCTGGCAGAGAATTTTTCAGAAAGATGAACGAGCTTTTGGCTGCAAGAAAATCTATTGTTATGGAAACAACTCTTTCTGGAAAGTACCATAATCGGCTTATTGAAAAGTTTAAGAGAAATGGATATGAAATAAAATTATATTTTGTTTTTTTAGATAATCCACAAATTTGCATTCAAAGAATTAAAAATAGAGTTTTAAAAGGTGGACATAATGTTCCTGATGATGATGTTATTCGCAGATTTTTTAGAAGCAAACAAAACTTCATGGTTTTGAGAAAGATAGTATCTTGTTGGGAGTTGTATTATAATGGTGGAAATGAATTTACTTTGATTGCTCACGGTAAAGAGCATTACGTTAATGTAGTAAATGATTTTTTGTATGATAATTTCGTTGGAGGCAATTATGGGTGAAGAGTATTATAAAGAGGCTCTTAAAACACTTCGGTTAGCAAATCGTGGTGCAAAGAAAGCGCAAGAGGAAAACCGTAGGTTAGGTTTGCCGAATGTTTATGCCCTTGAAGGAAAACCAATTTTTGTGATGCCAGATGGCAAAATAGAAACCCAATGGCTGTAGGTTTTTACGAATTTGAAACGGAAATTAAAAAAGTTCCCAGGAAAGAGCGAAATGAAAAAATACAGAAAAATGCTTAGCGATATAAATGCACCATATTTGCAGTCGCTTATGAGGTTAATCGAAACGCAGAGCAAAACAACTCTTGCCAATTGGAGCATTGATTATGCACGAAAAAATATACTTCCGATTTACGAGAAAGCATGTCCTAATGACGAAAGACCAAAAAACACTCTT
>JAITUM010000201.1 GCA_031286305.1 Candidatus Fibrimonadaceae bacterium | reverse complement strand
ATCGAAAGTCAAGAAGATGGTTTGGAAACTCAAGATGATTTTACTATTTCAGGTGGCTAAGTCGGCTTTAGCCGACAAAAGGAAAACCCCTCGCCTTCAGGCGAGGTAGTGGTTTAGTTCAAAAAAAACGACGAAATTAACCCAAAAACGCCACAAATGACAACAGTTGTTAGCAAAATACTTTTTTTTTGCATTTTTAAAATTATTTTTCCCGTTTTTTCCGTCTAACTAAATAAAGAACAAAAATTAACGGAGGTTCTTATGGAAAAAATAACTCTTGGACGCTACGCTCAGCTAACGCAAGATTTGGCATTCAAAAGAGTATTCGCAAGCGAAGAAGATAAAGACTTGCTCGTGGCAATGTTAAACACATTCCTCGAGTGCAAACTTGCTCACCCAATAGAAAATGTTGATATCAAGAATCCTTACATACCAGGACAAACGCCAACAGACAGAGATGCCGTTCTAGACATACACTGCCAAGACGCCGAAGGCAACAGATTCATAACCGAGATGCAGATATTGCCCCAAAAGCACTTCATTCAAAGAGCCATATTTTATTCCGGTACCTCAATAGCCAGCTCCGGCAAAAAAGGCATAGCTTGGGATTTCAACTTCCCCAATCACTATTCTCTCAACTTCCTCGATTTCGACATGGATTTTGGTCCGGATTGCAATGGGGTAGTGCAATACATTTCGCAACGCAACGATGAGAATCTCAATGTTAGATACAACTACCTCAACCTTGCTTTTGTGGTGCTGCCTCGCTTTAGGAAAGGTGTCAATGAATGCGAGAGCTTTGGTGATCAGCTCATTTACTCGCTTCGCCATGCTCACGAATTTGAGGAAAAGCCTGCACATTTCAAAAGTGATCTTCTTGACCGTTTATACACCCGCGCTGAATTTGCTAATTTTACCTCTATGGAGTATGATCAGTATTTAGCTCGTTTTATGGGCAAGAACGACCGCTACGCTCAGTTGGCTTATGCTGAGGAGCGGGGCGAGGCACGTGGTCGTGCAGAAGGCCGTAGTGAGGGTCGTGCAGAGGGTCGTGAAGAGTTGTTTTCCCTTTTGGAGAGCGGTGTTTCTTTGACCGAAGCGAAGCAAAAATTTGGGTTATTGTAGCGCCCTTTATTTTGTTGGTAAGGGCATGCATATACACCGCAGGGTAATCAACGTGGTTGCCCTGCAACGTAGATGCGCATTTTGCACAACGTTGTCCAAAAACGGGGCGTTGCGGGGCGTTTGGTGAGCGTAGCCGAACCAGCCCCGCATTGGGGGGTAGCGGAAAACGCCGTCGCCGCCGTAGGGGCAGTACCTATGTGTCTGCCCCTTTGCCACGTAAGGCGGTTGCAGCGAGGGGGGCATCCCCCATATTTAAAAATTAAGATGCGTTTGCCCTGGCAATTATTTCTTCGCTGGTTTCCTAACCTTCCACTTAGCCTTAGCACTATCTTTCGCAAAAAGATCATTAGACAAACCGGTTATCTTGTATATAACATCGTCGCCCATGCCTTCGGCCTTCATCTTCTTAGCAAGCTCAAGCTTTGCATGAGCCTCGCCCTCTAGCTTACCTTTCTCAATGCCACGAGCCTCGCCTAGAGCCTCACCCTCAACCTTTCCCTCAGCATGGCCCTTAGCAAAATAAGTATCCATAGAGCAATTGACATCCCTTATGTTCTCCAAATGCCGCAGATAAGACCTGCGCTCAGCATCAGTCATCTTGAGCATATCCAAACGCTTGCCAGCCTCCTTAAGACCAGGGGCATCAAAATCACTCTTGATAGCGGAATTCTTCAAAGTGTAAATCCATTGGTCAAACTGGCTTCGGATCTTTTCATCGAATTTCTTGGGCAAAATAAGGTAGTACTCAGGGTGAATGTCCTTGCTGATACTTTTAGGATGCGCAAGCTCATCAATCTGAGCAAAGGGTATAAGCTCGCCAAAATTGATGCCTTTGAAACCCTCCATTTTGGCATTGAACAAATATTCACGAGTGGCACCTAAATCAAAATAAGCTATGCTTATAACATAAATTTTCTTTACATTATACTTTCCGCCCTCGCGTATCTGCTCTACTATAGCCCTGCCCACATTGAAAAGCATTTTGCCAAAAAAGTCTATCATGTCTGCGTATTGTATTTCAAATATCGCTATCTCACTGCCGTCTATCTTGGCTTTTATATCTATGCGGTTTACTTTGTCGTCTGAATATTCTTTGTTGCCCTCGCTCTCCAAAATTTCCAAAACCTTTACTTTGCGATTTAGCAATGTGGTTAAAAATCCTTCTAAAATAACGAAATTAACCTTCTGCCGCAATATGTCTTTCATTGCGTAATCAAATGATATTATTTCGCGGTCCATAAGGGTAAGGTAGTAAAAGTGCAAAGGTGGTTAACGCACGCGGTCTAGTGCTATTGACTTCCCCTACAACCTAAACGACCTCAATAACATTCCGAGCGCCGCAGTGCCATAAACTATATGCCCAACCCAGGCGCCTAACCATGGTTCCAAAATGCCGTTTTCACCCATTTGCAAACCCACTCGGACAACTATATAATAGCTGAAAGTTAAAATAATGCCTATGCCGAATTGCCGGCTCAAAGCACCGCCGCGCTGATATTTGTGCGAAAGCGATAAGGCAATGATTAAAGTCACCAAAGCAGTTACCGGACCTGAATATTTAAAATGCCATTGAGTTTCCATTTTTTTGGTATCCTCACCGCTACGCTTCAAAATTTCAACTCTGCGTTTTATTTGCCTTGCGCTCATCTCCTCATGGCTTTGCCTTTCATTTATTATATCTTCCGGCAAAACGCTGGTTTGTCGCCTTATATCCAAAGTTTTGAATTTATACGCGCTCAAATTTCCATCTTGAGCAAAAAATCTTGCCCAGCCATTTGATAAAACCCAAGAAGCAGAAGAATCGTTCCATTCAACTTTCCTGGCGTCATAGCGGGCAGCAGGTTTGCCACTTTTTTGCAAAACTATGGAAACCTGGTCCCCTCTTTTTGTTATGCCGTTGTAATGCCTAAAATACCAATCCGAATGGTCGGAGCCTATGAATACAAACTGATTTTTTTCTTTTATTCTCGGATTTTTCCTCTGCTCAATTCTTGTTTCCATAATCTCCAAACGGCGATAGTTTGAATCCGGTAAAATTGTTTCACCAATCATAAAAAGCAGCACGGTTATAATAATGCCGCTTGTGAGAACAGGCAAAAGTATTTTAAAAGGGCTTCTGCCTGCCCCTTGCATTGCAGAAATTTCCAAATGCCTTGCCAATGCACCAACGCTGGCTATTGCGGTTAACATCACTGCAACGGGAGAAACTAAATATATTATATACGGCAAATAATTCAAATAATATTCAGCTACCTGATCCATTCCTTTTGAGAGCCACATTCTTATATTGCCAACAAAATCTATTATCACAAAAACAACAACGCTACCCACAGATATTAAGGTAAAGGATTTTAAAAAATTTCCAAGAAGGTAAAGGGAAAACTTCATCGCCTTGCAACCCGCCATGTTAAAAATAAACCAATTGTCCCAATTAACGCATTGCAAGCCCACATTGAAACCTCCGGCGAAATTATTAAGCGAGCAGCCAAATTTTCTCCGCCAATCAGGCATACCCAATAAACGGTAAAAAATCCAAGGCTATAAACCGTGCCGGGACCAATGCCGCCTCGCTTTGCTATTATGCCAAGCGGGGCGCCTATGAGAGCAAATATTATGCAGGCCACAGCGGTGCTTATTTTTTTGTGAATTTCAACTTTATACTGAGCAATTTGTCTGAGAAAATTTTCTCGTCTTGTTTCCATTCGGTTAACTTGTGTTAAAATATCCGCTTCTTCTTGCTTCACAATTTGCACTGCTCTGCTACGCCTTTGTGCATCCGGCAGAATTTCATAGTCTCTCAAACCTTCCGGCAAAATAGTATCGTTTTTAAGAACCGGCATTAAATCAATTGCATTTTTCCAAACACGTGGTATAAAATCTTCTGTAAGTTTTTGCATGTCATTTCTAGTTTCTTCAACTGCCTTTACCATATCTTCTATTGGCATTTCGCGGAAACCACGAGTTTTTTTGTCTGTGCGTTCAAATCGATCGTCAACATTCTGCACGGCAAAGTCTTGATTTGCAAAGCGAATTCTGAAATATCGGTCGGGGTCTTTAGGGTCAACAAAGTGGTTCTCGCCGCTTTTCAAACGGAGCATCAAAGTTGCACCCATATCCACGTATTCCATAGAGGCGCTGTCTGCCATTATCACTCTCGGGTAAGTGCCGCCAATTTCAAAAATCCTTATGCCATAAATCATGGCATTTCGATTGTCTATGCGCGAAACCCAGAGCTGAATGCCGGGGAATTGGTTTATGAGCTTGCCTTCATCTATCATGGCGTGTGGCCTTTTGCGGCTTATGGATTGCATTAGCATGGCACTGCGATAGTTTGCTTCCGGCAAAAGCCAGTTGTTGAAAATAATCAAAAACACCATAAGCAAGGCAGAAAATATGAGAACCGGCCGCATAAGCGAGAGCGGTGAGATTCCTGCCGCCTGCATTGCCGTAATCTCTCTATCGGCAGACATTCTGCCAAAGGTCATGAGTGTAGCTGCAAGCACAGACATTGGCGCTGCAAGCCCAATCATCCAAACCACATTGAGGGCAAAAATCTCCAGAACAATTGGTGCAGGAATCCCTTTTGAAAGGATTTTATCCAGCACCTCAACCAAAAAATTTATTACAAATAGAAACGTAGTTACGAAAAGCGCCGCAAAGAACGGCGCTATGTGCTCTTTGAGAACATAACGGACTAGAATCATCAGAAATTAAAATGTAGAAAATCATTATTCAGCTAAAACCCGCTGTGTTAGCTGTGTTAGATTTGCCTAAAAAGCACGGAAAATTTTCTATATTCCTAATAACAAAAGTTATGCAGCACAGTTTTGAAAATATTATCGCGGATAAGCTCGCTGGGAAAAAAGAAAAAGGAATGCTCCGTTCTTTGATTCAGCCACAGGGTTTGGACTTTTCAAATAATGATTACCTCGGTTTGGCTAATCATTATGAAATAGCAAGCACTGCAGCAGAGGCTTATATAAAGCATGGAGCCGGCAGTAAAGGGTCTAGACTACTAGGTGGTAACCATAAAGTTTTTGAAGAAACTGAAAAATGGCTGGCTAACTGGAAAGGCACGGAAGCAGCCTTGATTTTTAACTGCGGATACAACGCAAATTTAGGTGTAATCTCTGCTTTTTGCGATTCTAAAACGCATTTGTTTTGCGATAGACTAAGCCATGCTAGCATCTTGGACGGTTATGCCATGAGCTCCGGAAAACTGCATCGCTTTAAGCACAATAACCCGGCAGACTTGGAAAAAGCTTTGCAAAAAGTTACCGGCGAAGGTTTGAAATTGATTGCCGTTGAAGCTGTTTACAGCATGGATGGCGATGTTGCGCCGCTCAAGGAATATGCGGACTTAGCAGAGAAATACGGGGCTATGCTCTATGTTGATGAAGCTCATAGTGATGGCATCTTAGGGCCAGGAGGTAAGGGCTTGGTTGCGCAGCTCGGTTTGGAAAGCAAAGTTCACTTATCGCTCACAACATTTGGCAAATCGTATGGAACAATGGGAGCTTGCGTGTTCGGCTCTCAGCTTATGATTGACTATCTCATAAACCATGCTCGTAGCTTTATTTATTCCACGGCTATTTCACCGGGTGCGGTTATATCCATGCAAAAAGCGGTTGAAGTGGCAACGAGAGAAAGCTTTCGCAGGGAAAGCGTGCTGAAGATGTCTGCGTATTTCAGGGGAAAAATTACTGAGGCCGGCATTAATTGCCTGCAAAGCGAAACGCAAATAGTGCCTATTGTGCTTGGAACTTTGGAAAAAACACGCAAATGCCATGCCCTCCTGCTCGAAAAAGGTTTCTATACCGCCTATGTTCGCCCACCAACCGTCCCAAACGGCACCGCAAGGCTAAGAATAAATATATGCGCTACACATAAAGAAAAAGATATTGAAAGTTTAGCAGAAGAGATAATTTACTATATTCACCCCATATGAACAGATTATCCGTTTTATTGTATTTCGCTCTGTTTTCGCTAACGCTGTCTTGCAGTGACAACTTGTTTGGCAGCCCCGGCGGTTCCGGAAAAAGCGAATGCGGGGCAGATCCTGCATGCCTGCGCATTGAGGCAGAGGAGCTTTTCAGAAAAGCAAAGTATGAAGAGTCTTACCAAGCCTATAAAAAGATCACCACAATAGATCATAAGCTCTCTGTGGGGTGGTTTGGAATGGCAAAAGCCGGAATGTGGAGATGGAGAGTAACTCCCTTTAATATAGCCGGTATTGCAAAAGAATTCGAAGATCTCGAAGAGATTGAACCTTTTAAAATGATTCAAGAATTAGAAATGACAAAGCGAAACGATTATCTCCAAGGAGGAAAAGTCGCCTATAGAGCCTTGGATACTTTGGAAAAGCTAGAAAAAGCCGGTTTAAGCGATATGGAATTCAAAAGCGAGAGCTTCAAGCTCAGTTTGCTTTTATCAAAAACCTTATACGAAGTCCTAGGTAGCAGAGTCTTTGATGCCTGGAGGGTTGGCTGCATATACGATTCAAAACCAAGTGATCCTTTAGCTTATGGTTGTGATGTATCTACTTTGCGATTCGACAAAAGCTACATGCTTAACTTTGACGAAAATGGTAACTTTACAGTAGATTTTGAAGCGTTCCAAGAATACCTTGAAACTGAAGAAGGCGTAGAAGAGCTAGTTACCCTTGTTAATGATTTATTGGAGAACCTTGAAGAAGATTTAGATGATTTGGCTGGCTTTATAGCTACATTCACAGGCGAAGATGTTGAAGATGATGAGCTTGCAAAGCAAGTGGAGGAATTTAAAGACTATGCTTTATTCTATCAATTTAATAGAGGAACTGATACTGATGGAGATGGATGCATAGACGAAGAACTGATAGTTAACGGAAAAGCTTATGATGTGGATATGGACGGGCTAAAGGGCGAAAATGCAAGGCTGATTTTTATTCCGGATATTCTTTGGGAGTGCAAAAATATACGGGGAGTAGTTCCAAACGAATGCGAATTGGCAGCACATAAAGTTCCAAGATACAAAGATGCTAATGGCAACGATATTATTCACAATATGAAGTCTAATGCTGAAGACTGGTTTATCATGAACATAGAGCCAGGTGATGATGAACCTGATACCACTATTGTAGTAGCATGGGCCCTTGAAAAAAACGGTTTTAAACGCGGACCCGACTATGAAAAAGTAGAAGTAAGGAGAGAAGTTCAAACGGAAAAGGATGAGAATGGAAGAACTAAGTGCTGGCGCTTAGCAGATAGGCAAGAAAGAATAGGCGGGTGTTGGCATAATTACGATCTTGCAAAATTTATGGCATACCGAAATAATCCAATACAAAGAGAAAAAGGAAGCATGAATCCAGAATGCTACGACATTTATTAGAGATTGATATGAAAAAATTTATATTAACCATAACACTTTTCGCTGTTTGTGCCCTTGCTGCTAAAGCCCCCCAATACCGTTCCACGCGCGTTCATGGAATGGGTAATGCCTTTATTGCCGTTGCAGATAACAAAGATGCACTTTACTACAACCCCGCCGGTCTTAACCTAATAAATCGTTTGGGTAATTTTGAAAAAAATCCGGAAATGGGTTACATGCCGGCAAACGGTTCTTCTCTCAACTTTCTCGTTGTTAGCTTAGAGCTTCCTATTGGCACAACTAACGATTTCCTTGATGTTTGCGGAAACGACAGAGA
>JAITUM010000179.1 GCA_031286305.1 Candidatus Fibrimonadaceae bacterium | reverse complement strand
GGGTATAGGCAATGCAAAAAAACATTGTTTTTAAGCAGATTTAGCCGTTTATTTGTGCAGTTCCCTATACCCCACACCCCATACCCTATACCCAAGCGAGTAAATCAGCGTTTACTATATTTATATGTGATTCAAAAAGGATGGTTTTTGAGAAATCATGAGAATGGAGACAAAAATATGGAAATTATGCGAAAAAGCCTGATTTTGTTTGTTTTAATATTTATTTTTTCTTGCGGAGAAGTTGGTACTACAAGCTCTCTTGAGGGTGATTCGTCCTCTTCAGGAGGCGTATCCAGTAGCGGTGAAGGCACTTCCAGCTCCGGAATTGCTGCTTGCTTAGGCGCAAATTGCTGCAATGGAGCTGAATTCGACGACAAACTCAATTTCTGCCACGAAGACCAGCTCTATCCATTGTGCGGCAACAAAGATTACAACCCTCATGAGCAAGGTTGCTTTGAAGGGCAACTATTTCCGAAATGCGAACTCAACACCACACGCGGAACCTGCGTTCATAACACCTTGCTAAGATGCAGACAAGAAGGTGAAGGCGAAACTTATATAAGAGACCCCTTGCCCGGAATGAAATGCGAAAATAACGGAACCATCACCGGTAATATAATAGACTATTTTGATGGCAAAAGAGTCTATAAAACCGTTCAAATAGGCAGTCAAGTATGGATGGCAGAAAACTTAGATTTTGACCAGACAGTTTTTTTTAGCACAGATGAATATCCGGGCAGAAGCCTATGTTATAATGATAATAACGCAAATTGCAATGAATACGGACGGCTTTATGACTGGTCTACAGCCATGGGTTTATACGACAAAGGAACAGCCGATAATGAACGCTTTAATCCCAAATGCAATGTTGAATCAGGTTGCTTACCAAGATTTTATCAGGGCGGTGGCGCTAACACTCTTTATGGCAGTTGGTGCCCTAACGGATTTTATCTTCCTCGCACAGAAGACTGGCAAACTCTTGTTAGTTATGCCGGAGGAGCATCTGTTGCTGCAGGCAGACTTAAATCTAAAGCAGGCTGGGAACATAACGGAACCGGAACCGACAGTTATGGGTTCAATGCAAAGCCAGGCGGTTATGCATTTTACTGGGGAGATGAATTTCGCGAACAGGGCAGCAGAAGTCTTTGGTGGACCTCAACAGAAAGCGGCCATCCTTCGGCAATGTATTGGGATATGATCTCTTCAGATACGGAAGCACGAAATCATTTCTTGGATAAAGGCATGAGCATGGCTTATGTGCGCTGTTTGCATTATTAACGGTGTTTCCTGCCGCTCTTTGTAACATTTCTAAATTCCATACATCATGAACAAGGCTTCTCTAATCATAGCTGCTAGCTTGCTTGTGAGCCGAGTTTTGGGCGTGTTGCGTGAAATGATGCTTGCAAATATTGCCGGGGTTAATGAACAAAAAAACGCTCTAGACCTGGCATTTATGATTCCTGATATACTGAACCATATTATAGGCACAGGTTTTTTGTCAATAGTTTTTATATCGTTGTTCACAACGCATTTGCTTAAACAAAATGAAAACGAAGGATGGCGTTCGTTTAGCAATATTTTTAATGTTTTAGGTTTATTTCTTTTGATTTTGATAGTTCCCGCATTCATTTTTATGCGTGAATTAATTTTACTTTTTACAATAGCAGCACCAAGCGAAGATATTTTGCAAATGGCAACGCACTTTGGTAGAATAATTTTACCTGCACAATTATTCTTTTTTGCAGGAAGTTTTTTAATAGCAGCACAGCAAGCTCGCAAACAATTTTTTATTCCGTCGCTCACAGGTATAATTTATAATGCAAGCATAGTAGGGTTCGGATGGTTTTTTAGCGAAAGCGGAGTTATTGGTTTTGCATGGGGAGTGCCGATAGGTTCATTTATAGGTTTCTTTGTTTTGCAAATAATAGGTTCTTATAAAGGTGGAATAAAATATTTCTTTGTTTTTAATCCGAAAGATTTGGAGTTGATAAAAAGCGTTAAACTCTTAATGCCAATGATTTTAGGAACAGGTTCAATGTTTGCACTGGAATTTGTTATCCGCAGTTTTGGTTCAATGTTCGGAAGCACCGGAATCTCCAGCCTTAATTACAGCTATCGTTTGATGTACACTCTTGTTGCGGTTTTTGGGTTTAGCGTTGGTGCAGCAAAATATCCGGACATGGTGAGGATGTTCAAAGAAAATAAAATTGCAGAACTGAACGAAAAAATATGGAGAGACTTGGCAAAAATTTTTGCTATTCTTGTGCCGGCAATTTGTGCGTTAACCGCTGTAAGTTTGCCTGCAGTTCGTATTTTATTTGAGAGAGGAGCTTTTACGCAAGAAAGTTCAATTTTGGTTAACAACTTGCTTTTATGTTATCTTCCGGCGAGCATAGGGCTTTGCGCTCAGGCTCTGTTGGTTAGAGCTTTTTATTCTATGGAAAGAATGTGGCTGCCAACAATAATAAATACTTTGACTTTTGTTGCAAGTTTATTTTTATATTCCGTTGCGGCAAAAACTGCCGGTATATATTCTATTCCGGTTGTGAGTTTTATTTGTTCGTTTATTCAGTTGGTGGTGCTTTTAATATTTTGGCAAAAAATATGCAATAGCAAAGTTAAGTTTTTTATAAAAGATTTTGCAATAGCTGCTATTGCTTTGATTATTTTTGTTCCTGCAGGAATTTACATTTCAAAATATTTTTACGATTTTTTGCTCAACGCCAGTTTGATGTATTTAATAATTTATTCTATAATCTTTTCTTTCTTCTTTTTCTTCTTGCCAATTTTTCTGCAAAAGGTCTTAGGCTCAAAATCTTTACCAACTGTTTTTAAACGTTAAGCAACTAGTGTCAAGTTAGTCTAAAAAAAATGGGGGATGTCCCCCTCGCTGCAACCGCTCCGCGTTTTCCTGCATTTTCCTTAAAAGCCCATCTACAAACGCTTTACCAATTGTGCAGGCATACTTATTCCGCTACCCCCAATGCGGGGCTGGTTCGGCTACGCTCACCAAACGCCCCGCAACGCCCCGATTTTGGACAACGTTGTGCAAAGGCAATCACGTTGGATTGCCCTGCCATGAATTGCGACAACGATTCGGCAAATTAAGATGCGTTTGCCCTGCGAATCAAGTTAATTACCGTAAATATCAGCGCCTACGGTTAAACAGAAATCTCTTTTAACAATTGCACCGCCTCCACTGACACAATCACTTATAAGAGCGTAAGAGCCAATCTTGTCGCAGTCCCCATGATATTGATGATTTGCAGGCCAGTAGCAGAAAAAACTTACGTTTAGTGTATTAGACGGACATGTGGAGACAAGTTCGCCATTATCTGCTATGCATGCATTCATTGCAGTTGATGTACTTTCTATATCCCAGCAGCCACCTTCGCCGCCCACTCTAGGTCCCCAATTGCAATATGTTCTGCCGCTTAAATCAGCGCATGTTGATGTAATGCTACCGTATTCCAAATCGCATTCTCCATCATATGGGTAGCAACCGCCGTGTCCATCTGAGGTTGGAAAACCAAAATTGCAAAACGAGGTCCAAGGAGCGCCGCCGCTACTAGATGAAGATGGAGTAGTGCCTCCACCCGAAGATGAACTAACGCCGCCGCCACCTATTGTTACGGACATCTTTGTTAGGACTTCAGCACCATCCGGCCATGCAAACGTCAAGGTATTACCCACTACAATATAAGTAACCGTTTCGCTTTCTACAGTTAGTTGATTTGCAGTTGCAGTGTATGATTCTGTATCCAAAATTTCCCAAAAACCATCCCAATCAACAATAAACTGAACTTGGTTGTTGCTTTGGAAAATATAACCGTAGCGATCCCCAGCAGGAAGATTATCATTTACCCATGCCTGACCGGCAGGAAGAACCAGCCCGACACCGGTACCGCCGCCGCTTGTGCCGCTTGAAGATGAAGTGGGCTTTCCGCCACCGGAACTTGAGGAGCCCGGAACATAACCTTCAACTGGGTCCCAATAATTTTGGTTCCAATCTACAATGGCTCCACCATTGTTAAAAGAAACTTTTTCAAAGTACCGGATCTTACCTTCCATAGTCGATACGCTTACTGCAAAGATTCCTTTTGAATTAAATTTACCACCGCTCATATTCATCAGAGGCACAGGTGAACTTTCCGGTCCTCCACCAGCAATCGCATCAGCCGTGATCTCCGCAACTTTTAGCATGTCCCTAACTTCTCCCTGATAATCAATGACTACAACTATGGCATCTTCGGATAAATTCTTAATGGTAAGCGCACCGCTTTCCACTTTATCATCGCCTCCACCACTAGGTCCATCTCCGCCTGAAGAACACGAAAAAATAAACGCCGTAGCAAGCAAAATACTTGCTGCCAAAATAGTGAACTTTTTGTTCATAACTCTCTCCTTGTTAAGGTTTGTGTTTGCTTATAATATAGAAAATGCATGATTAACTCAATGTTTACCCGCGCTTCGCACGGTTCACCAGCGAAATGCAAAGCGGGAAGGGTATAGGGTATGGGGTATAGGCAGCGCAAAAAGCGTTGTTTTTTAGTAAATTTAGTCGTTTTTTGTGCAGTTCCCCATACCCTATACCCCATACCCTATACCCAAGCGAATAAATCAGCGTTTACTATATTATACCTATGGTAGCCCGCTTTTTCATTCTGTTGACTATTGTTATTAGCACTTTCGCTACCTCTATTTTAGCTAACCCCATTCTCAGCCACAAATACACCGCCGATCCCCAACCTATAGTTTGGGGCGACCGTTTATACGTCTATGCCTCCAACGACGACCTAAGCGTAGTGGAAAGCGAAGGATACGTAATCCAGGCTTACACCTTGGTGTCCACCGACGATATGGTTAACTGGGTCGATCACGGCGAGGTATTCCGTGTGCCACGCGATTGGAATCGCGGTAACGCTACCAATGCCCGTGCTTATGCTCCGGGTGCTGCGGTAAAAGGCAACACGGTTTATGTGTATCCTTGCGGAGCAGGCGGCCCTGTTGGAGTTGTAACTGCACCTCGCCCAGAAGGCCCGTTTAACGATGTGCATAACGGAAGACCGCTTGTTGGTAGAGCACAGTGGGGTGAACCTTCGTGTTCAGATTGCGAAGTTCCATGGATGTTCGACCCAGCAGTATTTGTTGATGATAACGGTGACGGATATTTGTATTACGGCGGTGGTCAGGCTACCGACACTCCCGGTCCCGGCCAAAATATGCGCGTGATAAAACTCGCCGACAA
>JAITUM010000156.1 GCA_031286305.1 Candidatus Fibrimonadaceae bacterium | reverse complement strand
AGCAGAGGTTGAAAAACTGAGAGTTGCAAGGCAAAGGGCGCTAGGTTCAGTGCGGCACTTTGAAAATCGCAAAACCAAGTACAGCGAAGATTTGGCAAGCACAATAGACTCACTGGCTGTATTTGTTCAGCATGGTTTTCCATATAAGAATGGTGAAGCCGCAGATAATTTGCGAGAAATCTCTTCGCAACTCAGAAAATCCGTTATTAGCCCGGAAGTTGCTTTTAGCAGGGCTTGGGAAGCCATGTTAGATAGGGTTCGCCTTGGCTACACGGCAGAAACTTGGAACGGGAGCTTGGAGCTGGATGGCAAAACCATTGCCGGTAAATTCTTTCGCTATGGAACCGTGGCTTCTATTTTTATAAGTCAAAACGGCGAGACAATTTTGTGGTTAAATTCTCAAGAAGACAAATGGGAAAGCGCAGGTGAAAACTTAGCGTTCCGCTCTGCCTTGAGAGAAACAATGCGTGTGGCAGAAAATAAAACCGCCCCTAAACTTTCGCCGATTCCAATTCCCCAACAATAAAATGCTAACTCCGGAAACGCACTGCGCCTTTGAAGATTTTTGCGATGAAGCAAAAAAACATGGATTTGAACCCAAAATTGAAAGCGGCTATAGAAGCTTTGAGCGACAACTCTTGATTTGGAACGAAAAAGTTTCCGGCAAAAGAAAGATTTTAGATAAAAACGGCAAACCTTTGAGCATTGATATGCCAAAGCTGGAGCTTATGAAAACAATTCTGCTCTGGAGCGCATTGCCCGGTACAAGCAGGCATGAATGGGGAACGGACATAGATGTTATAGATGCCGCTGCCGCTCCCAAAGATTACGAGGCCGAGCTAACAATAGAGGAGTCTTTTGGTTTATTCGGAGAATTTCACAAATGGCTGGACTCTCAAATAGAGAGTGGAAATTCCTCTTTTAGGCGTGTATTTTTGCCGGGCATTGGCATGGTGCATCCGGAGCCATGGCACTTGAGTTATGTGCCGGAAGCTAGGAAAATGGAGCAAAATTTCACAGCAGAAAATTTGGAAGAGCGGTTAAAAAACAGCGAAATTTTATTATTGCCTCAAATTCTAGATAACTTAGAATGGATTTTAGACAACCATGTTTTTTGTTATTTTGAAAAGTTAGATTTTCTACATTAACCTCATCTATTTTTTTTGGGAGAAAGTATGTCAAAGAACATGATAGCCGTTGATGGCAATGAAGCTACTGCGATGGTGGCACACAAGGTTAGCGAAGTTGTTGCTATTTACCCTATAACCCCTTCAACTCCAATGGCCGAGCTTTGCGATGCTTGGAGCGCTAAAGGGCAAAAGAACATCTGGGGGCAGGTTCCCAGAGTTATAGAACTGCAGTCGGAAGGAGGAGCTGCAGGCACGGTTCACGGTTCTTTGCAAGCCGGAGCACTTACCACTACCTTCACAGCCTCCCAAGGTTTGCTCTTGATGATACCCAATATGTTCAAAATTGCAGGCGAACTAACCCCAACCGTGTTTCATGTTAGCGCACGCGCCCTTGCCATGCAAGGCCTCTCAATATTCGGAGATCACTCAGATGTCATGGCCTGCAGGCAAACCGGTTTTGCCATGCTTGCAAGCTCAAACGCTCAAGAAGCCCACGACCTTGCACTGGTGGCTCATGCTGCAACACTGAAGTCTCGCGTTCCGTTCATACACTTTTTTGACGGCTTCCGCACTTCCCACGAAATAATCAAAATTGAGGAATTAACTCCAGACATAATTAAGCAAATAATAGACGAAGAGCTTGTGGCAGCGCACCGTGCAAGAGCCTTAACCCCAGACTCCCCTGTTATTCGCGGCACAGCCCAAAACCCCGATGTTTACTTCCAAGGCAGAGAGACGGTAAACCCATTCTACGCAGTGACACCCGGAATAGTCCAAGAATACATGGACAAACTTGCAAAAATCACAGGGCGCAAATATAGCTTGGTTGAATATTCAGGAGCCGCCGATGCCGAAACGGTTGTGGTGGTTATGGGTTCCGGAGCCTTGACGGTTAAAGAAACCGTTGAAATGCTGGCAAGCAAAGGGCAAAAGGTCGGCATGATCAATGTCCA
The DNA here is from genome assembly GCA_031286305.1 of Candidatus Fibrimonadaceae bacterium. Lineage (GTDB taxonomy): Bacteria > Fibrobacterota > Fibrobacteria > Fibrobacterales > Fibrobacteraceae > Fibrimonas. The sequence continues at coordinate 5,953 of JAITUM010000156.1, read as the reverse complement.
CCTGTACCGCCCCTTCCCAATAGAAGAATTTTTGGCTGCACTCCCGAAAACCGTCAAAAACATTGCGGTTTTAGACCGTTGCAAAGAGCCGGGTTCCATTGGCGAACCTCTGTTCCAAGATGTTTTGACCGCACTTTCCCAAGCGGCAATGAGCGGCGAACGCGCACTCCCAAAAGTGCAGGCAGGTCGCTACGGTCTTGCTTCAAAGGAGTTCAAGCCTGCGCATGTGAAAGCCATTTTGGATAATGCAGTCTGCTCAGAGCCAATAAAGCGCTTTACTGTTGGCATAAACGATGATGTAAGCGGCACAAGCTTGAAAGTTGATGAATCTTTCCGTTTAGAAAAAGAGTTGTTCCAGGCCATGTTCTATGGTTTGGGCGCAGACGGAACCGTTGGCGCAAACAAAAATACCATTCTAATAATCGGAGAATGCACGGATAACTACACACAAGGTTTCTTTGTTTACGACTCCAAAAAGAGCGGCAGCGGCACCACCTCGCATTTGCGTTTTGGAAAAGAGCCTATTCACGCTCCCTATTTGATTGAGCTGAACCAAGCGGATTTTGTTGCCTGCCACCATACCCCGCATCTTGACCAAATAAACATGCTTCGTTTTGCAAAACCGGGCGCTGTGTTTCTATTGAACGCACAAGCATCTGCAGATGAGGTTTGGGGCACTTTCCCGAAAGAAGTTCAAACTGAGATTGTGGAGAAAAAGCTGAAAGTTTATGTGATTGACGGTTATAAAGTTGCTCACGAAACAGGAATGGGACGCCGCATAAATACAATTATGCAAACTTGCTTCTTTGCAATATCGGGCATTTTGCCCAAAGACGAAGCGATTGGCCATATTAAGGATTCCATTCAAAAGACTTATTCCAAGAAGGGTGAAGATGTTGTTAAAAAGAATTGGGAAGCGGTAGATCAAACACTTGCGAACCTGCACGAGGTAAAAGTGCCCGGTTCTGTCACCGCAACCAAAACTTTCCGACCCGCTTTGATTGGCACAGACGATAAATTCCTCACCTCCGTAACTGCAAGGATTATCGAGGGTTACGGTGATGAGTTGCCGGTTTCTGCAATGCCTGTGGATGGAACTTATCCAACCGCTACATCCAAGTATGAAAAGCGTGACCTTGCTTTGGAGATTCCGATTTGGGGTGCGGATATTTGCATTCAATGCGGAAAATGCGCAATGGTTTGCCCTCATTCCGCAATTCGCACCAAAGCTTATGATGCCTCTGCCCTTGCCGGTGCACCGGATAGTTTTAAGAGCATGGTCGGAAAAGGTTTTAAACTTGATGGCGATATTAAATATACCGTTCAGGTTAGCCCCTACGATTGCACAGGTTGCGGAGTTTGCGTTGAGGCATGCCCTGCTAAAGACAAAGCAGACCCAAACAAAAAATCCATCAACATGACTAATCAAGTGGGGATTGCCGAGCAACAGAGCAAGGCTTGGGAATTCTTTGTTAATATACCCGAAGCAGACCGCTCGAAAATTGACCCGAAACTCGTTAAAAATGCAATGTTGCTTGAGCCTCTTTTTGAGTTCAGCGGCGCTTGTTCGGGTTGCGGAGAAACTCCATACATACGCTTGGCTTCGCAGTTATTCGGCGACAGAATGATTATAGCAAATGCAACCGGTTGTTCCTCCATTTACAGCGGAAACCTGCCCACAACCCCTTGGACAAAAAACAAGGATGGCAGAGGTCCGGCTTGGAGCAATTCTCTTTTTGAAGATAATGCGGAATTTGGTTTGGGCTTCCGCCTTGCCATAACTCAGCACGCAATACAGGCAGAAGATCTTTTGGCACAAGTTAGCGAGGTTCCTGCAGACTTGACAAAGGCGCTTAAGGAACAGTGCCAGGCTGATGAGGCCGGCATTGCCGCTCAAAGAGCAAGCGTTGATAAGCTGAAAGGTATCTTGAAAAATGTGAATAAGCCTGAGGCAAAAAAGCTTCTTTCTTTGGCTGATTATCTTGTGAAGAAGAGCGTATGGATGATTGGCGGTGATGGCTGGGCTTATGATATTGGCTACGGTGGTTTGGATCATGTTCTTGCCAGCGGTGAAAATGTGAATATTCTGATTTTGGACACTGAGGTTTACTCAAACACGGGTGGTCAAGCGAGCAAAAGCACCAATTTGGGTGCAGTTGCGCAGTTTGCTGCAAGCGGAAAACGCGCTCCGAAAAAGGATTTGGGTTTAATCGCTATGAGTTATAAAAATGTATATGTGGGTAGAGTTGCTGTTGGCGCAAACGATGTGCACACAATCAAGGTATTCCGTGAAGCAGAAGCGCACAACGGACCTTCTTTGATACTGGCCTATTCCCCTTGCATTGCTCACGGTCCAAAGGATATGCGCTATATGCTGAATCAGCAGAAAATGGCGGTTGATAGCGGTTACTGGCCGCTCCTTCGTTATGTTCCTGCAAACCTTGATGAGGGTAAAAATCCCTTTGTCTTGGATTCCAAAGCGCCAAGCTTGCCGGTTAAAGATTATATCTACACCGAAAACCGCTATAAAATGCTTACCGCTTCCGACCCCGCCGCTGCAGACCAGCTTTCAGGCCAGCTGCAGAAATTCATAGACGAGCGTTGGAAACAGTACGAAGATTTAGCGAAGATGTGATAAGTAATACTTAACTCAATTTTTGGGTATAGGGTATAGGGTATAGGGTATAGGCAGTGCAAAAAGCGTTGTTTTTTAGTAACTCCCTTACCGCTGAATATTTCGCTGGTGAACATCCACAGGATGGTTAATTTAGCCGTTTTTTGTGCAGTTCCCTATACCCCACACCCCATACCCTATACCCAAGCGAGTAAATCAGCGTTTACTATATATCCGACACCAAAAACACAGCGAATCTGTTGTGTCTTTCGGCGTCCCAAGTTAGAATTCCAATGGAAACTTCACCTACCAAACGGAACCAGACAAGCCCGGCTTCCACTTTAGGCAAAATATCTATCATAAAGTCGTCTTTGAAATTTCCAACGCTGAATGAACCTATTGTGCCCACAGAGATTCTGAGAGATTGCCCTATTTGAAAATTCGGATAAAATCCCACAGCCGGTTTTACATAACCATCTTCTCCTGCCGCATTTGTGCCAACCGCACCGCCAAAACCAAGCCTTCCCTCAGACAAAAAAGACACGTTCTTTGTGTAACCATCCCACTTTGTGAGCGTAAGCACTCCGCCCCAATCACGGTCTTTATTAAGAGCAATGGGAGCATCTGCCTGCAAAACCATGTGCTGGCTAATGGCAAATTTTGCACCGACATTAATCATTGACAAATAAGGAAATTTGTCTCTATCCCTGCTTTTGGAAATTACCCATTCATCATCCGTTCCAATCAAGTATTTCAAACCCGCTTCAAACTTCTCCCCCAAACCGGCTTGAATGTTGAAAATAATTTTTCCATCTTCATTGAGACGAGTATAAAAACCACTGCCAGCACTAAAAACATCCGGCACAAGAATTTCCGGCCCAAGCGTATAACGATAATCATACATAGGGTCAAGAGCGTAAATTGCCTGAACCAAAATCACTGCTAAAATGCAGAACGATATTCTCAATTCTCCATTCTCAATTCTATAACTCTCAACTGGACTTAATTTTACCATGTTAAATAACTCTCCACTAAAGGAACACCTTCACTTTTTCTTTAAACTCTGCCGGTATAATTCTGTTTACCGCTTCTAAAACATGTTTTTTTGAATATTTCATGGAAAAATGCGTTAATATTATGTTCTCGCAAGCCATGGAACTGCCGATTTTGTTAAGAACCTGCACCAAGTGATTTATGTGCGTATGACCTTTTTTGCGTGCCATGCTAAATTCATCTTCATCTAAAAATGTGCACTCGCAAACCACCGTTGGAGAATTCCAAACATGCCGCTCCTCCCACAGAGACTCGCCAAGACAATCACCCAAAAAAGATATAACAGGCTCGCGAACATCATCCGTAATTTCAACACCGGATTTTTTTAAAGATATAATTTCTTCCCTTGAATGCTGCGCATATTCCTTTTTCAACTTTTTTTTCTTGTTAAAAAATGTATAACCAAATGCAGCAATTGAATGCTTTACATTAAACGGATACACTTCCAAATCTTTGCGATATTCAAGGTCAAAACGCTCGCCTGCCTTAACGCATTCAAGGCGCGGCAAATCAAAACGCTCCTCGGAAACCCCTTCAAATAAAGTTTCGGCCTTAACCAAATCAATAGCTAAATCATAAACAGGCTCAGGAATGTAATACACTGCCTGAACGGGATTTTGCATCATGCGGCGGAGCGAATTATGGCGCATTAAACAGCGACTATGGTCACCGTGGGAATGAGTTAAAAGAACATGGTTCAAGCTCAAAGCACTCATAGGGCACTCGCCCATATCCACACACACATCAAGTTCCGGAACTTGGAAATAAGTGGCGAGACCGGAAATGGAAAAACCTTGTAAGCTCCATCTCTTATGCTCAATCTTCACTTGTCTAAGAGCATTGTGCATACTGTATTGCTTATCAGGCTCGGTGTCTTTCATAACTCTTGCGGAAAATGTTTGCTGTTGTGGGGACTTCATCCCTGCTTTTGGAAAATACCTCTAACGGAACGGGATTTGAAACCTCCCACGCCCCATTTAAAATTTCGTTTTCAAGCTGCCCTGCCGCCCAACCGCAGTAACCAAAAAACATGCGTGCAGTGCTGTTCAAGGGTTCTATGAGCTTGGATATAGGAAGCTCCATGTCCAAGGGGATTTTTGATATAAAAACTCCGTTTGAAATCTCGTAAGAGCCATTGAAAACAGAAGTTCCCGCTTCTAAAATGCAAACCGAAAGTTTTTGGAACGGGTCTGTGTTTTGAACCGGACCGCCAAAAAAGAATGTGTGCAAGTGGCGAGGAGCGTTAGGGGCTTTGGCACTTCTTTTAAAAACCTCATCCAACGGCATGTGCACGCTGTGGTTTATCACCAAACCCCAAGAGCCGGTTTTTGATGAGCACTCCACCATAAAAATAACGCTGTCTTGAAAATAGCTACCCCTGAGAGCTGGTGTTGCCAGCAAGAAATCTCCCGGAATGACTATTTCGCTTATCATGTTTTACCTATTGAACTATGCTAATCTCTATTCTTCGGTTTTGAGCTTTGCCTTGCTCGGTTCTGTTATCTGCGCGGGGGCGGGAATACCCATAACCCACGGCTCTTATTCTCTCTGAGGCAATGCCTTTTTGAATCAAATAATTGCGAACCGCATCGGCACGCGCCTGTGATAGCTTGTCGTTGTATTCCAAGCCGCCCACGTTGTCGGTGTGTCCGGAAATTTCAACCTTTACCGTGTCGTATTTTTGCAAACCCTTTACGGTAGCCTCCAAAATTTTGAAAGAAACGGGCAAAAGCTCAGACCTGCCGGTGGCAAAGTTCACGCCTTTCAAGTCAAAACGGTCATCATCGTAATGGATTTCTATGGTGCCGTAGCCATCTACCGGAACAGGCCATGAATTGCCAAAACCGCAGTCAAACTCGCCGGTTATTCCATCGCACCAAATTGTATAAGTATCGCCACCGGGAATATTAACGCGAGCAATGCCTTGGGAATTGGTAGTTGTTTCAAATGCAGCACCTCTTTTGCCCCTAACTATAATTGTTTTATTTCGCTGCGGATATTGCTGGTTATAATCCATAGCCACAATGGTCAGTTCTGCGGAAAATGCTGCAGATGCGCAAATAACGAGAAAAAAAAGTAATCGATTCATGGATTTAATATAGTAATTAATGATTACTCGCCTTTGGCGATTCACCAGCGAAATGCAAAGCGGGAAGGGTGTTGGGTAGGGTATGGGGTATAGGGTATAGGCAATGCAAAAAAACATTGTTTTTAAGCAGATTTAGCCGTTTATTTGTGCAGTTCCCTATACCCCACACCCCATACCCTATACCCAAGCGAGTAAAT
>JAITUM010000067.1 GCA_031286305.1 Candidatus Fibrimonadaceae bacterium | reverse complement strand
AGCGGAAAACGCCGTCGTCGTCGTAGGGGCGTATTGCATACGCCCCATGCGCAACGGGTTACGCCACTTTGCCACGTAGGCGGTTGCAGCGAGGGGGATATCCCCCATATTTGAAAATTAAGATGCGTTTGCCCTGCCCACTCCCAACACCCTTCCCGCTTTAAAGTTCGCTGGTGAACCGTGCGAAGCGCGGGTAAACATTGAGTTAAGCATTATTTTACTATATTCCCCTCATGACACGTATTGTTTGTAAATTTGGTGGTAGCTCTGTGGCAGATGCGGAGCAGTTTAAAAAAATCAAAAGCATTCTGCAGGGTAATCTGGAAAGGAAAATCGTGGTGGTATCCGCACCGGGTAAACGCAATCCGCAAGAATCAAAATTAACGGATTTATTTTACTCCACTCACGACCTCGCAACAAAAAAATTAGACTTTGCCGCACCTTGGAAATTGATAAGAGAACGCTATATTGAAATAACGCAAGAGCTTTCACTGCAATCTTCCATACGCGAAGAATTTGACAAATTGGAAGAAGACTTGCTAAAAAATTCTGAAAAGCTTTCGGTTGATTTTTTGGTGAGCCGTGGCGAATATTTGTGCGCAAAAATAATGGCCGATTTTTTGGGAGCGAAATTCATAGATGCCTACCCTCTTATACAATTCGACAACCAATACAATGTAACTCCGGAAAGTTATGAAAATATAGCTACTGCCCTTTCAGACAAAAACACGATTTATGTTGTACCGGGTTTTTACGGCAGCGATATGCAAGGCAAACTGAAAACCTTCACACGGGGCGGCTCAGATATAACCGGCAGCATTTTAGCAAATGCCTGCAACTGCTCCGTATATGAAAACTGGACAGATGTTTCCGGGCTTCTAATGGCAGATCCTCGCATTGTTAAAGATGCTCACACCATTAGCTATGTTAGCTACAGAGAAATTAGAGAGTTGGCATACAGCGGCGCAAATGTTTTACACGATGATTCCATAACTCCGTGCAGAGCAAAAAACATTCCGATAAACATAAAGAACACAAACAAACCCGGCGATCAGGGCACGATTATTGGACCAACTCCGGAAACAACTTCAAGAGTTATAACGGGCATAGCGGGGCGCAAAGATTTTTCAATGCTTTACATAGAAAAAAGCATGATGAACAAAGAGAAGGGTTTTGGGCGCAAGGTTCTCGCTATTTTGGAAGAGCAGGGTGTTTCTTATGAACTCTCCCCTTGCGGCATAGATTCCATGAACGTTATTGTAGATTCCAAAACGCTTCAAAATGTTGAAAAGGAAGTGCGCAAAGAAATTGACCAAAAAATGCAACCAAATAAAATAAAGATTTTCAACAACCTGGCATTGATTGCAACGGTGGGTCATGGAATGGTGAGCCAAGTTGGAACTGCCGCAAGGCTTTTTAGCGCGCTGGCAAAAGACAATATAAACGTGCGCATAATAGATCAGGGTTCATCGGAAATAAACATCATTGTTGGAATTGACGAAGCCAATTTTGAAAAAGCCATAACAGCTATTTACAAGGAGTTTGTGGATTAGTGCTGCTATCCCACTTCCTTTTGCCTGAATACAAAAGCCAAAACTTCTGCTACGGCAGCAAAAAATTCTGCAGGCAAAGGGTCTCCCACTTCTACAACATCGTACATGGCACGAGCTAAGGGCACGTTTTCAACTATCGGAACATTATTTTCCGTTGCAAGTGTGCGTATTCTCTCTGCCGTTTTGTCTGCGCCCTTTCCAACAACAAGCGGAACCTGATCCTTGCTGCGATCATAACGCAAAGCTATTGCCAAATGCGTGGGGTTAGTTATAACCACAGTCGCGCTGGGAACCTCTTTCATCATAAATTGTTGATGCAGCTTATACATCATGCGCTTGCGGGCAGCTATCACCTTTGGGTCACCTTCGGAATTTTTACGCTCATCCTTAACTTCATGCTTGCTCATCTTCAATTCGTTATGCGTTTTTCTTTTTTGATAAATCAAATCTATTATGCCAAGTACAAGCAAAAATATCACTACCTTCACAAGCAGCTCAACTAGAATAGACACCATAGTAGCGCAATAAACTATTAACTGCATGTCTGCGAAATATAAAATAACCTCAAAATGTTTTTTTATAACACTGTAAGCAATTATTCCCACAATGGTTACTTTTGCTATACCTTTAAGAAGCTCCACCCATGTATTTTTTCCGAATATTTTCTTTAAACCAGCCAGCGTAAATATCTGCTTGAATTTAGGTTTAAGTTTTTCAAGCGTAAAATTCCAACCAACCTGCGCAATATTACCCACTAGAGCTACAATCAAAAAAAACAAAAGCAAGGGCGCAAGCATTTTTAACAACAAATATAATATGTGATGCGCAAGTGCAATAAAATTTGTCAAACTAGGCTGCCAACCAATATAACCTGAAAAGAATTCACGCATAATGGCTTGAAGGTCGCCCATAATCTTTCCACCAAAAACGGCAAAACCGCACAAGGCAGCAATTAAGGCAATTGCAGAAGACAAATCCATTGAGCGCCCAATCTGCCCTTTTTTAATGGCATCGCTCTTTTTTTTAGCGGTAGGCTCCTCAGTTTTGTCTTCGTCTTCAGCCACCGCCACCACCAGCTTTTAAAACCGCATACAAAGCTCTTTGCAGTTGCTCAAAATTTGCGTTAAAAAGTTGCACCATAAGAGGCATGGTATAAATTATAACGAATGAGCCTATAAAAACCTTTAGCGGAAGCCCTAAAAGCCAAACTTGCAATTGCGGCATAACTCTATTCATAAGCCCGAGCGTAACCGTGCATAAAAAAATTGCACCCATAACGGGGGCTGCAAATTGAAACGCAACCACAAAAGAACTTGCCGAAAGCAAAATTAAAATTGCCGCAAAACTTCGAGTGTCCCACACAAAATTTCCCATTGGAATATATTGAAAAGATTCAAAAAGCACCCGTAAAAAAAAGTAATGACCACCGGACACCAAAAATATGACCATCAAAAGCATGGGTAAAAATATTGAAAATATATTACTCTGAAATTCAATAAAAGGGTTCATTGTTCCCTGCATTAAACCCATATCTCGCGCAATCCATTCGCCGGCCATAATCGTAAAATGCAAAAGAAATGACGCTGTGAAACCAATCACCAAACCAATAAAAATTTGCTCCAAAACTATCATAAAAAAGAATACCGGAGAATTTGCAATGGCAAAGCTGACCAAGGGTAATTGCGGAAACACCATGAATGCAAGCAAAAAAGATATGGTTGCTTTTATGGTTGTTGGTATGGTATTAAAATTAAAAACAGGCAATAAAAAAATTATTGTTGAAATGCGCACAAGAATAAGAATAAAAAGCTCTATTTTTTCTACGGCAAGGTCTGCAACTGAAGAAACAACGGAAAGCATAGTGTCAGTAGCGAGTAGCGAATTTCCTGCCGGTACGGAAACGAGGCTGGTGTAAAATTGTAGTCCAAAGTATGCCTTGTCTCAAATTTTTTATATCCAAAGCATTATGAATTTTTAATTTGCAAACCTCTTTGCGCTCGGATGCTTCTTGTACAGGCTCATCATCGCTTGTGCTTGCTCTTGAATATCTATCTGCAATGGATTGAAACGGTAAACTTTTCGGGGCAATCCCTTCATGTTTGAATACCACCAATTCCGGTTCCGGTTCTTTAAATTTCGGTTCTGGTTCCGGTTCCGGTTCAGGCTCTTGCAAAATTTGCGGTTCCTCTTCCGGCAAACCCATCATCTCTCGAATTTCTCTGAACGGGTCTGGAATCGGAACTGCTTCTTGCGGAATTGGTTTCTGTTTCGGAGGTGCATTTTTTCTCTTCTCAGCTTCCTTTTTTTGTTTAAAATAAGACGCTATCACTTGGATAGCGATTATTGCAAAGAATATGAGAAGTGTTTCCATTTTGCCGATTACTTGAGTTTAGAGTCGTCTTCCGGAACTCCGGAAATTTGAGCACGCATCTGAGTATCTGCCTTTATGTTTTGCATGTTGAAATAGTCCATAACTCCCAAATGACCGCTTTTCAAAGCCTCTGCCATTGCGAGCGGAACCTGAGCCTCAGCCTCTACAACCTTAGCCTGCATTTCCACAACTTTCGCTTTCATCTCTTGCTCTGCGGCAGCTGCCATTGCGCGGCGCTCTTCCGCCTTTGCCTGAGCGATTTTTTTGTCTGCCTCAGCACGGTCTGTTTCCAAGATTGCGCCTATGTTATGACCAACATCAACATCTGCAATGTCTATGGAAAGAATTTCAAAAGCGGTGCCGGCGTCCAAGCCGCTCCCTAAAACCTTTTTTGAAATCATGTTCGGGTTTTCCAAAACTTCCTTATGGGTTTTTGCACTACCTATGGAACTGACTATGCCCTCTCCAACGCGCGCAATAACGGTTTCTTCACCCGCGCCACCAACCAGTTTGCGGATGCTGGCACGCACGGTTATTCTAGTGATGGCCTGCAACTGGATACCATCCAAAGCAACGCCGCTAACCTTAGGTGTGGTTATAACTTTCGGATTAACGCTCATTTGCACGGCTTCCAAAACATTTCTGCCGGCAAGGTCTATGGCTGCGCTGTCTTCAAAAGAAAGATTAATGTTAGCTTTATTAGCCGCTATAACGGCTTGCACAACTCGCAGCACATTTCCGCCGGAAAGATGGTGAGCTTCCAGCAAATTTGTTTCCACCGGGATACCGGCTTTAACGCTCAAAATGCGTGATTCAACAATCATGCGGGGGTTGACTTTTCTGAGCCTCATTCCCAAGAGCTGGAAAATTCCCACATCGGCCTTTGAAAACAAGGCCTGCAACCACAAGCTAAAAAGGCTTGCGAGAAAGTAAATCAAAACTATGATTACAAGCAGCATTGCTGCTACGAGCATATAAAAAAGGCCACCCATGCTACCTATTAACTCAACTAAATCCATTTTTCAAACTCCTTGATGATGTTTGGAGGTAATATAGTAAATATTATTAACCACCAACTCGGAATAGCGGGATTCGAACCCACGGCCTTCTGCTCCCGAATTATGGTTGAACAAAAAATACCCATTTTCGTTACACGCGGAAACTAGTGGGCGTATTGTCTGCGAACTCGAGAGTTTGCGCAGTTGTAAAGGTTCAGGGTTGATACAAAACTGAAACAAAATCATCTTTTTTAATGCCTCATATTTCATTTTTTTGGCATTTTACTGTCGTGACAGTGTAGTAACTTTATCAACCTTATGGCACCAAGTTTCTACATTGTTACGACAGTCACTAAAACACAGGAGCTTTATGGCAACAATAGACTATCGGATAGGTCAAATAATTGACAGAACCGCAGGCTATAAACCTATGTACTACTGCGTACACAGCAAATCTAGAAAATATTTGCAAGCCTGCAAAGCGGCACACGAAGCTATCATGGCTGTACTTATACCCGAAGCTAGAGAAAGCATTACCTCTAAACATATCAAAGCATCCGTGCTGCTTTATGTACAACTGAATAATGCTGAAAAGAAGGAGTTGCTAAAAAATATTGCTTTGTCCGGTTATGGAAATTTAAGCAAAGCGAAAGTTCCCCTGGAACAGTTAGTTGAGGCTTGGCTTCAAGAAAGAATGGCCGAAGGCGTAACGGACAATCTTCGCGAAACATTGATGTGGCAAAAGTCGCTTATAATGGATTTTTTCAGCAGCCAAGGTTTTGCAACAACTGCTGATCTAAAGTCGGATACTGCACATAAATTTTTAGCTTGGCGTAGCGGCATGAATTACACAAGCAGAAGCTCGCAAATAAGTGCCCGGACTCAAAAAGCCGATTTGCAAGCATTACGGCAATTAGCCAAAGTTGCCGCTCGCAACGGATGGATTTCAAGCGCGGATATATGGGATCATGCCAAAGTCAAAAGTATTGCCGGGGTAAACACCAAGATAGTAGAACCTTTAACTGCGGTTTCGCAAAAAGAGATTTTGGCCGAGCTTTGGGAACTAAATCAAAAACATCACGACATAGCTCTTTTGTTGTTAGTCACAGGAATGCGCATTGGAGAGATTGAAACTTTAACCCAAAGAAGCATAATAAACAATGCGATAAATTTGCAGGGAACCAAAACAGCTTCTGCAAAAAGAGTTTTACCTCTATGCCCCACGTTAATAAAAATATTTGAGCGCGGTCACATATTTGGGGCTACCGCTAACAGTTTTAAAAATATGCTCAAACGGCATACATTCGCTAAAAAAAATCCCGGCATCCACGCGCATCGGTTGCGGCATACATTTGCAGTTAACAAACTACTTTCCCAAACAGCCACTTTGCAGATGGTTAGTTACCAACTAGGCCACAGCGAAATAGGCATAACCGCTGATTTATATGGTAAATTTGTTCCAGAACATTTTAAGGTTGGGTTTGAGGAGGCGATAAAGGAACGGAAGGAGTTGGTGGAGTGGCTGGAGGGTGGGTATTTTGCTTGATTTCCCCACCGCAAACCAAAAGCCGCGCCGTTCCCGTAGAACGCATGGGGCACACTATCCTACATCCGCAAATGGATTTATAATTTTAAGCGTGCTTTCTATGATTTGTCCATGCTGCATATCTTCAGAATATATGATACTACAGCCAGCCTCTAAAGCTGCGGCAACTATAATCCCGTCAAATATTTGAAAATCGTATCTCTTGACTAAATATTGGGCTGATTTTATTGTAGACAAAACAACGGGCTGAACGGAGCATTTTTCCAACCAAGAGGAGCACAGGCGCATTAATTCTTGTTTTTCTATTTTGAAGTTCCTCCTCATAACATTTAGGTACTCAGCTGTAACTTGCGAGGATATTACGGGCTTCTCTTTAAAAAAACTTCTTGCTATCAATCTTTTATCTTCATAGTCCAAGCTATGGCTATATATCAAAACATTGCTATCCAGCGCAATTTTATTCATAATTGTTAGCTTCGCTTCGGTTAAATTTAAAATTGCCAAACGCATATAGATGCTCATTGAAAATATCATCTATATTTTTGGAGTCCTTGTAAAAAGGATAGACGAAAACTTCTACTTCCATTCCGTAAAATTCAGCGGGAATAGACACGGTAGAGTTTTCTTTACTTGGTGTTAGAACTTGTCTTAACATATTGCACCTCTTTCAAGAAAGATAGAAATTTATTTTTCCTCTTTTACTCACAAGCCTCCCCCGCAGGCTTTTTCGCTTAATTTTGCCTGATTAAGCAAAGGGAGTCTTATGCCGCAAACCAAAAGCCGCGCCGTTCCCTTGCTGCTGTTTTTCCTTTGTGGGATTTTCTATATTTATGAGTATGGAAGCTATAATACCAGCACTTGCAAATATGGAACGTGTCAATGTTGGCACGTGCGTGGAGTTTTCTAAAATAGAGGCTCCTTTAAGCGTTAGAAAAGCTATGTTTGACAGGTTCAAGAAAGCACGGCCTAAAGGGATTGATGTTCCTGATGAAGAAATTCAGGAAATGGTTAATGAAGTTAGATATAGAAAAGGTCGCTAGTGAAGTTGATTATTGATACCAATTTATGGATTTCTTATCTTATTAGCGAAAGGTTGGATGGTTTAGAAGATTTATGTCTTGATAGAAATCTTTCGGTAATTTATTGTGATGAACTTATTGAAGAAATAATTAGGGTTGCCGCTAAACCGAAAATAAGGAAGCGTGGCGTGGAGGATCATAATGTTTCTGATTTAGTGGAGCTTATTAAGCTGAATGGTATTAAAACTGAAATTAAAAATATTTCAGGATATGCAGTAAGAGATTTGAATGATGCGTATTTGCTGGCTTTGATTGATGTTGTTAAAGCTGATTTTTTGCTTACTGGTGATGATGATCTTTTAGTTTTAAAACGTCATGCCCAAACGGAAATAATTTCATACTCTAATTTTATGGTTAAGTATAAAAGCTTTCTGTGGAGGCTCAAGCGTTTCTTCAAGAATCTTTTATTCTGATATTTTTCCCCTCACCCCAAAACCACACTACCACCGCAAACCAAAACCCGCGCCGTTCCCTTGCTGCTGTTATGTTTAGCGGCAAGGAATTATTCATTACCTATGTTGTAAAATTGTCCGTAGCCTTGTGATTGGACTAGTTCGTTGTGACATATCATGTCTAATGTAATGCTTCCATAAGGTTCTTCTGCATCGATTGAGATTTTTTCTGCTTCGAATTCGTTGAATACTTGGCGAGTTTGGTGTGCGCATTTGACCATGTTTTTTTCAAGGTCGGCAAATTTACGTTTTAGGTCTGTGTGGAGCTTTGCCATATCCGAGCAGTTGAACACTAGGCATATCGTGGAAAATAACGCTATTGCTATGCCAAATACAATAGATATTATTTTACTACTTTCAACCACAGTGTAAACTACTCCCATGGCGGCGAATATGGTTAGGGCGTTTAATAGTTTTACCAAGAAATCAAACCATGCGGTTCTTTTTATGTGATAGCTTTTTGAGAGCCTGACTATTTGGAGGAGGCGCTGCCATTCTTCATGGCTTGCTTCCGTGGCGATGGTTTGATTTTTGTCTGTCATAGTAATAAATCTAATTAAAAAAAATGAAAAAAGAGAGAAAAATAAAAAATAGTTTCACAAACTGAAATAAAAACCCTTTTTTTAGTATCTCTCATTTCACAACTTTTGATTTATTTTTTTGGCGGCGGTGGGGGTGGAACTGGCGGCATTCTTGGTAGTGGTGTTGGCCTCGGTGGCGGGACTACTGGCCCTCTTTCAAATAAAGGTCTCATACCTCCGCCTTGCTGGTTAGTTGGCGACTTCGTGCTTGTGATATTTCTCATATCTTTTTCTCCTTAATATGGATGGTTAAATTTTGAAAAATTGTATCTGTGCAGACTTGCCTGATTAAGCAAAGGGAGTCTTGTGTTGGTATGGTATCGCAGGTCATGAAAAATTTCCCATTGCTGTAAATTTGCTGAAAAAATCTTTGCATGTAGTATCATATAATTTAATATTATCCTCCTCAGCATTAAAAATGCTAGAAAGTTTATTAATTACATTTTCTTTAAAATCTTCGTTCATATTATAGGCCGTTCCATAAATCTTTTTTTCAATGCTTGGATATAAAAACTTAGAAAGAAGATTCATGTTCACCTCATCATATCCAAAGCCTAAGAAAACTATAGACTTTGACTCGCTAATACGCCCATAATTTCTTTGATCAATTCTTTGATTCATTGCTTCTGTATAAGTTTTGATATCTCTCGACCAATTCACCAAATCTCTGCCTTCTTTAGCAAAATCCGACTCTCTTGGCAAACTTCCGTACATATGAACTATTGATTTAGAAAAGTTTGTACCCCTTTCAAATGACTGACTGATATAATCCATATACTTTTCTAAATTTCTATCATAATTGAATGTTATTATTGGTATTCTACTAAATCTTGCCCTCGCTTCGTCTTTACTCAAATGCCTTGTTACTAATTCAAAAAAAGAATTAAGCCAAGAATCTTCTTGCCTCAATTTATTCTTTGATTTGAAAAGAGATTTTTCATTAAATTCTAAATCGGATATAACTTTTGTAATTGCTAAATTGCCGGCAAATTTTACATATTCATTATCGCTACTATAAAAACGTATACAATTATCTATTGTTGAAAAAGGGAGATTTTCTAATCCTTTGCTTAAAATATTGCAAGCATTTATAAAATTTGCTTCGCTTTCGTTACATAAAGTATTTAAAGCCTCACAATCAAAGCCTGCAACGCCTAAATCTAAAATTTCTTTTACTTGTTTTTTTAGGTCTTTACCTGTAGGATAGCCGAACTCTACACTTGCCCCAGCTCCTATTACAAATAATGGAAGATCTTCATTATAATTAAACCGCATCTCACTTCTCCTTCACACCCAAAACCACACTACCATCGCAAACCAAAAGCTGTTTTCACAAACCTTCTTTTATTTCCTTTGTTCTTTCTTCAATAACCCTTTTAATTTCATCTTTGCCATAATGACCATATAATTTTTTAAATATTTCACTTAGTTCATTATAATGAATTTCTTTTTTCATTTCTTTGCTTTTGTATAAAAGCATATCTAAAGAAACTAAAAAATCTGCTTCTGGAATAGCTATTCCTTTTATTTCCATATATTCATCAACAAAGCTAGATAGTGTTTTTATATCATGTAACATATCATCATCCAGTTCAAGTTTATTGTCAAAAACAATACCGAAATAATTTCTTAAGAATGTAAAGTGTACTAAAAAATCATTATTTTCAAGATGTAATGCTGCTGATATCAAATTTGTATCTGCAATTTGCTTCCATATTTTATTTAAACTCGATCTTGCATTTGACACTTCTTCATTCATTTCCTTATTGTACATTTTAGCTTTCTGCCAATGCCAAATGCTAGGTAAACCGATTACAGCAAGAATAATAGCAATCAACATCATCAAATTACTAAAAGAATTGGAGTAAAACGTTTGTGAATCTTTCAGCACCGCAACTGTTAAGCTGTCGTAGTTAAGCCTGTAAATTGTATCTGTGCAGACTTGCCTGATTAAGCAAAGGGAGTCTTGTGTTGGTATGGTATCGCAGGTCATTTATTCATCCCGGTTCATAAATATCTGGATATGCAGATAGCATTGCTTCATATCTATATGCCCATTTAGGCCTATTATTTAGAAGTTCATTTTCAGTCATTGGAAACCCTAAAATTTTATCGTTCATATATTTTTCAAATTCTGGATTTATAGAACAATTAAACATTTGGCCTACTGAGGACACAAGTTTTCCTGTAGTTGAAGTTTGATATAAAATTCTTCTAGCTAATAAACCAGATACTGTAGGGTCATCTATAGGCATCTTAATAGTTCTTTTACCATGCCCACGAAATTCTCTAAGATTTGCTTTTTCGTAATAATCAAGATTTTCTAACTCTCTTTTAATAGCAGAAATTTTATTTTGCTCTCTTTCATTTTCAAGCTCTTTTTTTAAGATTTTTCTACCGACGTTTTTTTTAATGCTATTTAAAATTTTTTCTACTTCATATTTCCATGCGTTATTAGCATCTAACTCCGTATATCCAAGTCCATTTATATCGCTTGGTTCTACAATACCATCTTCATAAAGCACAGTAGTATTTTCTCTACCTAATTTTCCCATTAAAAATCCATGTTCAAAAATAACATTTTGTCTAGCTCTTGACTCTAAAATACCGCCTCTCTTTGCGCCTTCATCACAGGCTGTATAAATTATAAAAGCATGAATAACATCGGTATATTGCTCTAACTTTTCTATTATTGTTTTACTTTTATTTAATTGTTCATTCAAAATAATCGCTTCAAATCCCCCTTTTTCTATTACTCTAGCTAAAGCCTCTTTTGAAGCTTCATCGTGTCCATGAACTATAAAAATTCTTTCCTTTTCCATCTTACTTTCCCCTTATCTTCCATAAAGCTAAAATGCAAATCAGACTGCATATAAAGAAAAATAAAGCCTTCCCATAATGCTCAAACATTAAACCAAAAAGTGCAAACGCAACGGACGATAGTAAGGCTAATAATAAAATAAAACTTAGCATTTTAGTCATTGGCGAAATATCAGACTGTTCGAGTTTTTGTTTATCTGCCAAATGAGTTTGTTCAGATTTGTATCGTAAAAAATGTTCTGGTTTAAAATTATTACAATGCTCCAAAAATTTTTTAATAGCTCTATCTAAGTACACAAATGAACTTGCCTTTTTTCCCTTACATTTTACAGTCCATGGTTTTTCCTTAGAAGGCGGTATAAGCTCTCCGTCAACGTACATTTGAAGGTACCCGTTTGTATTTTTTAAATCTTCTTCATAAACAATACAAATATCTGGCACTGCTTCATTTTTATTTCCAGCAAATAAACCGATAGAATCTAAATCTCTATCATATACGACAAACCAACCATTTTTCTCCCATTCATCCTTATAAGAGTTGTGCAGTTGGTATAAAGTTTCAGGAAGTTTTGGGTCTTTATTTTTATCTTCAGGAATTATTTCAATTTTATCTATAATAAAATTTAGAACATGATCTACGCCAGAGGTCAAACAATGTGCACGTATTTTATTTCCAGCAATTTCTTGAGGAACTATTTCTCTAATACTTCCAGGTTGCAAGCTACCAAAATATTTTATCTTGATGACTTCGCCAGTACCAACGGCTTCTTTGAGAATGGCTATTTTATCCTCCACCTCAAACCTCCTGTTTTTGTAAGAAACCCTTATTTAACAAATTAACCATAGCCTTACCAACTTTAATCTCAAATTCACTATTGGAGGCAAGGCATTCTTCAGCCTCAACCTTAACGCCAAACAACTCTTCAACAGTAGCTCCCATCTCAAGGAATTTCTTTACTGCCCAAAACGGTGGGTCTCTGTGACCATTTTCCCAATTAGTTATCGTCACAGGGTTAACACCCAAGGCTTCAGCTAAATCTTTTTGTTTTAGATGCTTTCGCATCCGAAACGACTTAATTTGCAGAAAATCAGTGTTTTTTCGCTTTCTTGGCATCACCATACCTCCAAATGTAGTAAATGTATATGAAAAATATATACAAAAAATATATACAAAAAATATCAAAAAGTAATTTTTTTCGTCAACAAGTAGCAAAAAAGAATGTATATTTGCAGCATGTTAGTTAAAATAGCAAGACGTTATGTTTTGCTATAAGCCAAAATAGGAGTTTTTTATGAAAGACGGAATTTACAACGCCGCTATAATCGATGCCGCCATCGAAGTCAGGGATTTCTACCTGTCAGTCCGTGTGCGCATGGACTGTGGTGACTATGCCACCGTTAAGTTCTTTGGAGGGTATCCTTTGTACGTGCTAACGTCTAATATACAGCATGAATTGCTATCGCCTATGGGCCATTTTATTTGGCGGCTAATGGAAGTTGCTGAAGTAAAGGAATGGTCAGAGCTCAAAGGTAAAACGGTTAGAATAGAAGTTACTGATGGAGTCATCTACTCTATCGGTCATATCATAAGGACCAACTGGTTCCACCCAATAAAAGATTTTAACTGGAATAAAAAAGACGTAACTGAACAGAGCTTTATCAACACAAGCTGCATACTCACCACCGGCCTCTTAGTAAAAGAGGCAGATCAACTGAGTGGAGCAGCAGTAATTAAAAGACTGCAGCAGGAGGCGCCCCATGACCAAGCCTAAGTCCACCACCCAAACCCGGATATTCTCCGAAGACATCCAAAGGCTGAACGCTCTCAAACGCGAGCTACAGGACAAATACCCCTTCAACCTTTCACATCAATTCCTAATAATGATGTTGCTGAACGCATGGGAAGAAGGAGCCATGACGGTGCAGCCGAGAAGCTACAACGGTGCGCGGAATTTTAGCAGCAAGTTGGCGGCGGGGGGTACCAATGGTGTCAACTTAAGGCTTTGGGTGTTTGATGTATATGCATTTGGTGCAAAAAACACGCCTGCTGATAAGCCATTATTGACAAAAAGTTCCGCCATAATGAGACAATATAGCAAATTCCAAACCGCCTGTCAAGGG
>JAITUM010000036.1 GCA_031286305.1 Candidatus Fibrimonadaceae bacterium | reverse complement strand
GAATAAGGCATGCCTTTGTCAAGATGGTCTGTTATAGCTTTGCTGGAGCCAAAAGTCATACGGTGGAAATAGTCTATTTCCGGTGTAAACTGCAATTCAATTATTATCAATGTGCCGTCCTGCTCTTCGGCAGATATATCCACGCGGTTGTATTTTTGGTCTTCTGTTTCTTTGTCGCCTTCGGGATCTAAAGTACTCTTTATTTTTATTTTTTTACTCAGCAAGGTTGTTAAAAAACCTTCTAAAATCACATAGTTAACCTTGCGGCGCAGCAAATTCTTTGCCGCCCAATCAAAGGATACCAATGTGCGTTCTTTGGACATAGAGTCAATATAGTAAATACTCGCTTGGGTATGGGGTATGGGGTATGGGGAACTGCATAAATAAACGGCTAAATCTGCTTAAAAACAAGTTTTTTGCATTGCCTATACCCTATACCCCATACCCTATACCCAAACATTGAGTGTCGCCATGGCCGCGTGACGCGGCCAGTTAACACCCCTAATGTTTTGCATTTCGCTGGTGAATCGCCAAAGGCGAGTAATCATTAATTACTATATTCCCAATATGGATTTTATTCCGTTTCAAGATATTCTTTTTTACATAGTCGCTGTGCTTATGGTTGCGGGTGCTTTACTCACGGTTTTGGTGAAAAATATTCTGCATAGCGCAGTTGCCCTTATAGCCACTTTTTTTGGCTCGGCTATCCTTTATTTTTTGCTTTCGGCAGAGTTTGTGGCTGTGGCTCAGGTAATGGTCTATATAGGCGGAGTGGCTGTTATTGTTGTGTTCACAATTCTTTTGACAAGCAGCCTAGGTGAGAAAGCTCTTGAAGTGAAAACTTCGCGCAGAGTTGTGGCAACATTTTTTTCTGCAACTATTGCAATTTTAGCGATTATGCTCTTGAGAGGGGTTAATGAAACCGTGCAAAAAGCGCCCGAAGACTTTGCTTCTCTAACTGCCATAGGTAAAAGGTTGCTATCCTCAAGTGAAAACGGATTTTTGCTACCATTCGAAGCTATAAGCCTGCTTCTCTTAATCTCTTTGATAGGGGCAATAATAATAGCTCGCTCGCATCACTCCAAAAATGTGGAGGATAAATGACTCTGCAAGCTTGTTTGGTGCTCGCCTTTTTGCTGTTCTCAATAGGGATTTACGGAATGTTGACCCGCCGGAATGCAATAGGCATTTTGATTAGCATGGAATTAATGCTGAATGCTGCAAATATAAATTTTATTGCGTTCGCTCATTTCAAAGCATTAGATGCGACGGCCGGCGCAGTTTTTAGCCTGTTTGTTATAGCGGTTACGGCATGTGAAATGGCAATAGCACTTGCCATAGCTATAATTGTTTATCGCAGGCATGGATTTTTGGACGTTGATAAATTAACGGAACTTCGCGACCCGGATGTCTGAATTTGAATCAGTTTGTTTGCTTGGAGCCTCCGGTTCCATTGGCTGCTCCGCACTTGATGTGATTGATCAGCACAAGGAACGTTTTTCATTGCACTCTGCGGCGGCGCATAGCAATGTGCAAAAAATGGCAGAGATTTCTAAAAAATATCCAAATGCAAAGCTCAGTCTTTTTGATGAAAATGCCGCTTTGGAATTGCAAAGAATTACCGGCAAAAAAGTTTTAGCCGGCATGGATGGTTTGCTGGAATTGGTTTCATCATGCGATTTGGTGCTCAATGGTTTAATCGGCTCGGTTGGCTGCGAGCCTACGCTAAAGGCTATAGAGCATGGCAAAAAAATTGCTCTTGCAAATAAAGAAACTCTTGTTATGGCAGGAGAGATAATAAAAGAAGCTTTGCAAAAAAATCCCGCTGCGCAAATTACGCCTGTGGATAGCGAACATAACGCAATTTTCCAGTGCCTTGCAGGGCGCGGAACGCTTGAGGTTGAGAATTTGCAAATCACTGCGAGCGGCGGTCCGTTCAGGGAATGGCCTGCGGAAAAATTTTCTGAAATAACGCTCAAAGATGCCTTGAACCATCCGGTGTGGAGCATGGGTAAAAAAATTACAATAGACTCCGCTTCTATGATGAACAAAGGTTTGGAGGTTATAGAAGCGCACTTTCTTTTTGATGTTCCATACGAGCAGATTAAGGTTGTGGTGCACCCGCAAAGCATTGTGCACTCCCTTGTGCAATTCAGAGACGGAAGCATGATTGCTCAGCTCGGCGCTCCCGATATGAGAATTCCCATACTGAACGCAATGACTTTTCCGGAGCGATTGCACTTGGATACAAAACGGCTCAACCTGCCTGAAATTCAAAAACTCACATTCTTTGAGCCGGATTTTAAAAAATTCCCATGTCTCGCTCTTGCTTACGAAGCCGGCAAAGCCGGTGGCACAAGAGCGGCAGTTTTAAATGCTGCAAATGAAATTTTGGTGAACGCTTTTCTTCAAGAAAAAATTTCCTTTACGGACATACCTAAAGGCATTGAGCACTGCTTGAATAAAATTGAAGAACAAAGCAATGTTAACCTTGAAAAAATTCTCTCAGCAGACTCCCTTGCAAGAGAGGAAGCAAAGAAATATACGGAGGAAGTATGCTTCAAACCTTTTTAGAATATTTGAAAGAAATTGACTGGCTTTACATTTCCCGCATGGTAGGATTATCGCTTGTGGTTGTAGGTGGGCAGGTGATTTTCTTTTTGCATGTCAGAAAGCTTTTCAAAAAAATAATAAATCCTTTTATAATAAGAAAAGGTAAAAATGATTTTAAGGATATTAAAATTCTCAATTATACCTTGATAACTCCGGCTCGTTTGCTCCATATATGTTTTTTTATGTCCCGTGTTACAATGTATGCAATTTACATAGCTTCTTTTTACATTTCTTTAACTCTTTTGTTTAGCATTTTCCCGGGTACAGAAAAAATTGCCCTTGCTCTTTTCCGTGGCGTGTGGGGTCCGTTTTATTCTATTGTGCAAAGCGTTATAGCTTATATTCCAAATTTACTGCGCATAGCTGTGATTGTTGTTGTTACGCGTTATTTTGTAAAATTCATGAAGGTTATTTCAAAAGAAATATCCGCAGAAAGGTTGGTTATTCCGGGCTTTTATTCGGACTGGGCACATGCAACTTTTAATCTTTTGAGATTTTTGTCTTATGCCTTTATGATTGTTATGATATTCCCGCTCTTGCCGAATTCCGAAAGCGCAACGTTCAAGGGAGTTTCTGTGTTTTTAGGAGTTTTAATTTCGCTTGGTTCAACCACGGTTGTGGCAAATGTTGTAGCGGGTTTGGTTTTAACATATATGCGTTCTTTTAAACTCGGCGACAGGGTTAAGGTTGGCGAGGTGCTTGGCGATGTGGTGGAAAAAACTCCTTTTGCAATTCGCATAAGAACAAACAAAAAAGAAGTTATCACCGTTCCAAACGGAACTTTGCTCTCTTCAAATGTCACTAACTACAGCACTGCAGGAGACGAAAAAACCGGAGTTATAATTTCCATGCCAATTAGCGTTTGCTACAATGTTCCGTGGAGGCGCGCCGTTGAACTTATAATTGAAGCAGCTCGAAAAACAGACGGTGTTTTGGAGCAGCCCTCGCCTTTTGTTTTTGTGTCAAATCTAGGAGATAATGCTACCGATATGGAGCTTTACATTTACACAAACGAGCCGGAAAAACAACCACGCATATTCTCGGAATTGAATAAAAACATAAGAGATTTGTTCGAAGCAGATGGCATAGACCTCACAGTACCACAGCAAATTTTGATTCAAGGAGAAGCAAAAGTTGCCCCACAGCCTCTCCAATTATGATTTTGCCTTCCCCGCTTCGCTCATTGCACAGCGGACTGCCGGCAAAGGGAAAACCAAAATTTTACATTGCCCAAAAAACGGCAACGATTTGCAAATTTTAGATAGCGAGCAAATAACCAACCTATTTAAAGCGGGTGATTGTATAGTTGTGAATAACACGCAGGTTATACCGGCAAGGCTCTTTGCAAAAACAAAGCACGGTGGCAAAGCGGAAATTCTTTTGCTCAAACAACTGGAACCCGCTGCAGACAACTCCGCAAGATGGGAAGCGTGGATTAAACCCGGCAAAGCGCTTGAGAATGGAAAAGAAATTTTTATCTCAAACATAAAATGCATCGGGGTGCCCCATCCCCATTGCACCAAAACTCGCATAATGAACTTCTCAATCTCAAACGCAGAATTCCCCTCTTTTTTAGCGGAGCACGGGCATGTTCCCTTGCCGCCTTACATTAACAGAAGCGACTCTCAAAGTGACAAAAGCGATTACCAAACCGTTTTTGCAAAATATGCAGGAGCAGTTGCCGCTCCAACGGCAAGTTTACATTTTAGTGAAAACATGGTAAAAGAACTTAAAGCAAAAGGAGTATTTTTTGCAGAGACAACTTTGCATGTTGGTCCCGGCACATTTGAAAACATAAAAGAGGAAGACTTTCGCAAACACAAAATGCACAGCGAGGAATATGAGCTAAACGAGCAAAATGCAAACATAATCAACAAGGCAAAAAAAAATGGCGGCAGAATAATTTGCGTTGGCACAACAAGCACAAGAGTTTTAGAAACCCTTGCAAACGGAGATTCCGTAAAACCTGCAAAAGGCGCAACGGAACTTTTTATTTATCCCGGTTTCAAATTCAAAATTACAGATGCCTTGCTCACAAACTTTCATTGGCCCAAATCTTCTTTAATTTTGCTGGTTTCTGCATTTTACGGCAGAGAAAATACATTAAACGCATATAAATTTGCGGTTGAAAACGCAATGAAACTTTTCAGCTACGGAGACGGCATGTTTATAATAAATGCCGATTAACTGGTTAAATGCACCTGGCGCGATTCGAACGCGCGACCTATAAATCCGCTCAATTTTTTATCAAAGGTGAAAATGTCGTATTGCTTTGAATTAGCATAAAGAATACAATCTACAAAATCAAAGTTGGTTTCGCTAAATATCTTTAAAGCTAATCGTAAAATTTCATTTTTATCATTTGTCTCGTTCAAAAAAATAATTATATTTTCAACTGCTTCTTTTCGTTCAATATTATAGTGTTTTGTTAGAATATAAACAGTTTCGGCGATAACTTCTGGCAATGCTAAAGATTCTCGTTCATTTATTATTTTTTCTACAATATCGGCTTGTTCAGGTATATCATCAAGAATATACCGCAATATGGCATTGGCGTCAAAAACTAATTTATTGTTTGGCATATTTTCTAACAGCAGTTTTTTCCCAAACTTCCTTTTCGAATGGAATTAAATTTGGATTTGCGTATTTGCGTAACCCGCCTCTTGCTTTAGCCAAACCTGCCTTTGGTAGCTCTGCTGTAGCAGGAAGTTTTTTTAATAGCCTAAGCATTCCAATATTTTCCAAATATTGCAGTAAATCTAATGCAATATTATTCTTGATTTCAACTGTGGCAGTAGTCATAAGCGTATAATATAGTAAACGCTGATTTACTCGCTTGGGTATAGGGTATGGGGTGTGGGGTATAGGGAACTGCACAAATAAACGACTAAATTAACCATCCTGCGGATGTTCACCAGCGAAATGTTCAGCGGGAAGGGAGTTGCT
>JAITUM010000229.1 GCA_031286305.1 Candidatus Fibrimonadaceae bacterium | reverse complement strand
AAGGATTAACATGAATTGTAATACGGAATGTTTTTTTGTGAATTTATTTTTAACATCAAGTAAATCCTTTAATCAAGTGAATCGGGGTTCAGACAAAGGAAATGAGAAAGTCATTGCTTTGCTCACTTTCGCTTGCAAAGATTCTTTTAAATGTGAAATCCAGAGTGAGCGGTGCAAATCTAGGATCTTTCATGAAAACCTCCGTTAATTTATGTTCCATATTACTTAGACGCTTTTCGGAGGAAAAAAAATATAGAAAATTGTTTTTTTTTGCATTTTGCTAACAGTCGTTGTCAGATGCAGCGTTTTTGGGTTAATTTCGCATTTTTTACTTTATTTTGTTGCGATTTTCTTGGGTCGGGTTACAGCAAACCCAGCTGCCGTTTAGTGGTAGCGATAGATTTCATCGCTCGTTTTTTAGGATGTCTCTGATTTCCTCATAGCCATATCCCTTTGCCACAAGCTCAAGAACCTTAGCCTCGCCAGCAACAACGCCCCGACCAAAGCTCATCGAATCTCTCTAATCAAGTCTCGAAGTCTCGCCGCTTCCTCAAAATTTAATTTGGCTGCAGCCTCTTTCATGGCAAGCTCCAACTCCTCAACCGAGCGTTCATCTTGCCCGCTCCCCACTTCCAACTCCCTGCTACCTTTCTTCCGCTTCTTTCCACGTACCTCTTCCAAGGGGTCTTTAATTTCCAGCAAGTCTTCTAACTTTCTTTGAACATTTTTTGGTGTTATATTGTTCTTTCTATTGAAGTCAATTTGTTTTTCTCTGCGCCGCCTTGTTTCGTTAATCGCTCTTCTTATGGAATCGGTTATTTTATCTGCATACAGAATAACTTTGCCTTTTACATTTCGGCTTGCACGGCCCATAGTTTGAATCAAGCTTTTATAATTCCTTAAAAAACCTTCTTTATCGGCATCTAAAATGGCAACCAAAGCGACTTCCGGCAAATCCAAACCTTCTCGCAAAAGATTTATGCCAACAAGAACATCAAATTTTCCCATTCTCAGTTCTCGTATAATTCCATGCCTGTCTAGGGTTTTAATATCGCTGTGCAAATATCTGGTTTTGATTTTTTTATTGAGCAGGTAATCCGTTAAATCTTGTGCCATTTTTTTGGTGAGCGTTGTTACTAAAATTCTATTTCCATCTTCAATGGTTTCTTTAATGCACTTGAGCAAATCGTTCATTTGCCCTTCTATGGGTTTAACAAAAACTTCAGGGTCAAGCAAACCTGTGGGGCGATTAATCTGTTCAACAATTTTTCCCCCTGTTTTTTTTAATTCGTATTCTGCGGGCGTTGCGCTCACAAAAAGCACATTGCGCGGAAATTCATATTCAAATTCGGCAAAATTCATTGGGCGGTTATCAAGTGCGCAGGGCAGACGCCAGCCATAATCCACAAGCGTGGTTTTGCGAGACTTATCACCTTCGCACATGCCATTGACCTGTGGAATGCTTGCGTGCGATTCATCAACAATCAAAAGCCAGTCTTTGCCAAAATAATCCAAAAGAGTGTAGGGGCGAGTGCCGGGTTTTCTGTTTTCTATAATGCGTGAGTAATTTTCTATGCCCGGGCAAATTCCGGTTTCTCTTATCAATTCCATATCGTAGCGAACGCGGGAACCGAGCCTTGAAGCTTCCAAAGCTTTGCCTTCACTGTGCAAATCAAACAGCCTTCTATCCAATTCTCTTTGAATTTGGTCTGTGATTCTAGTGCGGCTTTCTTCTCTGGTCACAAAATGTTTTGCCGGTGCAATCACAATTTCTTTAACATTTTTTATGGTTTCGCCGCTCACCACATTAAACCAAGAAAGCGATTCAATGGTGTCTCCAAAAAGCTCTATGCGAATTCCGGTGTCATCGTAGCTGGGATAAATATCTATTCGCTCACCACGCACTCGGAAGGTTCCGCGTTCCAAAGCCAAGTCGTTGCGGTCGTATTGAATGGAAACCAGATCTCGCAAAATACTGTAACGCTCCCGCTCTTCTCCAACTTTTAAACGTATCATCAAATCAAAATATTCCGCAGGGCTTCCCAAACCATAAATGCAACTCACTGATGCCACTATAATAGTATCCCTTCTGGTCAATAAATTTTTTGTTGCTCTTAGCCGCAATTTATCAATTTCTTCGTTTATGGCAGCATCTTTATCTATAAACAAATCGCTTGCTACAATGTAAGCTTCGGGTTGGTAATAATCGTAATAACTCACAAAATATTCAACGGCATTTTCGGGAAAAAAGGTTTTGAACTCCTGATAAAGCTGTGCGGCAAGCGTTTTGTTATGGGTTAAAATCAGAGTTGGTTTTCCTAAGTTTTTAATCACATTTGCCATTGTAAAAGTTTTTCCGCTACCGGTCACTCCCAAAAGAACTTGAAATTTTTCTTTGCCGTTAAAAGCTTTGGTAATTTCTTTAATGGCTTCCGGCTGATCACCTGCAGGCTCATACTCGCTTTTTATAACAAATGGAGTTTGTTCGTTTGGTGGGCAAATGTTCAAAATTCCCGGTTTGCTTTCCTCCGGGGTTAAAGGTTTCACTTTTAGTTTGACGTTCAGATTTGCCTCCGATTATTCAAACAAAAATAAAACCAGCTCATTGTGCGAGCCTACGCGTAAAGGCGGCCCCCATTGACCTATTCCGCTTGTGACAAACCAGGGAACATCATCAAGTTTCCCCAGACCATAACTCAAAGGCCACACAAATTTGATTATAATCGTCACCGGAAAAAACTGACCTGCGTGAGTGTGTCCGCTAAAGGCAAAGTCGGGTTTTCTGGTTAAGTTTGTATCACCGCGATCCAAGCCGCTGGGTTGATGGTCAAGCAAAAGCCAAGGGATAGAGTTGTCCGGTGGGGTTAAATCTTTTAGCGGGGTTCTGCCTGCAGCATGTCTTTGCGCATATTGAGGATCTAAGCGGCCGGTTACGCAAAAATAATTGTTGCACACGGTTTCATCTAAAAGAATTGTTGCATTGTCAAAACTCTGCAGCCATTCCATTGTTCGCCCTTCCGGATTCATAAAAGATTCGTGATTACCTACGGCAATATAAAAACCGAGCGGTGCATTTATTTGACTGAATAAAGAATCGTAAGTTCGTAATTTTCCTATTGGAACATCGGCTATATCTCCAACTAAAAACACTGCATCCGGTCGCAAAATTCGCAGAGAATCAACTATTTTTTCCAATTTGATTTTTTGAAAAAGAGCATCAAAGTGAACATCAGAAAACAAGGCTATTTTCAGTGGACCGTCTTCTTTTGGTTTTATTGACAAATTTTCTTTTATTTTCACTACTTTAAAATTAAAAATAGCTGCAGGCCCGCCTATTAAAAAGAATGCCAGTGTTAAAGCACTTATTGCGCTTGCAAACAAGGGTTCTTTTCGCATTCTGAGTCTTTTATTTGCCAATTTCCTTTTGCCGAGGAGCCGCCTGATGCCCAAAAATAAATCCCAAAATATGCAAAAAAGCAACCAGTTTGTTAAAAACACAAAACAAAAAGAACCTATTGCAGCAAATATTGCAGATATTAAATCATTGCTAATTCCTCTGTAAAAAAACGAGGCCGCAAAACAAAGTGTAAAGAGCAATGCTCCGGGATAGCGATACTTTCTCGGAAACACAAAACGCAACCGCCACCAAGCATAGAAAAGAATAGCAAGGATAACAGGAATGAACAAAAGCATTTTCATTTCGTTTAATGTAGAAAAATCAAGATTTTTCTTCTTGTATTCTAGGGAATAAAGCTTCGCCTTCGCCTAGAGATTCGCCACCTTTCAAAGGGTTATCCGAAGCTCCCAACATTAAAAGCCCCTGCTCTGCTTTTTGCGGTATAACAGGAGAAAGCAAGGAGAGAGCCACCCTCAAAGTTTCTGCGCCTGTGTAAAGAACAGTAGCTAATTTTTCCCTATCTTTTTGTTCTGTGCTTTTTGCAAGTTTCCACGGAGCGGTGATTTCCAAATAACGATTAAGCGCCTTAACCGAATTTAAAATTTCTTCCACAATCAAACTCAGCTTTACTTCGCCTATATTTTCTTTTGCAAACTGCATGGCTTTTTGGGTATAGTTTTCCAATTCCTTTTCCTGCTCGCCAACTTCCACAGGCGCAGGCACTTTGCCGGAAAAATGTGTTAAAATTAGTTTATAAACGCGGTTCAATCCATTGCCTAAATCATTTGCCAAATCAGAATTTATTCTGCGAACAAAACTATCGTGGCTAAAAGTTGCATCTAACCCTACCACCATTTCACGAATCAAGTAATAACGAAAAGCATCAACGCCGTAGATGTTTATGTAGTCCATGGGATTAACGCCTGTGCCGCTGGTTTTGCTCATTTTAGAACCGTCTATGAGCCACCATCCGTGTGCTAAGATATGTTTTGGCAATTCCCAACCCATTGCCATTATTATAGTAGGCCAATAAATGCAATGTGTTGTTAAAATATCTTTGCCTATAATGTGAAAGTCCGCAGGCCAGAGCGGTGAGCCGTCTTTGTGTTTTTTATCTTGGACTCCGCTAATGTAATTTTCAAGAGCATCTACCCAAACGTATGTTACAAAATCTTCGTCAAAGGGCAACGGAATGCCCCATGAAAGGCGGGATTTCGGGCGGCTTATGCACAAGTCGTTCAGTGGTTTTTTCAAAAAACCAAGCACTTCGTTTTTGCGAAAATCCGGCAAAATCCATTTAGGATTTTGATTTATCTGTTCAATCAACCTTTGCTGGTAATTGCTCATTTTAAAGAAGTAATTTTTTTCATTTATCCATTCAACCGGGCGGCCGCTAATGGGGTCTTTGCCGTCCACAAGTTCGCTTTCCTCAAAAAACCTCTCTTCGCCAACCGAGTACCATCCCGAATATTCTTTGGAGTAAATTTCGCCTTTGTCAAACAAGTATTGCAGAGAATCTCGCACAAATTTTTTGTGCTGTTCATCTGTTGTGCGTATAAAATACCCATAATCAATATTTAATTTTGGCCATAAATTTCTAAAATGTTCGCTATATTCATCCACATGTTCTTGCGGTGAAATTCCCTTTTCCGCCGCCGCTTTTTGCACTTTTTGCCCATGTTCGTCCACGCCTGTCATAAAAAAGGCATCGAACCCGAACAGCTTGTGATAGCGGGTTAGCACATCGGTTAAAACCGTGGTGTAAGCGTGGCCTATATGCGGGCGGTCGTTTACATAATAAATGGGAGTTGTCGCGTAAAAATTAGGCATAGGGTTAATGTAGAAAAAAAATTAACTAGCTAACAGCTCTCTTGCATGCGCCAAAACGGTAGGTGATTTTTCGTCTCCGAGCATCCTTGCTATTTCTGAAATTCTCTCTTCTTTGCCGAGCGGTTCTACAATTGTGTATGTGCGATTTTGATCTTCGATTTTTTTAACGCAGAATTGACCGTTCGCCAAAGCGGCAACCTGATGCAAATGCGTGATTGTCAGCACTTGATGGTATTTGCCGAGTTCCTGCAAACACTCTCCTATTTTATGAGCAACCTCACCGCTAATGCCGCTATCAACCTCGTCAAAAACTAAAATAGGAACCTTGTCACGCTCAGCCATTGCATGTTTAAATGAAAGCAAAACTCTGGAAAGTTCGCCGCCACTCGCAGATTGCCGCAAAGGTTTTTCGCCTTCACCTTTGTTTGGAGCCATCCAAAATTCTCCCTGCTCCGCACCGTTTGCGCTCAAATTCCCCAAAGCAGTCCAGTGAGTGGAAAATGCCGCTGTTGGCATTGAAAGAGTATGCAGCCTGTTAGCTACCTCCGCATCCAGTTTTTTTGCACCGAGCACTCTTTTTTTGGAAAGCTCCGCGCAAATTTGCTCTAACTCGCTGTTAATTTTAGCTGCTGATTTTTGCAATTCTTCTATATCTGAATCTGAATTTTCCAAAGATTCAAGTTCCTGTTTTCGTTTTTCCCTGAGCGTTATCAAAGAATTTAAGTCTGTTTTGTATTTACGCTTTAATTTTTGTATAAGAGCAATGCGGGCATTTGCTTTTTCTATTTGCTCCGGGCTGTAAAAATCTTCTTTGCCAAGTTTTTTTAATTCCAAAACCAAGTTGTTAAAATAATCTTCCGCACTCAATGCAGCTTCGCTTTTTGGGGCATCGGCTGTTTTGGCTTCAAGTTTTTGCAATTTGGAAACAAGCTCACCCAAAAGATTTGAAATTCCGCTTTCACCCATCAAAAGTTCCAAGCACTCGTTTGCCATTTTGCGCTTGAACTCTCCGCCTGCAGATTCTTGCACAATGCGCTCGCATTCTTCTTCTTCGTTTAAACGCAAGTTGGCATTTTTAAGTTCGTTCAGTTGAAATTGCAAAAACTCTTTTTGCTGGGCAATGGCTTCTGCATTTTGCTTGCATTCTTCTATTTTTTTATTTATAACGCTTAGTTTTTCGTAAGTTTCCTTGCATTTTTGCAAAAGTTCCTCATTTCCGCAATAGGCATCTATCAGTTTTTGCTGAGATTTAGTGTCTTTTAAAAGGGTTTGTTCGCTTTGGCCATGAAGTTGCATAAGCATTTCGCCAAGCTCCTGCAAATCGTTTTGGCTGGCCATAACTCCATTTATGCGAGCTTTGCTCTTTCCGTTAATAAAAATTTCTCTCTGAATTTCAAGCTCAAAATCTTCAAAATCTATTTCTTTCTCTTCCAAAAACTCCTGAACATCCTGCAAGTTTTTTATTTCAAATATACCTCTCAAAACCGCACTGTTTTCGCCGTTTCTCACCTGCCCGGCATTTGTTTTTGCCCCGCATAAAATTTTTAATGCATTCAAAAATACAGATTTTCCCGCACCGGTTTCTCCCGTTATTGCCCAAAAGCCATTGGCGAACGAAACTTCAACGCTTGCTATGAGAGCTAAATTTTTAATAGAAATATGTTTTAGCATAACTACTTTTTGTTATCATAATCTGCAAACCAAAGCCTTAGCTTTGCAGTTTCTCCTTCTTTAATGGCACTGAAATTGTAGCGTGCGTATGCCGGCATTGTGTTGTAAAAAGTGCCGGAAAATAGAAAAGGATCTTGTGTGATATCGCGTGGAAAACCCAGTTGCAAAGATAAGTCAAAGGTACTAGGCAATGGGTTTGCCGAGGCATAGTTGCGCAGGCTATTTGTAACTTGCAGTTTTATTTCATCACCTTTTTCTCGAAAAATAAAATTCGGATGATATCCGTGCTCTTTTACATAAGCGGAATCAATTCTGTAATTTTCAATAAAAACGCCGTTGTTATGTGCATATACCCATATAGGTACTGGAAGCCCCAGCTCACTGCCTTCGGTTCCATTTTCTTTTGGCAAAAGCAATTCCGCAAACACCACGGTTCTGCCTTCCATTATTTTTTTGTCGCTTATTTCAAAAGATACCAAGAGGGACTCTCTAATTCCGGCATGCAAGCAGTGCTCGCAATTCTCCAAAATATTTGTTATTTGAGCAGCACGCAGCAAACCGGATACATCTGAAGTATCGGGTTTGGCAATGCGCAAAACTGTGCCGCTTTCATGCAGCCTTATGCCGACCAACAGCCTGAGGGTATCGCCGTTGGGGGGTTCAATGGCTCTTAACTCTTCCGGCAACGTAATCTTAAACGCATTTGTGGTGCCGCTACCGCCGGGTTGTTGTTCAAGGGTAATTTTTGCATGGTTCGTAAATGGCACCGGAAATTTGAGCCACAGGCTATCATGTTCAAATCTAGATTCTTTTAGCCAATAAATTGTTGCATCCAAATCTTTGTCAGGTCTTTTGCTGGGGAAATTTGCGTAAAAAACGCTATCCACTCTGAGTTGCCAAGAGTCTGAAAGAGCTTTTAATGTTTCCAAACCAAAATAAATCACATGCTCGGCACCATTTGCATCGCCAAGTGCAGCATAATGGCCAATCAAGTAAGCTGAATTATTGAAGCCCCTGGCAAGGCTTTTCACGGAAACATCTACTTCTTCGTATTGTTTGCCGTAGAAAGTAGCAATATTTTGGTCATCAAACCACTGCTTTAGGGCTACAGGTTCGTCCGTGGAGGAACATGCTGCAAACAAAGCACACAAGAGCAAGATTAAAAAACGAAACATTGGAGTTAATGTAGAAAAAAAGCGACAGGTGTTTAGCCTGTCGCTTGAAAATGGCTAAAAAAGATTATTTCTTTTTGCCGCCTTTTTTAGCTGTTGCATTGGCTTTTAGAGCTGAACCTACTTTGAAAGCAACTGTTTTAGAGGCTTTAATTTTGATTTTTTCGCCTGTTTTAACATTGCGGCCTTCGCGAGCGGGGCGATCTTTGACTCTGAAAGTACCAAAGCCAATCAACTGCACTTCGCCGTCTTTCTGCAAGCCTACTTCAATCGCTTCCAAAACAGCACTAACAGCGCGTTCTGCAGCGGCTTTGCTTTCAAAACCGGCTAGCTCCTTCACCTTCTCAACAAGATCGGGTTTTTTCATAATTATCTCCTTGTAAAAATGGAATTCCTATACAAATTTAGATTTTTTTTTTCAAAAAAACAAGGGTAAAATGAAAAAAAAGTTATTATCTTGCAAAAAACATGTCGAAATTGAAAAAAGTTGGTAAAATAACCATTAAAACTAAGGTAAGCCACTAGACGCTGAGGGGGTAGGCAACAAAAATTTCTATATTTGGAATAGAATCCAAACTCTTTTTCCCTATGCAATGTGCCACCGCCTAGGCGTATCAGGCTCTTGTTTGCGCAACCAAATGGGGCTGCCGCTCACGGGCAGCGTCAAAGGAGTAAGCATTCCCAGGCGGGAACGGTGTGCCTTTTTTATTTTACTCACTCTGCCAACGATATAGTTTTTTACGTAAACGATACAATGCAGCTGAACGATTGCGGGAGATTGCACAAAATGAATGACAAAGAACCGCAGTGCGGTTGATTTTTTGGGGCTTTGGGAACGACTATATAACCTCAATTTTAATTACCTCGAATTCGAGGTAATTGACAAAGAAGCCGGACGAAACGCTTTTGTTCTCACTCCAAAAAGATGGATTGAAACTGTGAACGCCGCAGGAATGACTACAAAGCAAGGTAGATATGCAGAAACATTTGCCCATAGCGGTCTGGGTTGGACTCTGCGGCAGCATTAGTCATTTGACCAGCCAACAGCATTGTGAGGGTAAAGAGTTTAAGGGGGTTGGTCATTTTGGAACCTTCGCTTATAAGGTAGAAAAATAAGTTAGGAGGAATGGCTTCCGTGAAATTTTCTATTTTATTGATTGCATGAGAATATATTTAGATAATTGCTGTTTCAATCGTCCATTTGATTTGCAAGATCAAGATATTATTGTTATGGAAAGCGAAGCCATTTTGGCAATAATAAACAGATGCACAAAAAGCGGCAATTGGCTTTTTTTCAGTAGCGATATATTAGACGATGAAATGGATAACATAGTAGATCCTGTAAAAAAACAAAAAGTTTTAAGTTTATATCGTTTTGCAGAAGAGCATATAGAATTAAATACCGCTGTTCTAAGAAGAGCATTAAATTTACAATCTTTTAATTTTGGTTCTTATGACGCCTTGCATTTGGCAAGTGCTGAAAATGGTAGAGCTGACATATTTTTGACTACAGACAAGAAATTGATAAAGCAGGCACAAAAGGCAAATTTGCGTATAGAAGTTTTTAATCCTTTAATTTGGTTATCGGGGGTAGTGTTATGAATGCTGATTTAAGCGTTATAAGAGAAAGGGGGCTTGAAGTTTTGAGAAAGGAACTTGGTCCTGTAGGCACGGCTTATTTTGTTCGGCAGTTTTCTTCTGGTTCGGGCAATTATACCGAGGAAAGACGTTGTTTGCAAAAGAACACTTCAATAGAAGAAATTGCAAACAGGATAAAACAGCGAAAGCTTGTGAAAAAATCTGTTAAGAACAGAAAACTAGCTGTTTTGTCGTAATTATTTATTTGGCACCTCCCCCGCCATAACATCCCATACTGAAGGCCGCGTCACGCGGCCATAGCGCGGCCCTAGACGCTGAGGGGGCAGGCAACAAAAATTTCTATATTTGGAATAGAATCCAAACATGAGGTGAAAATGGCTAAAACTTGGAATAGATTCCAAACTCTTATCAATAGACCGGAATATCTGAAATTCCTGAAAAATTGGAAAGATGAGGACGTTATTAAAGTGATTTCCGGCGTTCGCAGGTGCGGCAAGTCTAAGCTTTTTGAGATGCACAAGCAGGAACTCATTAAAAAAGGGGTAGATCAAAAGCAAATTATAAGCATAAATTTTGAGGAATTTGATTTTAGCCATTTGCAAAACGACAAAAAGCTTTATGCATATTTGAAGAAAAAAATATTAAACAAACAGAAATACTATATCTTTTTAGATGAAATACAGAATGTCCCGAATTTCGAAAGAGTGGTGGATAGTTTATATTTGAGAAAAAATCTTGATATTTATATAACAGGTTCAAATGCTTATTATTTGAGCGGAGAACTTGCAACTCTTCTTTCCGGAAGATATGTGGAGTTAAAAATGCTGCCACTTTCCTTTAAGGAATTCGCTTCTGTTCAAAGTGAAAAAAATCTTCGTATTCTTTATAACGAATATTTGAAAACATCATTTCCCTATGCAATTACTCTGAATGATGAGAAACAACAGCAATACTTGGAAGGCATCTATTCAAGCGTGGTTTTGAAAGATATAGTTAAGAGGCTGGCAGTAGCAGATGTAGCGACCCTTGAATTGGTAATAAAATATCTGTATGCAGAAACCGGAAACTTTCAAAGTATCAATAAAATTTCTAATACTCTAACAAGCTTTGGAAATAAGGTGAGCAATAAAACAATAGATCGCTATATAGAAGGTATTAAGGATAGTATGTTGGTTTATAAAGCAGAGCGCTACAATGTTAAGGGGCGAAAGGTATTTGCGAATAACGCAAAGTATTATGCAGTTGATAACGGACTTAGGCGTTTGATAGCTGGTGACAGAAGTGAAGATTACGGTCATATTTTGGAAAACATTGTTTATTTGGAGCTTTTGAGGCGTGGTTATCAAGTTTACGTTGGTGTTGTAGAAAATTTGGAGGTAGATTTTTTAGCTAAAAAACCGAATGGCGAACAGCTATATGTTCAGGTTTCATTTAACACGGAAAAAGCAGAGACTTTGAAAAGAGAGCTTCGTCCTTTGGAGGCGATAAAAGATCAGCATCCAAAACTACTTCTTACAATGGATGAAATTTTGCCGGAGCAAAATTTTAACGGAATTGTTAAAACTAACGCGCTAAAATGGCTTTTGGGTGGGTCAAGTTCGGAACAGAGCATGTCATAGTTTGGGTGTTGACATGCAATCCCTGTCCAGCTCAAAATGCGAATTCAAATGATTGCGCACCTCGTCTAGCTGTTCCGGCGAAGTGATGATGTAGGGATCGTTTTCTTCCCCCGCACCACTGCTGAATTGTGCCACTGCCATCGATGCCGCAAAAAGCAACACCGCCACCATTGTTTTAATTGTTCCGTTTTTCATGGGAATCTCCTGTTTTTTTTGTGAATGTGAATTTTCTTCGCTTGGGATAAGCGGCATGTAGAACTTCGTCGCTTGGGACATGGGACAAGCGAAACGCTGAGCTTCGTTGGCTGGGATAAGCGGCATGTAGAGCTTCTTCGCTTGGGACATGGGACAAGCGAAACGCTGAGCTTCGTTGGCTGGGACAAGCGGCATGTAGAGCTGCATTGGCTGGGATATGATGTGTGGACTTCATGTCCCATATCCCGGACAACGTAGCTTTGCACGCCGCTTGTCCCATGTCCCAAGCGCGCCGATATGAAA
>JAITUM010000014.1 GCA_031286305.1 Candidatus Fibrimonadaceae bacterium | reverse complement strand
CAAAAACCATCGTTTTTGAGACAACTCTATTACCCTCGAAATTTTAACAGAAACGCTATTTTTTTCTATATTTATGGGCGTTTCAAAAACGATGGTTTTTGAGACAAAATTTTACATTTGGCTCTACCTTACCCACAAATAATACCAAGCGGAAAGGGTGCTATAGTAAATGCTGATTTACTCGGCAGTGGCTAGTGGCTAGCATTTTGCAAAAAAAAACAGCTAAATTAACCATCCTGCGGATGTTCACCAACGAAATGTTCAGCGGGAAGGGAGTTGCTCACAAACCATGCTTTAAGTATTTTAACTAGTCACTAACCACTAGTCACTAACCACTACATTGAGTTAACACCCCTAATGCTTTGCATTTCGTTGGTGAATCGCCAAAGGCGAGTAATCATTGATTACTATAATAACCCAAGCTTTTGTTTTGCCTCGGTCAAAGTCGCGCTGCTCTCCAAAAGAGCAAGTAATTCTCTAGTCCGTTCTTCACGGCCTTCTTCCTTGGCTACCTCAAGGGCATCGTCCCAATTCCACTCAGTAAATAACATGTTCACAACCTCAGATGCGTGACTCTCCAAGAAATGTACTAAAATATCACGACGAATGCAAGCTATTATAGCAGAAGTAACTGCTGATTGCAAATCCATAGTTTTAAGATTCGTATTTATCTCGGCAACTAATTCGCAATAACCGCGTAAATCAGGGCTCCTATTTACAATCTCAACATTGCGCCCCTTGTTAACATTATAAACCTTGACAACAAGCTCAAGAAAGAAAGCCTCAGACTGAAGCTCAAAAGAATCTGATAGCTTCATTTCTTTGTAATCCGGAAACTCATCTTTGCCATTGTATAAGACCAAAAACTCAGGGGTAGGAATTTTAATCAAGCTTCTTTTGTATAAATCTTTGCTTTTGGTAAGCTTTTCGTATTCCCTCGTCTGAATCAGAATTGGCCAGGATTACCAAAATTTACAGAATATTCGCAGCGTAACTCAACAAATTCTGAGAATTCTAAAAATTCTGGCCAATTCTGATTCAGACAATTGCGCTGTAAAGCTCCAAAATTTTCTTTTCATTGCCGAATAGCAATGTAAAAACGCTGGACTTGTGCTCTCTGTTTGCGACGCGGCCTTCCCGCATTGGAGGGGAATTATTGCAATTTCAAAGCTATATTACGCAAAATGAAGAAAAATCAGGATTGGGTGTCCCAAGCGAAAAAAACAGGAGCCGAGCTCAACCCAAGATAAGTCTCGTTTCTACTTTCTTTGAAAAGATAGCCTAGCCCTCATTAGGGCTTTTCAAAGGAACTAACCTAAGCATAAGACCTAGCGAGGAGCATTGGACGAGCCAAATATGTTAGAACGGCCTTTATTGGGTGAGCCGGCTTTATAAATATATATTATTTTTTCGCTAATGGTAAAGAGTTGGTATAATTGCCATCAAATTTATGAAAAAATCTCTAAATAAAGCCAACATTGTGGGTAAAAAGAACATAAGCACAAGAACTACGGTCAAAATTTTCGGAATAAATGTCATTGTCATTTCATTAATGTGAGTTGCGGCCTGAAAAAGTGCTATCAAAAGGCCTACAACAAGGGCTGATATGAGCATTGGCCCGCACATATAAAGCATAAGGGTCATGGCACTGCGCCCAATATCTATTATAAAAAGGTCGGTTACCATAGCTAATGAAAAGACAATAACAGTTGTTGCACAATCAAATTCCAACCATCAACCAAAACGAATAAAATCAGCTTAAAAGGCATAGAAACCATCATAGGCGGCAACATCATCATGCCCATGGACATCAAAATTGAGGCTACAGCCATATCTATGACCAAAAATGGAATGTAAATCATAAAGCCTATTATAAAGGCGGTTTTTAGCTCTGAAATTACAAACGCCGGAATTATTGTCCACATTTTCAAATCATCAATGGTTGAAGGGTTTGGCTGGCGCGAAGCTCTTATAAATAACGCTAAATCATGCTCGGATGTTTGACGCAACATAAATTCGCGGATGGGCTTTACGGCTTTGTCTATGCCTTCTTGATAGTTTATTTCATGGGCTAAATATGGCTGCAGGGCTTCTTCGTTTATTCTGTTGAATGTTGGTGCCATAATAAAGAAAGTCAAAAATAGGCTGAGACCCATTACCATTTGGTTTGGCGGTGAATTTTGCGTTCCAAGAGCCTGTTTTACAAAGTTCAACACTATTACAATGCGAGTAAAACTTGTCATCATTATTATGATGGATGGCGCAAGAGAGAGTATGGTTAGCAGAGCTACAAGCTCAAGGGCAACAGAAACATCTTCTACATTTTGAGCCCTTTCAACGCCAAATGTCACACGCGGCAAAGGAATATCCGGAGCCGCAGGCTGCGCAAATATTGTCTGAACCCCCAAAAGGATTAATAGAACAATCCCTATACCCCATACCCTATACCCCATACCCTTAGAAATCTTGCTTTGCATGCCTAACTCCCTCCTTCTCTTCTGAACCTGCGGAGCAGGTGGTCTACGGTTGCGGAGAATTGAGCGGCTGTTACGGGTTTTGAATCGTAAGTTTCCAAAATATACCTTGCTTCGGCACCTTGAATTTCAGAAAGAGTGCGCATACTTTCTTGAGAAGAACCTACTACCAAAATTCTTTCTGCACCTGCCTTAATTAAAAATATGGTTTTGCCGGCTCCTAAAAATTTAGAATCCAAAAGCTGAATTACAGATTGTTTATCGTTTGAACTCGGACTTTCAATTTTGCGAACTTTTTTAGCTAAAACATAAAGCACATATAAGAGCACCAATATAACGCCAAGCCCCACAGTCATGCGGATGGCAATGTTTCCGAGATCGGGCGGTTTATAACTTTCTGTTGCGATTGGTTGCGGCTGGTAGCCTTCACCCAAGGCTTGTTTCATAGCTTCAAACCTAAACGCAGCTATTGCAGAATCATTCCTCGCCGCCGGCGAAAGGGTATCCTCCGCATATGTCTGAACCCCGATAAACATTAAAATGCAGAACAATATTTTTAATTGAGAATTGAGAATTGAGAATTGAGAGTGATTACCCCCAAAACGAAACGCTTTTCTTAGTGTTTCGCTTCTTTTAAGCATAAATGTTTGCATTCTAACTCTCAACTCTCAACTCTCAACTCTCAACTCTCAACTCTCAACTTTTAATTCATTACCTAAGTAGTTTTAATCTTTCTTCCGGAGATACTAGCTCTTTGATTCTAACACCGAAGTTTTCGTCAACAACAACAACCTCGCCGCGCGCTACAACCTTGCCGTTTATCAGAATATCAACAGGCTCGCCTGCCAGTCTGTCCATTTCTACTATAGCTCCTGGCCCTAGCTCTAAAATTCTTTTTAAACTCATTTGTGCTCTGCCAAGTTCTATGACTATGGGCAGTTCAATATCCATTAACAAATCCAAAGCTTTGTTGCCGGTGGAGCCAAACACTCCGGCTGATTGACCGGGGGCAAAAGATGGAGGCGCGGAAACCGGAACGCCGCCTGCAGCAAAACCACCACCTGCCATCGGAATTGATGGAGATGAAGAGAGTCCGAGGCTTGCGAGGCTTGTATCTGCGCCAATGGAAGCTGACTTTGAAGCTGTTTTTGCTCTTATTCCGGAGAGCAATCCATCGTCCAGAATAATTAAGATTTTTTGGTCTGGAAATTCTTCTATCTTAACCAAAACAGTTGCAACTGCGCCACCGCTAAAATCATTTTTTCCGGAGAAATCGCTAACAACAACTTGTTCAAATTCCATTGATAAATGAAGTTGCGAATCCATTACGGTTATGCAAGAACCTGTGATCTGATTTATTATTTCACAAATTGCGTCTTTATGGTCTTCATTGTAATCAGTGTGTCCGGAACCCATCAGCATAAGGTCGGAAAGAGTTGCCACTTCTTGCTTGCTCATGGCAAAAGACATTTTTCCAACAACGTCTTTTTTAACATTAACATCCATGCGAAGACTTTGGCTTGTAAGCTCGTCCGGTATAACGGAGTTCTCACCTGCAACAAGCCACTGAAGTTGAAAATCAACAGCGCGGGAAAGCACCGTTGTCACAACGCTCGAAGCCTGCTCGCAAATTATTTTAAAGAATGAGCGTGCCGCTTCCGCCGTATTCTCAACAGGAGTCGGAGCCGCAACAGGAGCTGCCGCCGCCTCACCATCGCCGCCAAGCAAACTTTTAGTGAGTAGGTCTATTTCTTCTTGGCTTAGTATTCCACCATCATCTGCCATAAGCACCTCTTTTAATCATCATCTCCAACTTCCCTGTCTATAATGCCTGTGATTTGGAAAGACTTGTTTCTGCCTACAACGCTGGGTTTCCCCAGGAATTTTGGGCGGTCTTCTATGTACATAACCAAATCGGATTGCGCAAGTTTATCTAAAACCATAACATCACCAACACTTAGCTGCAAAAAATCCCGAACGGAAAGTTGCGTAGCGCCAATTTCCGCACGAAGCATTGCAATTGTGCTGGAAAGCTCTCGCTCCACCATTCTGCGAGTTTCTTGCGTTGTTGTTTTTTGAGCGGAAATCCATGACTCGCCGGAGAGCTTGTCTATAATGGATTCCAAAAGAATAAACGGAAAACATAGGCTCATTAAGCCTGAGCCGGTACGAGTGCGAACCTCGAGCGTGATTAAAACAACTGTATCACCGGGCGGGGCAATTTGCACGAACTGCGGATTTATTTCGTAGTTTTCAATTTTCGGAGAAAAAATTCCTATGTTTTCCCAAACAACTTTTAAATCTGCAAGGGAACGTTCTATAATCTTATATATAACCGTTTTTTCAATATCCGTCAGTTCTCGGTTGGTAGACTCTACCGTGCGGCCTTGACCTCCAAACAAACGGTCAAGCATAATGAATATGAGTGAGGGGCTAACATCAAAAATTGCACTTGATTCCAGCGGTTCCATTTGAAACACATATATACAACTCGGAGTGGGAATGCTTTTAATCACTTCGCCATAAGTTAGCTGTTCAACATTTTGCAAATTAATTTCAACATTTGTTCTCAACAAACTCATGAGTGTGGTTGAGAGCAGGCGGGCGTAGCCCTCGTGTAAATTTCTCAGGGTGCTTATTTGGTCTTTTGAAATGCGGTCCGGACGTGTAAAATCGTAAAGGTTTACCGCTTTTTTATTTCCATCTGTTTTTATTACCGGCTGGTGAACAGGCGCCTGCGGCACTGCGCTGGCAGTCTGCATCATCTTGTCAATTTCAGCTTGTGATAAAAAATCGGCCATAGTTCCTACTGTATCATGAACGAGTCAAAATAACTGCGACAAACTCTACCTAAAGGTTTGCCATTTGGTCTGCCGTCTATTGTTTTTGGTAAAATTTCATTTACTTCAACAACAATTTGTTCTCTTATTGCTCTTTTTCCTTCGTTTGTAGTTAGTTCGGCAAGCGGTTTGCTGCTCATTATCTCTATAAC
Source organism: Candidatus Fibrimonadaceae bacterium (assembly GCA_031286305.1). Classification (GTDB taxonomy): domain Bacteria; phylum Fibrobacterota; class Fibrobacteria; order Fibrobacterales; family Fibrobacteraceae; genus Fibrimonas. The sequence goes on along the minus strand of JAITUM010000014.1, from coordinate 2,088 downwards.
GGTATTTTTAATTTGAACATTACGAGCCTCCAGCTCCATGCCTAGCCTAACATCTTTCGGATCGTATTCCAATTGAACTCCACATTTCACATAACGTCCGTCTTCGCCGATTATATTTACCGTTACCTCTATCGGAGCAGCAAGAGTTGCACCCATTCCGGTTATTTTGCAATCATCATTTTTTGGGGCATCTCCCTCTTGTTGCTGCTGCTGTTGTTTGAGCCTCTTGGTCTCATCTGTTTCTAAATGGTCTTTTATCATGTTAACGCTGAACATAGCTATCCCAATCATTATGCCTATAAATATAAGCATAATTCCGCTAACAATAGCCCATTTTTTCGCAGCAGTTCCCCCGCCGCCATCTATGGGAACAGCAGCAGTTTCACCGGTTGTTTTCTCATCATCTATAGCCGTGTCGGTTTGGGACGCCTCCGGCGTTTTTTCGGCCTCCGCGGGGCGGGTTGGCGCCACGGATATGCCTCCGCTGGAACCGGTGCCGGGATCGCCGGTTTTATGGCCGGCAGAACTCGACGTCCAGTTGGCTTTGATTAATACGTTTCTCTCCGGCATTACGAATGTGGTCATGGCGCCGTAAATATTTGCCAATGCCAAGTCTTCGTCAGCCGTGGTCCACCCGCTGAAGTCATATCCCGTTTTGTCTCCCGATTTTATTGCTACCGTCTTTCCCGGGGATTGGCTTCCGCCGCCCCCGGCGCCGGCGCCGCCGTCTTCGATGGTCACGAGATATGTGTAGCTGTTATCGTCGATATAGCTTTCGCCGCAAACGGAACAGGTATATTCGGTATAGCCTCTTTTATCAAGCGTCGCCTCCGTTACGGTTTCGACGTAAGCGTGTTCCGGCGCTTTTAATACTTCAGTATTCATGTCGCCGCAGAGGGCGCATTTATACATGACGTATCCGTCTTCGCCGCAGCTCGCGTCTTTTCTTTCTTCTACCCTGTAGTCATGGTTAAGCGCTTTGAGTATCTCGTCGTAGATCACGCCGCACACGTCGCATTTGTATCTGATATATCCGTTTTCGACGCAAGTCGCCTCTATTCTTTCCAGGATTTCAAACTCATGCTCGCAGGTCTGTTTTTCAATAATTTTTGTGTCAAGCAAAGCATGGCAGCCCGCGCAATAGACGCCCATTTCGCCTTCCGCATCGACAGTGGCCGGCGTGATTATGTTTTCATACGTCCCGCCCGTATGATTGTCGGGATCTGTCGGCATGACTTCGGTATAGAAATAGCCGCACAGGGTACATGTGTATTTTATTTCGCCCGGTTCAACGCATGTGGCCGTTTTTATTGTTTCGCTGACATAATTATGTGCGCAAACCAACTTTTCAATCGGTTTGGTTTCAAGCAATTCGCCGCAGCCGGAGCAATAAACGCCCATGACGCCCTCTTCTTCAATCGTCGGCGGCGTAATCACTTGTTCATACGTGCCGTTATCGAGGCTGTCGACATCGCCGTGGGGGTAAGTAAATCCGGAAAGCGTGATAATTCTCGTCGCCCCGTTCCTGCCATAAAAATACGAATAGCCTCTCTCTTTTATGCCTATTTGCATGGAATACTTAGATGAAATAAGGTTCGGCGCCAATAAAAATGTGGAATTATCAAGATCATGCGCCGTTTTACCGCCGGCAAGCACAAAGTAAAATTCAAGCGCGATTATACCGTCGGACGCGTCTTTTCCGGCATATGTCTCATCCATGACCGTTATGTCAAATGTCGTCCTGCCGCCTGTGGTTTTCCAAATTGCGCCTTTGGCAAACAGGCTTAAATCGGATTTAAACGGTTCCATGTTTCCCGTTTCCGGGGCATTTTGCAACGGCTGCCACGATTCCGCCCTCACAGGCGAAATGATGCGGTTGTCATACGATATAGAAACATTTGAAGTCGTTATATGCCCGACGTCCGCCGGCGAAGCCGTCGCTTCAACAACCAGCCTATACCTGCCGCCGGAAACCTCCTCGCCGTATATCGCAACGGTCGGATTGGAAGCCGCGGCGATGTTTAGCGGTAGTATCGAAAATGCCATGGCGCATATAAGCAAAATATGTATAGCGTTACGTAAATATTT
>JAITUM010000070.1 GCA_031286305.1 Candidatus Fibrimonadaceae bacterium | reverse complement strand
AGTGGCATATTGCGGTTAAGGGATGACTGATGCTCTATCAAGACAATTGTTTGGTTTCCTATTCTAAATGATATATCGTTTCGTATTCCTCCGAATAGTGAGCTTGACAGAGTGTTTATTTCTATTTGTTCTGGGTCGTTATATGTTGTTCCTTCTATTGCGTTGTATAATTCCAGCAGTCGCCTCTTGTCTTTGAACAGAGACGTGAATACGGAATCTTTATATTCCCTTTTTGCTTTTGTCTTTTTCATCGTGGTTGTTATATATACGGCAATATTCGTGCCAAATTTAAATGCTGTTTTTGGCTCAAAATCGTTATTTTCAACTGTCCAAAAACTGTTTAGACACTTTTTGGACATATTTTGGACACTTTTTTTAGACACTTTTTGCCATTTGAAAAAAAATAAAAAAAACGCTAAAGTTTTTCTAGATTATGCCGATGACTCGAATGAGGATAGGACTATGAATGCGTCAGATATCACAACTCGTGTAGCGGATTTGGTAAGAAATCCGGACTCGGCGATGCCGAGCAGGTGGGAGCATTCTGTTCAAAAAAAACTATCAGAACCCGTAAAACTTGAAGTAAAACCCTCCCGTGAATACTCCCTTGCGCTTTCTCCTCTGGCTCAAAAAATCCTGGAAGACTCTGATTCTCACCAGAGCAGTTGGGAAAAGAACAGAAACGAAGGTGTTCAACGTATTCAACAGCTTGTGCAAGACAGACAATACCACTTAAGCCCGGAAATAGTAGACGGGATTGCACAAAAAATTGTGGATATGCTACCTTAGCAAGGGGAAAAAATCCCCCACATTGTTCGTCGTATTCAAGCTTGTAATCATGGGGATAACCGGCAATCTCATATGCTACCTTAGCAATTTTGCTTTATTCCAGAATTCATCCAGTTGTTCTAATGTGAAATTTTGCGGCTTGCCACCTGCCATTTTCTCCACTTGGCGGAAACGGGTTTCAAATTTAGTGTTTGCTTTTGTTAGGGCTACTTCGGCATTTATGCCTTTGTGGCGGGCTAAATTTACCAAAGCAAAGAGAATATCGCCAAATTCTTCTTCGGCTTCCGGGGAACCATTTGGGGCAGATTCAAACTCTCCTATTTCTTCTTTTACCTTTTCTAAAACAGGTTTTGAGTCGCTCCAGTCAAAGCCTACCCTCGCAGCACGTCTTGAAAGTTCCTGCGCACGGGAAAGGGCTACCATTGAGCGAGGCACCTTGTCCATAGCGGAACAACTTTCTTTTTTTTCGCTGTTTTTTATTTCTTCCCATTTTTGCAAAACGGATTGCGTGGTGGATTGTTGTGGATCGCCGAAAACGTGCGGATGGCGGCGAATCATTTTTTCGCAAATTTCGTTTATAACGTCTTCTATTGTGAACTTGCCTTCTTCTTTTGCTATTTGAGCATGAAAAACCACCTGTAAAAGCAAGTCGCCAAGCTCTTCTGCCATGTGTTTTGCATCCCCGCTTTGTACAGCGTCTATGTATTCATAAGATTCCTCTATGAGGTATGGCAAAAGGCTGTTAAAACTCTGCTCTCTGTCCCAAGGGCAACCTTCTGAAGAACGAAGTTTTTGCATTATGGACAGGAGTTTGGAGAAATTCATTAATACGTCCGCTCAATAATCAACGCTGCTATGTTTTTTAAAGTGTCGGTGTTTTTGTTTTCAAACTTTTCTAAATAAGATAAGGATTTATTATACAACTCAATGGCCTTTTTCTTTGAAGCGTCTAAACCCAAAACCGCAGGATACGTTGCCTTTCCTTTTTTAACATCCGAACCGTTTTTTTTGCCGAGTTTTTCCGTAGAGCTCTCTATATCCAAAATATCATCCACAATTTGAAAAACAAGACCAATGCCCTTGCCGAATTCCCTTATATGCTCCAAATCCTCTTTTTTAGCATCAGCAAGCAAAGCCCCAATCACCAATGAAGCCTCTATTAAAGCCGCCGTTTTATGATAATGAATATAGTCAACCGTTTCCAAACCAACGGATTTCCCCTCCGATTCAATATCTATAATCTGCCCTCCAATCATGCCCCTAGTGCCAAGCGAACGCGCAAGCTCCTCAACAACGGCGGCATTTCCTGTGCGGGCAATCAATTCAAATGCAAAAATGCAAAGCGCATCGCCTGCTAAAATTGCTGCAGCCTCACCATAAACTTTATGCGTAGATGGTTTCCCGCGACGAAAATCATCGTCATCCATGCAGGGCAAATCATCGTGTATCAAAGAAAATGTATGCAGCATTTCCAAAGCGCACATTGCCAAACGAATAGACTCAGATGGTTTTCCGTTAAAAAAATCGTAAGCAGCCAACGCAAGAGCCGGGCGCAACCTTTTTCCGCCTATCAAAAGCGCATAACGCATTGCGGAATGTAAACTTTTTGGAATCTCGGTTTCTTCCGGAATGTAGCTTTTTAAACTATCCTCTGTTAATTTACCGGCAGACTCTAAATATGCTGTTGCCTTTTCTGCCATGCTTGCCATGCTCATGCTACACTCCTCTATTTAAATGCACTGCCGAAATCTTCGTCATTGCCTCTTGTTTTTTCTGCCTCTATATACGCTTCATCTATAACGGGCTTGGGGTCTTTGTTCTTTTTTATTTGCTTTCGCAAATAAATGTTGATATACAATATGCTACCTATAATCACAATGCAAGGTAAAACTACTGCAAGAACAAGTAAAGTCATATTAATCCCAAATATCGTCCAAACCGCCTTTGCATTTTTCCCACGCAGAGTCATCTTTGCTCAGAATATCTAAAATACGGTTATAAACATCCGTATTCGTGAAGCCTTTCCATATGCGCCTTTCAACAGTTTCACCGGTTTCGTTGTCAATAACTCTCAGAATATCAAAGAATTTCGGATTGTCTTTGTATTCCGCTACTATCACTTTAGAAAGCTGGCCTTCCAAAATTCTTTTTATAAACCGGATTATAGAACTGTTGAATTCATTTTCATTGTCTTGCAAGGTTTGGAAATCCCTGAAAGGTCTGCCAAAATGCAACCAGTAACGGAGCGCCAAAGCTATTGCCACATCACGAATTGCAGAGCGGAATGCAAATTTATCTTCCAGTTTGCCGCCATGCCAAGAAATCAAAGTTAAGGGATTATCCCTGTTTGGCTCTATACGGGTTCCTTGCCCCGGCGTAACTGCTTTTATTTTGAGCGGAAGCCTGCCCAAAAGTTGCCAAGCCTTTGTGTATATTATGCACAAGCGCACAAATGGACTTTCATGCTCGGTCGTTTGCCTGTAAAAAGAACCAAAACAGCGCTGATAAAAACTTTCCTGGTCAAAAACCTGATCGCTTGCGCGGCTCTCGGAAATTTTTGCATCTAAAAGAAGCATGGTTTTGGAAAGTTCCGGACGCATGCGAACTTCTAATTTACGTGTACGGGTTTTGGGACGAACACCCTCTTTATATATGTAGTAAAAACCTTCTGCCTGCATTTTTTGCCAAATAAAGAATTGCAAATCGTCTGCGGCGCGCAAATGGTAGCTAAATACCGGATTTTGACGGTTATTTGCCATTGTCACAAGACGAACAAAGTTGCCGGACTCATGTTCCTCGGTTTCTGATGGGTATGGAATCACCACTTTCACCAAAACAAGGGGGTTTACGGGGGCATCTTCTCTGCTTGCGTATTGCTCGTATGTAAAAAGACTTTGCGCTCCGTTTATTATTTTAGGATGGTCAATGGAGAGAAACCATTTGCCGTCTGCCTGTTCCGGGCGCAGATTATCGCCGGTTAAAGTCATTCCATTGTGCAAAAACGGGAATTCTTCTATTGTGCCGTTCTTTTTCATGCCGAGAAACGCATCTAAAAGGCTTGCGTTTGTGTATGTTTGGCTTCCCAAGTATGTACGAATATTTGAGCTGACAATCATCATATTGTGTTTTGCCTTGTGTCTGCGACCAAGTTCCAAATGGTAGTTGTAAATTTCTTGAATGGGCACAAAACCTACAAAAAGCTCCCCTCTTCTGCTCTTTATGCGCAGCGGCGGGCTTTCCAAAGAAAGTTTGAGAACGGCATCTTCGGCTTCGTTATCGTCCATGTCATCAAATTCAGCGCTTATATCTGCTATTATGTGCAGTTCTTCTCTCCATGACTTTAGTCTTTTTCTAAGGTCTTTCAGCGTGCGGCGCATTTCATAATCGGTTATATCTTTGCCTCCGTCTGTGCGCATAACCGTAATTTCCAGCTTTTGTTCGCATTCGTTATCATCGTTATCATTATCATTCTCTTCAGCTTCTGCAATGGAAGAAGCGGCGTGCCAAGTGGGCACTTCTTCTCTTATGGCCAAAAAAAACGGATTTGTTGGGTTTGCAGAGCGCAAAAGCACATCGCCAAGGTTTTTTAAATCTGAAGACAGATAAGAAAGTGATGTTTCTATGTTATTTTCCTCATCAAGGAATATAAATAGTTCTAAAATCTTATTTGTATACTGAAACGCATGAAAGCAGCCTTTTTGTTGATTTAAATAATGTAGCGCCTTTTTCTTTTCCAAAGGCACTCTTTTATCCAAACTGCGGTATTTGGCAATAAAATCCAATCTTCTGTCAAACGCTTTATTCCATTCCATAGAAAAAATCTCTCCAAAATCTTTGGAATAGAATATAGTAAATTAAAAAAGCACTTTTCAGGAAATTTCGTAAAAAAAATCAGCTAACCCCACCCAATCCTCATTTTCTTGCATTTTTAGCACATTTTGAACATTTTTTACAAAAGGCTCAAAGTTCTGCAATTCATCTAAGGCATTGAAATACTTAGAGTTAGCAGTTCCAATGTTGCCTTGATAGAAGTCAAGGGCTATTTCTTTTGCTTGGAACATAGTGATAATATAGAAATTTACTAAATTTCCTTATTATGCGTGAAAAAACTATCGCAGTTAAAGTTGGGAACGCCATTATAGGGGGCGGAGCACCCGTGCTGGTGCAATCTATGACAACCACAAGCCCAAAAGATGTTGAAGGCTCGGTAAAACAGATTGTAGAACTGGCAAAAGCGGGTTGCGAACTTGTTCGCATAACCGTTCCAACACAGGCTGATGCGGAGAAATTACAAGAAATTATGGAAAAAGTCCGTGCTGTAGGCGTTCAAATTCCTATTTCTGCAGATATACACTACCAGCCCAGAGCGGCCTTTGAAGCCCTAAAATGGGTGGAAAAAGTTAGAATAAACCCCGGAAACTTTGCAAAAGAAGAATTTGCCCCCTTTGTCCGAGAAGCAAAAAGAATGGGCAAAGCCATTCGCATAGGCGTAAATCATGGTTCTTTGAGTGCAAAAATACTTGCAGAATATGGAAACACCCCGCTTGGCATGGTAGAGAGCGGTCTTGAATTTTTGAATATATGCGAAGCGGAAGATTTTGACCAGATTATTTTTAGCTTAAAAGCCAGCCACCCCAAAAGCATGGTAGAAGCAAACCGCTTGATGGTAGAGCGCTTAAAAGCAGGCGGGCACAAACTCTATCCCTTTCACCTTGGGGTGACAGAAGCCGGCGAGGGCGAAGACGGGAGAATAAAATCTGCGGTTGGCATAGGGGCATTGCTTATAGATGGCATTGGAGATACAATAAGGGTTTCGCTAACAGAAGACCCTGTTAACGAGGTTCCCGTTGCATTTGCGCTTTTGCAGGCGGCAGGCCTTCGCAGAACCAAAGCGGAATTCATTAGCTGCCCGGGTTGCGGCAGAACGCTTTTTGATTTGCAAAGCGTGACTGCAGAGGTTAAGCAAAGATTTTCGCACTTAAAGCACCTTTCCATAGCGGTGATGGGTTGCATAGTGAATGGTCCCGGTGAAATGGCTGGCGCAGATTTTGGCTATGTTGGAGCGGCTGCCGGAAAAGTTACGCTTTACTACGGAATGGAACCGGTGCGCAAAAACATTCCGCAAAGCGAGGCTTTAGACGCTTTGGAAAACTTGATTAAGGAGCGTGGCAGATGGAGCGCATAGCTGTTTTTGCGGGTTCTTTTGATCCCTTTACCATTGGGCACAAAGACATTGCCGAGCGTGCCTGTGCAATTTTTGATAAAATCATAATTTTAATAGGCAATAATGTGAACAAAAAAACGCATTTTTCTGCTGAAGAAAGGGTTGAACAGACCAAAAAGGCAATGGCAGATTTTCCGCAGGCAAGCGTTGAAATCTGGGATGGTTTAACGGTAGATTATTTGCGAAAAAACAATATAAAATTTTTGGTCAGGGGAGTGCGAGGTTATTCCGATTTGGAATCGGAGCAAAGAATTGCCTGGACTAATGCCAGGCTTTTGCCGGGTGTAGAAACCGTTTTTTTAAGCTCTAAACCAGAGCATTTAAGCGTATCCAGCTCGCTTGTTCGCGAGTTACTAGCCTTTAATATATGTTAACCCTCATCCCCACATCTCATTTTTCCGGCATAGTTCAAGTACCCGGTTCAAAAAGCATTTCTAACAGGGTGCTGTTAATGGATTTTTTGGCAGAAGGGGAGAGTGAATTTTTTGGCATTTTAGAAAGCGACGATACCAAATATATGAGAGATGCTTTGGAAAATATTAAGAATAAAAAAACAGATTTATTTCTAGGTAATGCAGGAACAGCCATGCGTTCACTAACTGCGGCTTTATGCATTGGAACAGGCGAATATATTTTGCGTGGCGAACCGCGAATGCATGAAAGACCCATAAAAGATCTGGTTGATGCCTTGCGAACTTTAGGTGCAAAAATTGAATACTTGGAAAACGATGGATACCCACCGCTTAAAATAAATGCTTGCGGATTAAACGGCGGAACAGTTCATATAAAAGGAAATATATCAAGCCAATTTTTAACCGCACTTTTAATAGCCGCACCATATTGCAAAAAAACTTTGGAAATAATTGTGGATGGCGAATTAATATCAAAACCATATGTGTATATGACAATACGCTTAATGGAAAAATTCGGAATAAAAGTGGAAAACGATGATTATAAAAATTTTAAAGTGGAAAAAGGAACCTACAAAGCTCAGAGCCTGAAAATAGAAGGAGATGCTTCTTCTGCAAGTTATTTTTGGGCCGCCGCCGCAATAACAAAAGGAAATATGCTTGTGCAAGGCGTTGAGAAAGACGGTTTGCAAGGCGATGTGATGTTTTTGGATGTTTTGGAAAAAATGGGTGCGGAATTAAACGGCGTAACTGTGGATGCAACGCTTTTTCCCGATGCAGCAATGACAATTTGCCCCCTTGCCTGCTACGCCCAAGGCAAAACAAAAATAACCGGCATAACAAGTTGGAAAGTAAAAGAAACCGATAGAATCGCCGCAATGGCAAATGAACTTCGTAAAGTTGGGGCAGAAGTCTTGGCCGGTGATGATTTTATAGAAATAACACCGCCGGAAATTATAAAGGCAGCAACAATAGAAACCTATAACGACCATCGAATGGCTATGTGTTTTAGCTTGCTTTCGTTAAATTCACCTAGAAAAAAGGGTGCAGAAATTACAATTTTAAATCCGGAGTGCGTAAATAAAACATATCCGGGATACTTCAAAGAATTCATTAGGTTAAGAGGGGAGCACTCCTGCACACACCCTGTCTCTGCCGGCTTTTTTTGCGGCGTATAACGCTTCATCGGCTTTGGTGAAAAAGTCATCAATTACGTCGGCGATTGTTGGTATTTTGCTATTTACGCCAATGCTAACGGTTGTAGATGTAGCTTCTTTGATGTTTAACCGAATTCGCTCTGCTATGCTTAAGGCAGAATCTAAATTGGTATTCGGCAATAAAACGGTAAATTCTTCACCGCCCCAGCGAGCAACAAAGTCTCCGGAACGCTCTACGGACTTTTGGAGAATTTTCGCCATAGTTTGAAGATGAATATCGCCTTGCATATGCCCATGGGTATCATTGTAAATTTTGAAGTTATCCGCATCAACCATCAAAACACTCAACGGCTCTCTTTCACGCAAAGCACGACCCCATTCTATTTTTATGCGCTGATTCAAGGAACGGCGGTTCGGCAGACCTGTGAGCGTATCTGTAACACCAAAGCGTTTGATTTCACGTATGTAATCCACTATTTTCAATTGTGTTTTAACCCTCACTTTCACTATGGGGTTGCTGAAAGGTTTGGTAATATAGTCTGCAGCACCAAGAGAAAGACCTTTTTCCTCGTCTTCCGATTTATCCAAGGCGGTGATAAAGATAACGGGTATTTCGCTTGTGATATCGTTGTGCTTTAATTCCGTAAGCACTTCAAAACCGCTCATGCCCGGCATAACAACATCAAGCAAAATCAAATCTGGAATAACTGTTTTGGCTATTTCAATTCCCTTTTGCCCATCAATTGCGGCAAGAGTGGAATATGCCGGTTTCAATATGTGGTTCAAAGCCAAGATATTAGATCTGTCGTCATCTACAATGAGAATTCGTTTTTTTTCATCATTTATATCATTCATTTTCACTGTTCTCCAATTTTTGTTTAATAACGGCAAGCATTCCGAGTGCCGATTCAAAATCAAAATGTTCCATACGTTCAATCAAATCTTCTGTTTCCGGAATGCCACGCAAGTTGTTTATAAAATTCAAGCTATCGGAGTCACCAATTTTAAACATCGGCTCCAGCTTGCAAATCAAATCATAAGCCTCTGTTTTATCCAAAATTGCAACTGTCTTTGTTGTTTTTCTCTCCTTTAAAAGTTGCGTAAGTTCGTTCATCACAAGGTTCAATTCTATTTCAAGTTTCTGCATTTCTTCTACAGTTATTGTTTTTTCTTGCTGCAATGAATTTTCAATACCATATGCAATATCTCTCAAAAGATTTTTGCCAAGCAGCCCGGCAAGACCTTTCAGCGTATGCACAATTCTGTGAGCAAGTTCAGTATCTTTTTCTTTAAGAGCCTTGCTCAATCTTTGGAATGTCAATTGGTTATCAGTCAAAAAATTCTTGTATAACTGATGGCGAAGTTTTTCTTCAGCGGATAACTGTTCGCTTTTATTTATGGTACTCATGCTAACAGGTGCGAGAAATTTGAGCAAACAACCCCATAATTCTTGAGTGCTAAAAGGTTTCCCAAGGCTATCTATCATTCCGGCTTGCTTGTATATCTCTTTGTCATTAGCCATAATATTTGCAGTCAATGCAATAACAGGTGTTGTATTTTTCATTAGCACAAGGTATTTTGCTGCGTCAAGCCCGTCCATAACCGGCATGTGTATATCCATAAAGATCAAGTCAAAGGGAGGTTTATTTTCATCCATGCGACTCCGCACATGCCTAATGCCCTCTTTACCGTTAGGTGCAATAACCACACTAAGCCCAACCCTTGAAAGATGGTCGCTTATTACCTGCTGATTTATTTCATTATCTTCGCAAACAAGAATTTCACCAACAAAATTCGGTTTTTCATCAATGTGTACAGTATCAAATATGAGTTCGGAAACTTCTCCGGGAATAATTTTAAATGTTAAGTCAAAACTGAATTTGCTGCCTACACCTAAAACACTTTCTACATTCAAAGCTCCACCCATAAGCTCTACAATGCCTTTTGTTATTGCAAGACCAAGCCCTGTTCCGCCGTATTTGCGGGTTATGCTGCTATCTGCTTGCGTGAATTGGTCAAATATTGTGTTCAGTTGCTCCGGAGTCATGCCAATACCGCTATCTTTTACCTCAAAATGCATGGTAATACTATCGGGAGTTATTGCTTTAACTGAAGTTAAAAGTTTTACTGCTCCGCGGTCTGTGAATTTTACGGAATTTGAAAGAAGGTTGAGAAGCACCTGGCGCAGTTTTGTTGGGTCGCCAAGAAGCCTTCCGTAAACCGATGGTTCGGCGTAGCAAAATAATTCAACGCCTTTTTCCTCAGCTTTTGGCATAACAATTGTTCGGCAAGTTTCCAGCACATCGTGTATATCGAATGGTATATATTCAAGAGATAATTTGCCGGACTCAACCTTTGAAATATCCAAAATATCATTGATTATTTTTAGCAGTCCATTGGCGCTTAATTTTATTTTTTCCAAGTAATCCCGTGTTTTTTGAGGAACATCATCGCCAAGGGCAAGCTCGGAAAATCCTATTATGCCATTCATGGGAGTGCGAATTTCGTGGCTCATGGTGGCTAAAAATTTAGATTTCGCATTGTTGGCATTCACCGCTATAACCTGAGCTTCCTCAGCCGCTTTTCGGCTTTTTACCATAGTTGTAATATCGGAAATGTCAATAAACTGCCCGCCTATTTTATCTGGAAGTTTGTCGGATATAACTCTGAAATATCGTTCCTGATCCTCTATATCAAGCGGTATAACCCCTTCGTAAAAACCTTCGGAGTCTAAAATATCGGCAAACATGATTTTTAAATCTCTCTCAGATACCAAGTCCACAAGTGGCTGACCTACTGCAAATTCTTTGCGTGGGCATTTCATAAATTTTGCCATAGAGTCTGAGAGATAACGAATTTGACCTCTTGAGTTTGTGATTGCCAAATAATTTGATGTGTTTCGCAGCAATGCGGTGAATATTGTGAACGAACGTCTTTTTTGCCGATATTTTAAAAATGTTATAAAATACGCAAACATCAATAATACAAAAAGGCCTAGCAGAATAAATAACCAGAGTTTCATTTTGATTTTCCTTTCTTTGCAGTTTTTCGATAGGCAAAATGCGAATTATCCACAGGTCTCATGCCTTCCGGCGCAATAAATTTAATCCCGTTGGGAACTATTTTCAATTTGAATTCCTGGGCATAGAAAGATTCACCATCCATTTGAACACGTAGTGGAACTTCGCTTTTCAACTCCAGCGATTGGCATTTTCGATGGTGAAAAGCTTTATGCTTTTCAAAGTGCCCTTTGTTGCGGTCTTTAATTGTCAAAATTGAATTAAGCCTGCTCATGGCATCTACAAGGGTAAGATCTAAAAAACCATCATTGGGGAGCGCATAAGGCATTGGAATATGAACGCCGCCATCAAAAGCGGAGTTGGCAACATGAATTTCGCAATATTTGCCGGATATATCTTCTCCGTCTAAAGTTGCTGTGTATGGCTGCTGCAATACTTCGTCGTTTTTCAGCAGAGCAAAGGTTGCAGAGAGTGAATAAACAAAGCCGGCAAAGTAGCGAGTCCACTTTGTCCAGGGGTTACGAAACAGAAAGTTTGCATAAATAACCGCTTGCGCCACTAGACCTACATTCACTTCTATCAGAGCGTAATTTTGACCGCAGTGAATAATATCCACATATTGCGCGGGTGCGCTTACAAGAGTCTTAACATTGCGAAAAGCGAGTTTTGCATTTTCACCGAAAACGCGAATAAAATCATTGGTGCCGCCATAAGGTATGTTAGTCAGCTCGGCATTTGGAAAGTGCACCATGCCGTTCAAACAATCAAATAAAATACCATCTCCGCCAACAGCATAGATACGAACGGTTTCTTTAGGTGAAGCTTCAGTTAAATAGCGATGAACAGCTGCAATTGCATCACGCGGGTAGCGTGATATATAAATTCTATAATCTGTGCTACCGCAAGCAAAGCAACTTTCGCATTCTTGAATAACTTTACTCAAATCGTTAGATAAACGAAATGAATGCGGGTTTATAACAAAGAAATGTTTCATTGTGCAAGCAAATATAGAAAAAAACTACCTAATAATCAAGTCTTTTTTTGATTATTTTCTTTAGAATTTGTTGTTTTTTTATGCTTACAACCGAAACTGTGTACTCAACCCGCCTTTATCGACCCCGTTTTGCAAGTTTGCGCACACACCATGCAACCTGTGCAAAGCGCGCTGTCCACAACAACCGAATTGTCTTTGCATTTGTTAAGTGCAGGGCAACCGATTTTCAAACACATGCTGCATTTTTTGCAATCGGAAATTGTCACTGATTTGCTCCACAACGATTTGTCGAGAAGTATGCAGGGGCGCTTTGCAATTATAACAGAAACGCCATCGGTGCCAAGATACTTTTTAATTGTACCTTCAACCTCTGACAAATTATAGGGATCAATAACCGAAAGATTTTCAACACCACATGCACGGCATATCGCTTCCAAATCGAGCGCATGCGTTGGTTCGCCCTTTATGGTTTTGCCTGTGCCCGGATGATTTTGGTGACCAGTCATGCCGGTTGTGCGGTTGTCTAAAATAACAACGGTAATACTTGATTTATTGTAAACAGCATCAATTAAACTTGTGATACCGCTGTGAATAAAAGTTGAATCGCCTATAACAGCTATGTTGTTTTTTGCAAACTCCTTTCCTTTTGCCATGTACATGCCGTGCGCATTTGAAATAGCCGCACCCATGCAAATAAGCGAGTGCATAGCATTCAAGGGCGGAGAGCAGCCAAGCGAGTAGCAGCCAATATCACCAACCACATTGAGTTTTAACTTGTTGAAAATATAAAACACGCCGCGATGAGTACAACCGGCACACATAACCGGTGGACGCCCCGGAGCGTTTTGCGCAGGCTGCGGCAATGCCTTTTGCCCCAATACCACTTCGCGTATTTTTTGAGCGCTAAGTTCACCTTGCAGGCCGGTTAAATTTTTGCCTGAACATTCTATACCGTTTGCTTTTAATGTATTTTCAATATACGGTTCAAGCTCTTCGATAACAATAAGTTTTTCGCATTTTTTTGCAAACTCTCTTATGCGTTCAACTGCAATTGGGTAAACCATTCCAAGTTTGAAAATCGCATAATCCGGCAACACCTCTTTTACATATTGATAAACCGCACCGGAGCAAACAACACCAATTTTATTTGAGCCTGTTTCGCTATACTCAACTTTATTTATGCCGTTGCCAAATGCTGCATCGTTTATGTCGTTTAAAAGCCTTCTCTCACGTTCTTCAACAGCAGGATGGCGGTTCCTCGCGTTCGCGGGAACCATCACGTATTTTGGAATGTTTTGCTTATATTCGTATTCAACTTCTTTGCGTTCGCCAACTTCAACAAAGGAGCGGCCGTGTGCAATTCGCGTTGTTAGGCGCAGGAATACCGGGGTATCGTATTTTTCGCTTAATTCGTAAGCGAGCATTGTGAAATCTTTTGCCTCTTGGCTATCTGCAGGTTCAAGCATTGGAACGTGGGCACTTTGGGCGTAGTAGCGCGAGTCTTGCTCGTTTTGGCTTGAGTGCATGCCCGGATCGTCTGCAACGGCAACAACTAGGCCTGCGTTTACTCCGGTGTATGCGAATGTAAATAAGGGATCTGCTGCTACATTGAGGCCAACGTGTTTCATTGCAACAAGAGCACGGCGACCCGCCATTGCAGACCCAATGCCAACTTCCATAGATGTTTTTTCGTTAACTGCCCATTCGGCATTTACTTCTTCAAAGTTAGCAATAAATTCGGTTATTTCCGTACTTGGTGTACCGGGATATGCCGCCGCTACTTTAACGCCGGCTTCGTAAGCTCCTTGGGCAACTGCGTGATCGCCAAGCATAAGTTTCTTCATTTGTTCTCTCCTTCTCAGGGCAATGTTCGTGTGAGAATATAGAAACTTTTAAACACTAGCCAAACTGCTAGTCACTCTCTGATGATTTATTATGCTAGCCAAATAACCTGCGCCAAAGCCGTTGTCTATGTTTACCACACTCACACCGCTGGCACATGAGTTGAGCATTGAGAGCAATGCAGCTACCCCCCCGAATGAAGCGCCATAACCTACGCTGGTGGGAACTCCTATAACAGGGCAATCAGCGAGACCGCCCACAACACTGGTAAGCGCGCCTTCCATACCTGCAACCGAAACAATAACTTGCGCACTCATAATAATATCAAGGTGCGAAAAAAGCCTATGAACCCCGGCAACACCAACATCGTATAAACGAACAACCTCATTGCCAAGAGCCTCCGCCGTTAGTGCAGCCTCTTCTGCCACCGGCATATCGCTTGTGCCTCCGGTTGCGATAACAATTTTCCCTATACCGCTTGGTTCGGGCATTTTACCAATTATACCAACTTGCGGAATTTCATGATATTTTAATGAAAACTTTTCATCACCAAACGGAAGGCAAACATGTAAGTCTGTCCCTATGCGTTCAGCGATTTCGGGGGATAATCTGGTTATCAAAATTAACCGCTGCCCTTTATTTAGCATAGCAAGCACAATGCCGATTATCTGTTCGGCTGTTTTTCCCGCGCCGTAAATAACTTCGGGAACTCCCTGCCTTAACTCGCGATGGTGATCGACTTTGGCGAATTTTAAATTTTCAAAGGGGGCGGTGCATAGTTTTGACAAAGCATCTTCAGGTGAAAGCGTGCCTGCCTTTATTTTTTGCAAAATATTCAAAGTTTCCTGTTTGTTCATACAAGCAACTCCTTTGTTATAACTGTGTTGAACGGTATGCGAGTTGCCAAACAAGGAAATGCGGTTTTGTTCCAAGTGAACAGACCCGCTTCTTTTGAAAGGCTGCGAATTTCGTCTTTTGTGATGCCGCACTCCCAAAGCGGTGAGCGAATGAAAAGTTCTTTTAAAGCTTGAACTCCGGGGCGGCCGGCAATGTTGTCGGAGGCATTAGTTCCGTCAATGACAATCGGTATGCCACTTGCAAAGGCTTGTGCTTTTATGGTTTCAAATATAACTTTTTTGCAGTGATAGCAGCGGTCCGGCGGATTTGAAGCAACTTTTTTTTTTTTTTTGATGCTTTTTTCTATAACCATTAATTCTGCTTCTACTTGTTTTGCTATTTTTTGTGCATCTTCTAACTCAAATTCCGGCTGAAATTCCGTTTTCACAAAATAAGCCTTAACTTTTGCGCCAAAACTAAGCCCTGCATACAGCAAATAAGAAGAATCTACTCCACCCGAAAAACCAAGTGCCACAGATGGATTCTCCTTAAAAAAGCGTTCAAGCTTAAAAACATTGCCAGGCATGGCAAGCAATTTAGAAATTTTTCTACATTGTCCCCATGCCTACTATTAATACTTCAAAAATCTGGAAGCAAATACAAGCTCCTGATTTTAACCCTGCACGCGATACTCATCTTGTTGAAAAAGTGAAAAATGCGGCTTTAACTTCAACAAAACCCGCTAAAGTCAGTTTTGGCACAAGCGGATGGCGAGGTGAGATTGGTTCGGAATTTACGCTCAGAAATATTCAAGTTGTTGCAAAGGCAATTTTGCAGATTTATAGAGAAGCGGATGCCGCTACATTTGAAGCCTTGGGAGTTAGCTCTTTTGAAGAATTACAAACAAAAGGCATGGTAGTAGGTCATGATAACAGAATGCTTGGCAAAGAATTTTGCGAAGTTGTTGCAGATCAGTTCATAAAAGCGGGCGTAAAAGTTTATTATGGCGGTGAAATGCCAACTCCGGAGTTCAGCACAGCAGTAGAGTCTCTAGGTGCGGCTTGCTCCGTAAATATGACTCCCTCTCATAATCCAAGCGACTACAGCGGTATAAAATTCAATCCGGCAGACGGAGGTCCTGCAGGTCCTGAAATCACCGATAAAATTACCGATAATTCAAACGCCCTAATGAAATCGCACACCTGGGAAGAACTCGGCGAAATAAACTGGGAAGCAATAGACCCCATTAAAATTTATAAAGCTTTTACAGAAAAGCAAGAAACAATAAATTACAGCAAAATTTTATCCCTGCTCTCAAAAGGAAGCATAGACTTGGTGTGCGACCACGTTCATGGTTCAACAAGAGGCAGACCAGCCGCATTGCTGAACAACCCGCAATGCCTAACCAGCCTTCGTACAGAAAACGATCCCTTGTTCGGTGGTGTTGCACCGGAACCTTCTTCAAAAAATTTAGCAGAAATAAAGCGGGTTTTAGATGCCAGCAAAAGCTGTTTTCGTTTGGGTGTAATTCTTGACCCCGATGGTGATCGCATTCGTTTTTACGATGGCACTCGCGAAATAGACATGAATAGTTTCGGTGCCATTGCCTTTCACTACATGGTCACTTGGCGTAAAAAGAAAGGTGTTTTGGCAAAGTCCGTTGCTACATCTAATTTTGCAAATATCATTGCCGAAAAACTCGGAATTCCCGTTATGGAAACTCCCGTTGGTTTTAAAAATTTCCGCCCTTGGTTAAAAAGGGATGCAAATCCAAAAGCGCTTATTGCATTTGAAGAATCGGATGGCATAACAGGTTTGAACAATACTCTGGAAAAAGACGCTATGTTCGGGCTTTTAATCGCTTTGGAAATCATGGCTACAACGGGCAAAAATCTTGGAGAATATCTAGATCTTTTATACGCTGAATTTGGTCGTCTTTATCCTGAGCGTTCAGGTTTTGAAGTGGACAAATCTTTGGTTGGCGAACCGCTTTTGGCACGTGTTGCAGAAATTGCAAAATCCGCTCAGCCCGGGACAAAAATAGACATTGGCAAAAAAAGCAAGGTAGTGTGCGAATTGTTAACTGTTGATGGCATTAAAATAATCTTTGATGATAATTCCTGGATATTGGTGCGCCCCAGCGGAACCGAACCAAAAATCCGAATCTACGCCGAGTGCCGCTATCCGGAAGAAAAAGACGATATGTTCAACGCAGCAAAAAATCTCTTTTTCAATAGCGACCAATAATTAATTTCTCGGTCTTTTCTTCGCGGGTTTCTTGCGAGGGGGCTCGTCGTCATCATCGTCGTCGTACTCTTCAACGGGTGGTCTGCGTTTTTTAGTTGGGGCTCTCTTTTTTGGAGCCGGTTCGTAATCATCGTCGTCGTCGTATTCTTCAACGGACGGTCTGCGTTTTTTAGTTGGAGCTCTCTTTTTTGGAGCCGGTTCATAATCATCGTCGTCATCGTATTCTTCAACAACTCTTCTTTTTTTCTGAGCGGCAGCCGCTTTTCTTCTTCTCTCCTGTTCTCTTTCATCTTCTCTTTCTTGCTCAATTCTTCTCCTCTCTTGCTCAGCTTTTCGTCTTTCTTGTTCAACTCTTTGCCTTTCTCTTTCCCGTGCATTTGCAATTGAATCATCAACTCGTTTTCTTTCTCGCGCTATGGAATCTGCCGTTCTTTTTCTAGCGGCAGCCTCTTCTCTTGCAATGTCGGATTTATCAACCGCAGTAGCTTCTGCCTTGATTATTTCGCCGGAATATTTTTGCGATCTGAACACTCTGCCTTGCTCATAGTTCCATGTTCTAGCTTGACCAAGAACCGTTGCACCAGCGGCAGCTTTGCCTGTCAAAGTAAATTTTAAATTTGAAATTCTAACCGGTTCGTCATCTAAAAGCATGTGAATGTCAAAAGGTCCGGCTTGATAATCCGTGCCGTCATTTGCTTTGCCCGGAGCTTCGTAATAAGCCAAAACAACAATTACATCTTCGTTTAAATCTTGAGTATTAAAGCCTGCATTTGCGGTTCCAGTGGCTTCGAAAAACCAATGTTTATATTCAACGGTCATGGTGAAAGGACGATCTTCGCCTGAAACCCTGCCAAACTTAACAAAACTACCGGTAAAGCCAATAAAAGATGGGTCTTTGGTACTCAGCTTGGGAGCTACAGCCAATGACCTGGCTACCGGTGCCGCTGGTGCTGCCGGCGTTGCAGATGCAGCCTTAGCCTTAGCAGGAGCCTTGGCAGTGGTTCCTTTTTTCTTTGTCGTTTGTGCAAACGCAGAATTAACAAGCAAAATAGCTAGCAGCAAAAGCAGATATTTTTTCATAGAGGTAATTTAGTAAAAAACAATTTCACTACAATCGCAGTTATTACCAAATTTACCAAAGCTACATTCAGCAGAATAATCCAACCTAAATGCATAACATGGTCGTAGCGGAAACGCGGCAAAGTCCAGCGGAGCCAAATCCATAACCAGCAGAAAAGACTCATCTTAAACAACAGCGCTAACACCTGAATAGCCGCTGCTATAACCGCCGCCACAAACGAATTTGCATTTATAACATCTGCAAAAAAGAACGAAGCAGCTCCGGTAGCTACAAGTGCCGGCACTGCAAGCCAGCCAACCGCCTTATACAAACCCCACTCCTTTAAGCGAATAACTTTATCTGCTGCTTCGGAGTTTTTATACCACTTTGCATAACGATGCATAAGGTGCAAAAACGCGAGCGCGCCAAAAGCAAACATTCCGCAAACAACCGCAAGAACCTGAGCGGAATTTTCTCTCAGAGCCTCAGTGCTAACAAAAGGAACGCTATAGCCGCCTAAAAACAAAGTTGCAAGCAAAGCGGCGTTTATGGCTATGTGCGCATATTCTCCCATATAAAACATGGCAAAACGCATACCGCTAAACTCAGTGTGAAAACCGGACACAAGCTCAGATTCACCTTCTGCCACATCAAAAGGAGCACGACCTGTTTCTGCTACAAGGGCTACCAAAAAAACTACAAAAGCAATGGGCTGAACAAAAATTCCCCACGCATTAGTTTCTTGCCAAGCAACCATATCTTGCATATTAAAGCTCCCCACCAACATGTACATACCTAGCAGTGAAAGCCCCATGGAAATTTCGTAGCTTATCATCATGGCTCCGGCACGCATACCGCCTAAAAGCGCATACTTGGAGTTAGAAGCCCAAGAGCCGAGCACCGAACCATAAACGCTGATAGCTCCAAAAGCAAAAAGCAAAAGCACTCCAACATCCAAATTCAAAATTGAACCGCTAATCTGCACAACTTGCCCGCCCCAGTCAAAGACCATAGGTCCAAACCACGGAATAACTGCAGGCGACAAAAATACCACCATAAAGGGAATTGCCGGTGCGAACTTAAACCAAAAACCATGTGCTTCTCGCGGCTCAAACAGTTCTTTTGTAAATAACTTTAAGCCGTCTGCTCCGTTTTGAACTATGCCAAAAAGCCTTATGTGCGATAAAAAAGGAAAGAGCGGAATGCCTGTTCTGTTAGGTCCCTGTCTGTCTTGTATAAAACCCGCTCCGCGCCTTTCCAGAGTGATCATAAATAGGATAAACATCACGGGAACAAAAATAAACCCGAACTTGGCAATCATTATGCCCCATTCAATAAGCGGTTTTTGCGCAAAAAAAACAGTTAAAGATTCTATCATTTGTGGGAGAATATAGTAAATACTGATTACGTTGCATAGCAACGTTGGGACATGGGACAAGCGGTATGCAAAGCGACGTTGTTTGGGACAAGCGGCGTGCTAAACAACGTTGGTCGGGACATGATTATGCACAAGTTCATGGCTCATATCCCAGCCAATGTAGCTCTGAACTCCGCTTGTCCCATGTCCCAAAACAACGCAGCTCAGCGTACAACAATCCGCTTTGCAACGCCTAGACGTTTCTCAATATACACGCCCGGGACGGTTGGTTTGGTTGTGCCCAAGGGTTGTCCTTTTAGGGTGTAGTAGAGCGGGGTGCTTGAGTTGAGAATTGAGAATTGAGAATTGAGAGTTAGGATCGAATTTGTATCACACGTGCCGTCGCAGTCCGGGTCTTCGCATTTGT
>JAITUM010000063.1 GCA_031286305.1 Candidatus Fibrimonadaceae bacterium | reverse complement strand
AGCGGAGCGGTAAGCGATGAGCAGATAAAAAAACTTGGTGAGCAGCTTGGGGTGCAATATGTGTGCGTTGCGGAAGTTAGCGAAATAAAAGGCAAGGAATTTCTCTTTCAAGCAAGAGTAGTGGATGTGGAAACAGCAAGGGTGCTGAGGGCTTCGTCAACGCATAGCAAATTGGAAAGCATGAGAGAAATGGTAGCTGCGGCGCAGAAAGTAGCGAGAGAAATTGTAACGGGAGTGATGGAAGAAGATTTTTTAAAAGTTGTTGAGCACATGAATAGCGACAGGGCTATTGCTGTGCTTACCGAGGCTATACAAAAGGCACCTAATGAAGCAGCGTACTATATGGCAAGGGGGCGGCAATATCATGGCCGGCAAGAGCATCTCAAAACCATTGCCGATTACACCGAAGCAATACGATTGGAACCTGGTAATGCCGAATATCGCAGTAAAAGAGGAGAGAGATATGGATGGAGAGGTGACTATGACAAAGCCATTGAAGATTATACCGAAGCAATACGATTGGAACCTAATAACGTTAGATATCACTACAGCAGAGCGGGGACATATAACGATAAAAAAGATTATGATAAAGCTATTGCAGACTATAACGAGGCAATACGATTAAAGCCCGATGATGCAGACTATTATTTTTATCGCGGTAAAGCATATAAAGAGAAAGGAAACCACGACAAAGCTGTTGCAGATTTTGAAATGAGCTTGCGAATTAATCCAAATTCTTGGCATGCTGATCAGGCTAAAGGACAAATCAACGAACTCAAAGGAGGTAAAAAATGAACAAATTTACAATATTGTTCGTATTGTTTTGCGTTATCACATCGATTGCGCAAGGTAAAAAGCAAAATGTTGCCGTTTATATGGCAGGCGAAGAACCGGCTGGAGCCAAGGGCGTTCACAAGGTTTTGGGTGCGGAATTAGCCAAGGCGATAACCGCCAGCAAAACCTATTCTGCAATCGACCGTACGAACGAAATCCAAAAGCAAATAGCCAAGGAGCACACATATCAGCGAAGCGGAATGGTAAACGATACGCAAATTAAAGCACTTGGCAAGCAATTGGGCGTGCAATATATGTGCATTGCAGAAGCAACCCAAGTAGGCAAATCATTCTATTTGGAAGTAAAGTTGGTAGATGTAGAAACTGCAAAGGTAATGCAGGTAGCATCTACAGACGCTGATTTGAAAAATGCCAAGGAAATGGTGGCAACAGTTCGGAAAATTACGCAAGAGCTACTTCCGCGAGAGGTGGTAACGGAAGTGGATTCTGCCCAGTATTATTTTGATAGGGGATGGGCGGACATGGTGAGGTTACTCATAGCAAGTTCAGGCTTCACTGTTAAAATAAATGTTGCGGACTGGGACAAAGCTGTTGCCGATTTAACTCGGGCAATTCAATTAAAACCAGACGCTGCAGAATATTACGCAACAAGGGCATTAGGGTATAGAAACGGGCAAAGTTTTAACTTTTTAAGCAACTATGATGAAGCCATCGCCGACTATACCAAAGCCATACAGTTAAAACCCGATAACGCAGAGTACTATATTGATCGTGGAAGTGCGTATGAATCTAATAGAAAGCTTGACAAAACCATCGCAGATTATGAGTCAGCATTACGAATTGACCCGAGCCATGCCAAAGCTAAAGAAAAGCTTGAAAGTGTCCAAGAAGATTTGCAAAAACATAAAAATGAAATATCTGAATATACTGAGAAAATACAAAAAGAGCCTAATAGAACCTCTAATTTTAGTTTTAGAGGCTCGAAATACTGGTGGATAGGTGAATTTGACAAAGCCATTGATGACTATACAAAAGCAATCCAGTTAGATCCAAATTGTGAACACGTATATGGTGCATATAGAGGGAGGGGGCTAGCATATGCCGCTAAAAAAGATTTCACTAAGGCTATTTCGGATTTAGAAACAGCAGCACGGCTTAACCCCGATGATACTGGTATTAAAAGAGATCTAGAAAAAGTCAGAAATTATCAGAAGTATTCACGCCCAAGGGGGAAGTGATGAGTGTTTCTCATCTTATCCAAAGAAAACTTATATCTTCATTTTGTTCTATTTTATCAAACTCGTGATGATCGGCAGTTACTACAACTGCCTGCCTGTAAATTGCAGTAGATAAAACAAAAGAATCTGCCAAGGACATTTTATAATTTGCTTTTAATCTACCTGCATTTCTTACAATTTCTTTATTTTGCTGTTCTAAGATTTCTATCGAAGAGTTATATATGGTTTCTAAAAATATATCGGCTCGTTCTAAATTGCTTATTTTAATTCTATCGTAGTAAACTTCTAATAAATTTACAAGATTTATACAAACAGATATTTCTCCTAGCTCAGCTTTCAATAGTAAATGATTGATTTCTTCATAACCAGACTCTCTGTTTAAAAGAGCTATTAATGCACAGGCATCTAAAATATATTTATTTTTCATACTCCAATTGTTTCTCTGCTTGCTTTCTTAACAAAAATTTATCTAAAGTGTCGCCTGTATCTACGAACATACCGCATAACGATTGTGTATTTTTTTTCTTTGCCGATAACGTATTTTTTGACGACATAAAAATAATCTTAATTTCCGTTTCACCAATAGGAATATTTTCAGGGACGGGTAGATTCAAATATACCCGCCTCTCTTTTGTTACACTCACAGTTTGTTGTAATGTCATAGCAGCACCAAGTAATAATATAGTAATCAAAATTACCAGCGAAATGCAAAGCAGGAAGGGTATGGAGTATGGATTGTGCAAAAATCACTGTTTTTTAGTTAATTTAGCCGTTTTTTTGGCAAGTACCACTAACCAATACAAGTAAATGCATGTATGTTAGCGACAACGGCACATTCTCTATGTCTGGAGGTGAAATTAGCGAGAACACAGCAAACTCTGTGACGCGGCCTGCAATGGTGTGCGGGCACGAAGGGGTAGCGGCGCACGGAGTAGCCGCGAGGGGAAGACCTTCCCCAACAAATTAAGGGGAAGCAAAATTTAGGGTGAAGTGATTCCGGCGGCAAAAAACATATGCCCTGCGGCTTCGTCTGTTTGTTTTGCTTCAATGCGTTTCTCTGCTAACTTGAATGCGGTTTTTTGAGAATCGCGCAGAACTTCTAGAGCTTTCTTTTCTTGAGTTTTTTTTATAAGCTCCGCTCTTGCTTTTGCCACCTCTTGCTTTTGCCCGCTTATCTCCGTATTTTTTTTGACTATAAGTTCTTTTAACCTTTGCGCATAACTCACAAAATCCATAAATCGTTCGGCATTGTTTGTATTTATGCCGCCTCTGCTAACTACCAGTTTTTCATACTCGTCTAGTAAATTTTGCTTTTCATTTTCCAGCTTTGTCAATATTTGAATTTCTTTGCCAAGCGCTATTTCTGCGTTTCTCTCTAGAGTCTCTCGGTAGCTTAGCACCGATGCCAGCGGAAACTTAAATTTCATCCTTCAATCTGTCTTGAAAAATCGTCCAGCTGTTTACTCAAAATATCCACTGCTGCAAGAGCTTCCGTATCTGATTGTTTTAATCTTTTAATTTCTTGTTTTGCAGATATTAATTCAGCAGCAACGTCCAATAGCGTTATTATGAGAGTGTCTACTTTTTTTTCGTCATCGGGTTTATAACCAATTGTTTTTTCGTGCAGATTATATTTTTCTTCCACATAAGCAACAACAGCTTGCAACACCTCTTCCGTAAGAGGCGTGCTTATATGCACGGGGATGCGTGCAACTTTTATTTGCCTGCGGATTTTATTGTTCAAGCATTGTCCTCGCTCATATTAAAAAGCCCCTGCAAGCTTTCGCTGCTCTCTATGCCAAGTTCTTTGTTCAAGGTTTCTATGGTTTGCAAGAGAGCATCTTCAGATTCTTGCAACTTGGCATCTCTTTCATTTAAAGCCTCTTGCAAGGAACGTATTTCTGCCAAATTCTGTTCTTCAGTCTTTTTCAGCTCGTCTATTACTTTGTCTTTTTCGTCCAAATTTTCTCGCAAGCTAGCTACCAAAGCTTCTAAATCAGCTTTTTCGGATTTTAGAACACGAGCCTGTTCTAGAGTTCTCTCTATCTTGGCAGTCACCAATTTCAAAGTATCTTGATTCATTTCAGCCTCATGAAGGGGGGTTATGGGTGTAAGGTAGAAAATTTCAAAACTAAAGTCGTTGTTACCTCTGCCTGAACTTTGGACCAACGCATCTTATTCCTTATGTTCATTTTTTGTCCAAAATCGGGACGTTGCGTGTCAACGCCGCAGCCTACCCTCCTACCCTGCAAGTAAATCAGCACCTACTATAGTAAATGCTGATTTACTCGGTAGTGGCTAGTGGTCAGTGGCTAGTGGCTAGCATTTTGCAAAAAAAACAGCTAAATTTGCTAAAAAACCATGATTTAAGTATTTTAACTAGTCACTAACCACTAGCCACTGCATTGAGTAAATCATTGATTACTATAGTTTTTTCTACCTTAGCCTTGTGCCTTTCATTTTAACAATTCTGCTGCTCTTTTCTTTTTCTTTTGCCAAGGGAGAACCTCTTGGTGCGGGTGCCAAAGAGCTTGCAAAAGGCAATGCTGCTGTTGCAGACACAAGCGCGTTTTTTGCAGCATATTGGAATACCGGAATGCTTGCGTTCAAAAGAGACCTATCCATTGCCGCGCACTTGGACAACCGCAGTTTAGGCAGAGCAGGCGGAGCATTTGGCATTGATGCCGGAGTTGGAAACAGAGTGGGAATAGGAGCGGCACTCCTTGCCAGAAAAGATTCTACCGAAAGCGATACGGTTGCTTATACCGGCTATATAGGCTTGGGTTATAGACTTAGCAAAACAGATGCTGTGGGTTTTTCTTATCAAAACCCGTTTTCTTTTAACATGGGCTGGTTCAAGTTTTGGAATGAAAAATGGCAAAGCGGTTTGCAAATAGGGGCAAAAGCTATTGAAGCCGGAGTAACTCATAGAAATTTGTTTTTCAGCAAACCTGCCTCCGTTTCGTTATCGCTTTTGAGCTACCAAGAAGATTCAATCCTTGCATTTGATCCGGATGAGCATGTTTTAAGAGGCAGATTTGGTTTTGAGTGGAGAGGCGTAACCAATGGAGATTTGCGCCTTGGCATAGATGGGAAAAATCCATCTGTGGGTTGGGGTTATGCCTTTTGCATTGGGGATAAAATCCTTTTCATAGACTATGCTCTTATGTACGAATGGGAAGCGGATTTGTTAAACCCGCTCTCGCTTTCGCTTAGAATGAAATTTTAACCCCTAACTCTGCTTGGCAGTTGAGAATCAATGTCCTCATCGGACAAACCCGTCACCTTCAATATAACATCAAGAGCTACGCCCTCAGCTTTCATTTTCTTTGCCACTTGCAAAATACCTTCTGCCCTGCCTTCCGCTCTGCCTTCTAACTTAGCGGTATAAACAGTGCTCTCATTACTGCGGCGAATGTCAACGTAAGTATCATAAATGCGCTGCTCATCAGGGCTCAAACGGCTGTATTCCAAACGCTCATTGGCTTCTGCTAAACCAAGAGCATTAAACTCAGGCCTAATAGAAGAATTTTTGAAAAAATACATCCATTCATCAATCTTGTCTTTAATATCATTGCTAAACCTGTCAATTTTTAATATATAAAATTCAGGAAAAATATCCTTTACCTCAAGAATGCCAAACTCAGCCTTCTGAATAGGAGACAGCTCCAATTCATCCTTGTAATGCAAACCCATGAAACTAGTTGTTCCATGATAGATGTAATCCTTGCCAATACCCAAATCAAAGTAAACAATGTTTATTGAATAGACTTTACGAACCTTAGAATATGGCATACCCTTTTCCAAGTGATCAGTTGTCGCTTTGCTTGAACCAAAGGTCATTCTGTGAAAATAATCTATCTCAGGCGTAAATTGCAATTCAATTATTATCAGAGTACCATCCTGCTCTTCGGCCAATATATCCACGCGGTTATATTTTTGGTCTTCGGTTTCTTTGCCACCTTCGGCATCTCCAATGCTACTGATTTTAATTTCTTTACCCAGTAGCGTTGTTAAAAAACCTTCCAAGATCACATAGTTAGCTTTGCGACGCAGCAAATTCTTTGCCGCCCAATCAAAGGAAACTAATGTGCGATCTTTGGACACCAAAAACTATCCAATCTTCACGCTTTTCATGTGCCAAATGTCGTCGTTGTATTGCTTTATGGTACGATCGGAACTGAATTTACCCATGCGAGCTACGTTCAGAATGGCCTTGCGTGTCCAAAGCTTCTTGTCGGAATATTCGCTGGCAACAACCGCCTGCGCTTCCAAGTAAGAAGCAAAGTCAGCCAAAAGCAGATACTGATCTCTATGGAGCAAGTTCTCTACTATGGGAGCAAAAGGACATTCCGGATAGTTCAGCGTGCGGATATATTCCAAAACCTCACGAATATCACCGGAAGATTCGTAATATTCCCTTGGATTGTAACCATGCGCAACTATACGATGAACTTCCTCAACGGTCTTGCCGAATATGTAAATATTATCACCACCAACAGCCTCGTACATTTCAACATTGGCTCCATCCATAGTACCTATGGTGAGCGCACCGTTAAGAGCAAACTTCATGTTACCAGTACCACTGGCCTCTGTGCCCGCAGTTGAGATTTGTTCGGAAAGATCCGCAGCAGGAATTATTTTCTCTGCATAAGAAACTCGATAGTTCTCAAGGAACAAAAGTTGCAAAATACCTTTTGCACGTGGCTCTGCATTAATTTTATCTGCTACAGCATTTATAAGCCAAATAATTTGCTTTGCCATCCAATAACCGGGAGCAGCTTTTCCGCCAATCAAAATTGTTCTCGGCATCACCGGCTGCCCTTTCTGAATGCGCTTTAACAAGTAAACTGCATGCATCACGCAGAGAAGCTGCCTTTTGTATTCGTGAATACGCTTTATATGAACATCAAAGATTGAACTTGGGTTTATAATATCTACGCCTTGAACTTCCTTTATAATGCTAATAAGCTTTTCTTTATTTTCTGTTTTTGCTTTTATAAAATCAGCCTGAAAAGCCGCATCGTCTGCGTATTTCTCTATATCCCTTATCTTATCCAAATTGCCAATCCACGAATCGCCTATTCTTTGGCTAATAGCGGCAGACATAACCGGATTTGCCTTTGCAACCCAACGACGCGGAGTGACTCCATTCGTTTTGTTGTTAAAGCGCTCAGGCCACAACTCGTAAAAATCTTTGAACAGATGAGTTTTTATAAGTTCGCTGTGAAGAGCGGCAACACCATTAACACTGCACGAACCTATTACCGAAAGGTATCCCATGCGAACCATTTTTTCGCCGCCCTCTTGAATTATGGACATGCGAGAAACACGATCGTTTTCACCCGGCCATTTTGTCCAAACGGTTTGGAGGAACTTGGCATTGATTTCATAAATGATTTGCAAATGGCGAGGCAGCAATTCTTCAAACAAGCTGACAGACCACTTTTCTAAAGCCTCCGGCATAAGTGTGTGGTTGGTGTAAGCAAAAACCTTAGTTGTCACTCCCCAAGCATCTGCCCAAGAGAGCCTGTAAATATCAACCAATAAACGCATAAGCTCCGGAATTGCTATTGCAGGATGAGTATCGTTCAACTGAATCGTAACCTTTTCGGGCAGTTGCATAAGAAGCGTTCTGCGCTTTTTTTGATCCAAGCTCAAAAGCGTTAAATTTGTTTTTGGAATATCATTTTCCTTAGCCATCTTTTCAAGAGCAGCTTGAACATCGCTACCACGTTCATAGCGACGAATTATGTCTTGAAGCGAGGCTGAGCAAAGGAAATATTGTTGTTTTAAGCGGAGCTTTTTGCCGTTCACAGAAGAGTCGTTTGGATACAGAACCTTTGTTATGGACTCCCACTCCTCGTTTTTAGAAGCTGCATCCACATACCTGCCTTCGTTGAAAGTTTGCAGATTGAACTGGTTAGACTGCGCACTCCACAAGCGAAGCGTATTTACGGTATTGTTTTTATAACCGGGAATTGGGGTATCGTAGGGCATGGCTTCCACGCTTTCTGCTGCATGCCAGTGGTGGCGAAGCTCTCCGCCTTCGTTGTAGCTTTCAACATGACCGCCAAACGGAACAAGCATAACGCCTGCAGTGCGGGCAAACTCCCATGGATTGGGATAGCGAAGCCATTCATCCGGATATTCCTTTTGTTGGCCGCCTTCAATTTTTTGGTTAAACATTCCAAATTCATAACGAAGCCCCATACCCATAGCCGGTAGCTCTAGGGTGGCCATTGAATCCAAGAAACATGCAGCCAATCTTCCCAAGCCTCCATTGCCGAGTCCGGCATCGCGCTCTACCTCTATAAGCTCTTCCATGCTCATGCCAAGTTCGCTGATAGCCTCGGTAACTTCTTTTTCTGCATCTATGTTCAAAATCGCATTGCCAAGCGAGCGTCCCATCAAGAACTCAAGCGACAAATAATAAACACGCTTTACATTTTCGTTGTAATAGGTTTGCTGTGTTTTTATCCAGCGGTCAATCAAGCGGTCGCGAACTGCGTAAGCTATTGACTGGAATTTTTCATAATCGGCTGCCTCGTAGCGGTCACGCGCAAGTGTGTGGTGTAGATGCAAGTTGAAAGAGTCGATAAAAGCTTTTTTTGACATTTCTAAATCTTCAACGCCAATAACGGCCTTTTTTGTTGAGCCGCTTTTCATAGTTGCAGTGCTTTTTGCCATGCTTATTCTCCTAAAAATGAATTTGCAGGTAATATAGAAAACTTTTTAACCGCTTTTTGAACAAATCTACCCCCCAATACCCTGCTCCCAAAGCAGTAAACTTCGAGTAAATCAGCATTTTCTATATTTTTTAATCCGTGAAAGGAATAGGAATGTATAAGAGAAATGTTGTTAAAATTGCAAAATGTGACGGTTGTATATCCTGATAAAACAAAAGCTATTGTTAATTTGAGCTGCACGCTTAATGCCGGTGAGAACATCGCTTTGATAGGTGAAAACGGTGCCGGCAAAACTTCGCTCTTGCTTGCTATTGCAGGGATACTCAAGGCGGAAGGTGTGATTGAAACTCCAAAACAAATCGGTTTGGTATTTCAGAACCCCGATGACCAATTATTTATGCCGTTTATATATGATGATGTGGCTTTTGGTTGCCGCAATCTCGGATTTTCGGAGGAACAGGTTAAAACGAAGGTAGAAGAAACTCTTGAGCAGTTGAATATAAGCCATCTCAAAAATCGCTCTTCGCTAAAACTTTCTTGCGGCGAAAAACGCATGGCTGCAATAGCGACTGTGTTATCCATGTCTCCTTCTATTTTGATGTTTGATGAGCCAACTGCTTATCTTGACCCCAAAGCAAGGCGCTTGCTTGCAGAAACCTTAAAAAAAATGCAACATGAAAAAATCATAGCTACCCACGACCTTGCCTTTGCCGCTGAGGTATGCAACCGTGTGATTGCTTTAAAAGACGGCAGCATCATAGCAGACGGACCAAAAGATTTGTTGCACAACGAAGAATTAATGCAGACTTTGGGGTTTTGAATTTCTACCTTAACTCTCAGAATGAAAACGCTTTATCTTGAGTGTAATATGGGTGCTGCCGGTGATATGCTGATGGCAGCCTTGCTTGAATTGCATGATAATCCGCAAGATTTTTTGAGCAGATTAAACAGCATTGGCATTCCAAGCGTTACTGTGAATGCAGAGCGCTCTGCAAAATGCGGCATAACCGGAACATATGTAAAAGTCAATATCAATTGCGAGCATCATCACCACCATAACGATTACCACGGCGTTGAGCATATAGTCGAGCATTTGAAAATTTCAGATTCCGTAAAAAAGAAAGTTCTTGAAGTTTACAAAATAATAGCAGAAGCAGAGAGCCATGTTCATGGCGTACCTGTAAATCAAATTCATTTTCATGAAGTAGGGGAAATGGACGCCATTGCCGATATTACCGGTGTTTGCATGCTTATGGAAGAGCTTGCGCCGGAGCTGGTTTTAGCTTCTCCGGTTAATACGGGCAGTGGGCAAGTTCGCTGCGCACATGGAATTTTGCCTGTTCCGGCACCTGCAACTGCGTTGATTTTGCAAGGAGTGCCCATGTACAACGATGATATCAAAGGTGAGTTATGCACACCAACCGGCGCAGCCTTGTTAAAATATTTTGTAAAAGAATTTCGCAGTATGCCTGTGATGAGTGTTGATAAACTCGGATATGGCATGGGTAAAAAAGATTTTGAAAGAGCGAATTGCGTGCGTGTTTACATTGGAAACTCCAATGGTGTTAGCGGCGAAGTTGCAGAGCTTGTTTGCAATCTAGACGACATGACCCCTGAAGCCGTGGCTTTTGCTCAGCAACTTTTGCTTCAAGAAGGAGCGCTTGATGTTTACACTTCGCCAATCCTTATGAAAAAAGGTCGTTCGGGATTAATTTTCACTTGCATGTGCAATGTCACAGAAAAAGACAAAATGCTTTCGTTAATTTTCAAGCATACATCTACGCTTGGCATTAGGTAATATATCTGTCGGCGTTACACTTTGCAAAAAGAGCAAAAAGAAATTCAAACAAAATTCGGTGCA
Source organism: Candidatus Fibrimonadaceae bacterium (assembly GCA_031286305.1). Taxonomy (GTDB): domain Bacteria; phylum Fibrobacterota; class Fibrobacteria; order Fibrobacterales; family Fibrobacteraceae; genus Fibrimonas. The sequence goes on along the minus strand of JAITUM010000063.1, from coordinate 120 downwards.
ATAAGGGTAAAAACTTCCCAAGGTTTTGGCGTAACAAAGTCCAAACCGGAATACGAAGACATTGCTAAGATAGCACAAGAACAGGGCTTGTCTGTGCAAGAAGTTTTGCATAGTTTGTAA
>JAITUM010000054.1 GCA_031286305.1 Candidatus Fibrimonadaceae bacterium | reverse complement strand
AGCCAAAGTTATGGCAAAAAACGCGTAAGCAAACTTTTTTTTCATAAATATTTCTCCTAAAATTGAAGTTATATGTATAAATATAGTAAATACTTGCTGATTTGCTCGCTTGGGTATAGGGCAAACGCATCTAAATTTACCTAATATCATCGTTTTTTTTGCATTTCTTTGCAACGAATGATTGAATTGTAGGGGCAACTCCCGCCGTGGTTGCCCTGCAACGTTGGTGTGCATTTTGCACAACGGTGTCCAAAATCGGGGCGTTGCGGGGTGTCCCCGCATTGGGGGTAGCGGAATTAGTATGCCAGCACAATTGGTAGAGCGTTTGTAGATGGGCTTTTAAGGAAAATGCAGGAAAACGCCGTAGGCGGTTGCAGCGAGGGGGAACTCCCTTCCCGCTTTACATTTCGCTGGTGAACCGTGCGAAGCGCGGGTAATTCCCCCATATTTAAAAATTTAGATGCGTTTGCCCTGACCCTATACCCAAGCCAAGCATGGAGTAAATCATTGATTACTATATTATAACCATGACAAATTTCTTTACTCCGCAAGCTTGGAAATGATAAAATGCGTGTTGTTGCATATATCTTTCTTTTTTTGTTTTTGCCAACGGTTTTTACTCAAACTCCGTTTTTGCCGAATGCAAGAATTGAAAGAGGCATTATGCCGCTTATTATGGAGCACGCAGATTCACTTTCAGCAATGCGCATAGCGGGGCACTTTTTTTTACAGGGAAATGTAAGATTCAAACACGATTCCATAAGCTTCAAAACTCATCAGGCATATTGGAATAGAAATTCCGATGCAGTTTATAGCGAAGGCGGTTTTGATTTTGACTACCCGAGAGGGAACATAAAAGCAGATAAAGGAAATTACGCTCGAAGAAACGCTATTGCCATTGCAGAAGGAAACGCCGAGGCACGTGATTCGGAAGGCAAGGGTGCATTCTTTGGCGAAAAAATAATTTTCAATCGAAATACGGAATTCCTGGAAATACCCGAAAAACCATTTGCTCATTATTATTTTAAAGAAAAAGGAAAGTTAGATACTCTGACTGTTCGCTCCAAAACAATGACCTATGACCAGCGCAGGCAAATAGCTGTGGTCGCAGACTCCGTTGTAATCACAAGAAGAGATGTTGTTATTACCGGCGACACGGGCGTTTATAACCAGCTGGAAGGTTACTTATCTTTAAAAGGAAATCCAAAATGCATTATGAACGACTATACCGTTACCGGAGACTCCATGTTTGTAAAATTGCGGGGCAACGAGGTTGAGTCTATTTTGGTAATTTTAAATGCGCACGGCATACAGCAAACACCGGCAGTGAGAGACAAACCGGCACAGCACTCGGAAGTATTTGGCGACACTCTTTTTTTAGCGGTAGAAAACAACAAGGCACAAAGTCTTTATGTGAATGTGAATGCAAGAGGTTTCTTTTTTGAAAAAGATTTGCCGGACTACATAAACAGAATGAATGGCGACAGGTTGGACATCACTTTTGATGCAGGGCAAATGAAGCTAGCCGAGGTAAAAGGCAACGCAAAAAGCCTGTTGTTTTATGTAACCGGCAGTAGAGAAATAGATGGAAAAAACGAGTCCACCGGAGAGTCTATTTTCATTACCTTTGATTCGGCTCAGGTTCGCAAAATCAAGGTGCAGGGAAATTTAGCATCCGGCATTTATTATGACATGAGCCAAAAAAATGCAGCCAAGGATTAACTCAGCACTTCCTTCACAGCACCAAAATCAAAGTGCCCAGCGTAATCAAAATTCCGCCGATTATGGTTTTAGCGGTTATGGTTTCTTTGAGAACAATAAAAGCTAAAACCATTCCAAAAACCAAACTGAACTTGTCTATAGGAATAACCTTTGAAGCCTCGCCCATTTGCAAAGCCTTGTAATAAAACAACCAAGATACCCCCGTTGCTACTCCGGAAAGAATTAAAAAAAGCCAGCTTTTGCCATCAATAGTAGCTATTTCACTGTGCTTGCCCGTGGCAAAAACAATACCGCAAGCAAGGCCCAAAACAACAGCAGTCCTAATTGCCACAGCCAAATTAGAATTAACATTCTCAATCCCGATTTTTGCCAAAATAGATGTTAGAGCCGCAAAAAATGCAGAAAGAAAAGCGTATAAAACCCACATCTTAATCATCTATTAAAGCTGCCCACCATTATTTGCCAAATATACTAACCACTCTCTTAAGCCCCAGGCAAAGGCTGTCCACTTCCCATTCGTTGGTATAGGCTGCAAAGCTAGCCCTCACAGTAGCAGGAACTCCAAAACGCTCCATCACAGGTTGTGCGCAATGATGCCCGGCCCGCACAGCAACACCCTCCTCGTCAAGAATCATTGCAGTATCGTGGGGGTGAATTTGATTGATAACGAAAGATATTATTGCTCCACGGTTTTTTGGATTGCCTATCACTTGCAAACCGTTTATTTTTTGCAACTCTGACAAAGCGTAAGCGGTTATTCGCTCTTCGTGAGCCAAAATATTGCCCATTCCAATTTCATTCACCCAGTCTATGGCGGTAGATAAACCCAAAACCTCGGCTATGGGAGGGGTTCCAGCCTCAAAGCGGGCGGGCGGAGGAGCAAAACTCGTTCTTTCAAAACTCACTTGCTCAATCATTTCACCACCACCTTGCCATGGGGGCATGCTCTCCAAAACCTCACTTTTACCATAAAGAATGCCCACACCAGTAGGACCATAAATTTTATGCCCGCTAAACGCCAAAAAATCGCAATCCAAATCTTTAACGGAAATTTTTGAATGCGGAGCGCCTTGGGCTGCATCTATGAGTATCTTAGCCTGGGGTGCCAGCTTACGGACTGTAGGTATAATATCTTGCAAAGGCACTACGGTACCTATGCTATTTGCGATGTGAGTGAGTGCAACAATCTTTGTTTTTTCATGGAGCAAAGCGGACAGCTTAGATATTTGCAAATCACCGTTGTCATCGCATGGAAGAACTTTTATTTTTGCGCCGGCAATTTGCCACGGAACTATATTAGCATGGTGTTCCAAAGCGGAAAGCAGAACTTCGTCTCCCGGCTTGCAGTTTGTTTGCGCCACCAAATTTATGCTCTCCGTTGTGCCTTTCGTAAAAATGATGGTATTTTCGCTGGGCGCATCTATGAATTTTGCAACTTTTGAGCGTGCTTCTTCAAATTTCTGGCTGGTTTTCGCAGAAAGGGCATAAGCTCCTCTTTTAACGGATGAGTAGTGCGTTCTATAAAAATCGTTCATCGTTTCAATAACGCAAAGCGGTTTTTGCGTTGTTGCCGCAGAATCTAAAAACACCAAAAGGCGCCCGTTTATTGTCTGAGACAAAACAGGAAACTGAGAGCGAATGTTATAAGCAGCAGGCAATGTAAGGTATAAGGTAGAAATTTTTAATACTATATTAACCCTGACATGTCAAATAAAATTCAAACAATAATGGACACAAGCGGCGTGGCTTTTGGCACTAGCGGAGCGCGCGGGCTTGTTAGCGATATGACGGATGAGGTGTGCTATGCATATACACTTGGTTTTTTGCAGCATACCTTGAGAAATAAAAATGCAAAAAAAATAGCAGCCTTTGGCGGAGACTTGCGACCAAGCACTCCGCGTATAATAGCTGCTTGCATGGCAGCCGCGAAAAGCCTTGGCTTTGAGTGCGACTACCAAGGATTTTTGCCAAGCCCCGCACTCGCGCTTTACAGCATAAAAAAAGGCATCCCCAGCATAATGGTAACAGGCAGCCACATCCCAGACAACAGAAACGGCATAAAATTCTGCGATTATTACGGCGAAATAACAAAAGACGACGAACAAAGCATCAGAGCGCAAAACGTTGAACTCCCTACTAGCCACTTGCCACTAGCCACTAGCCACTACTCAAACAACGCGGCTCTGAAAATGTATAAGGAATACGTTTTAAGTTTGTTTCCAAAAAATGCTTTGCAAAATATGAACATCGCTTTTTACCAGCACTCCGCTGTGGGGCGAGATATTGCGGTTGAGATTTTAGCTGAACTTGGAGCAAACGTTAAAGCAGTTGGCCGTTCGGAAAAATTTATACCTGTGGATACCGAAGCAATTCGCAAAGAAGATGTAGATTTTGCAAAAGATTTTTTTACTGTAGGGGCAACTCACCGTGGTTGCCCTTCTTCCGGTGAAAAATTTTTCTGCATGATCAGTACAGACGGTGATTCGGACAGACCGCTTTTGTCCGATGAAAACGGAAATTGGTTTAGGGGCGATTCGCTTGGCATTTTAGCTGCAAAGGCACTCGGCATAGAGGCAATAGCAATCCCGGTTAGCTGCAACACCGCTGCAGAAAAAAGCGGTTTTTTCAAAGAAGTTCTGCGAACAAAAATAGGAAGCCCCTATGTTATTGAAGGAATGAAAAAATTACAATATAAATCCGTTGCGGGCTACGAAGCAAACGGCGGTTTTTTAACCGAAAGTTTAACAACAAGAGACGCGCTCACCCCCGTTATTGCAACCATCATAGAAAGCAAAAAACAGGGATTAAAACTATCGGAACTTTTAGCAACGCTCCCCCCCAGATACGCATCCAGCGGTCTAGTAAAAGAATTCCCGCCGGAATTAGCAGATGAAATAATATCCAACCCTTTCTCACCAAACAACACCAAACCCGTTTCCATAAACACCACAGACGGTTACAGAATGGAATTTGAAAACGGCGACATTGTTCATTTGCGCAAAAGCGGCAACGCCCCCGAATTCCGTTGTTATACGGAAAGCGAAACCATTGAACAAGCAGAAAATTTGAGCGCGAAGTGCACAAAAATATTAGAAGCAAAAAAAATCATACGTAGGGGCGTATTGCATACGCCCAACCAATCACCCCAAGAATCCCTTACCCCAATGAATTTCCAAATATTGCAAAGTAACCCGAATTTTGAAAAAATCGGAAATGAAATTTTGCAAAAGAAACAAATCGCCGCCTTCCTATTAGCCGGCGGTCAAGGTTCCAGATTGGGTTTTGAAGGTCCCAAAGGTGCGTTCAAATTAGAAGCTCTCAACAAATCCATTTTCCAAATCCATGCAGAAAACCTCCGCGGCAAAGATATTCCTTGGGTAATAATGACAAGTCCGTTGAACCACAAAGAAACTTTGGAGCATTTTGAGCAGGCTGATTATTTTGGTTTGAGCAGGGAAAAAATTAAATTCATTGAACAAAATACCATCTGCGCAATGACCCCGAGCGGCGAGCCGATTTTTGATAGTGAAGGGAACTTGGCTTTGGTTCCAGACGGAAACGGCGGCTGTTTCAGAGCACTTTCTTCGAGCGGTGCTTTAGCGTGGTTGCAGGAGCAGGGAATAGAATTTGTTTTTCTTTACGGAGTGGATAATATTTTAGCAAAACCTTGCGACCCAATATTTATCGGCGCTTTTGTTGATTCAAAAATGGCGGCAGGCTCAAAGGTTGTGAAAAAAAAACATCCGGAAGAGAGAATGGGTGTGTTCGCTTTGAAGAACGGTTTACCAACGGTTATAGAGTATAGCGAAATTCCACAAGAAAGAAAAGCAGAGTTTGATGGCGGAAACATAGTTGCGCATTTGTTCTCAATGGAGTCTCTAAAAAAACTTGAGAACGAACCTTTGCCTTGGCATTTGGCAATTAAGCGCGTTTGCAACGTTGAAGGCGCTTACAAATTTGAGCAATTTCTATTTGATGCCTTCCCAAAGCTCGGCACAATGTTTTTGGCAGGTGTTGAGCGAGAAAAAGAATTCGCTCCGATAAAAAACGCCAGCGGCGAAGATTCACCGGAAAGCGCTGTGAAGCTTTTTTGCATGAATAAGCAGGCTACTCCCTAATAATGCTTCTAACATAATAGGGCACAGAGGGGATTAGGGCATGGGTTGTGTTTTCCATAATTATCAATTCCCAATTAAAGAACAAGTTATTTTGCTCACAATAGTCTTTGCTTGCCTGGTAAAAATTTTCCGCTCTTTCCAAGCGGTGAAACCCCTGGCGCTCAAGAAGTTCCGATCTTGGTAAGCAATGGCAATCGGGGTCATTATCAAGGTCTCCTACTAATATGTACAAACGTCTTCCAAAATTTTTATGAATCAAATCTTTGTGGATTGGCAAATTCTTAATACCTAGACCATAGTTAACTTCGTAATCAGGAAATGTATATTGCCCTGCGCCTGAGGCTATTGCATAATCCAAGTAATTGCTTTCGCTGAACATAACTGCTCTGTGTGCAAATTGACCGCCTGCGGAATGTCCGGTTAAAATATACTTGTTATTCGACAAATCATATCGTTTTTTAAAATCAAGAAATATATCGTCAATGATTTTTGATGTCCAGTTTTCCGGCGTATCAATATTGCCGTCTATACCTATTTCTTGATAGTGCCCTTCACTAAATTGCTCCTCCGAAAACGCAGGCGCAATAACAACTATATTATCTGTTTTTGCCAAAAATTTAAAAGCTTCAATAAAAGTTATTCTGCTTGCGCCATGCAAAGCAAATAAAATTTTTGTATTGTTATTGATTTTTGCAGGCAAGGCGTAGTGCACTTCAACTGTTCTGCCGTCTTTTATGGTAAAAGTGTAACTATTTGCCTCAACTCTCATTTGCGGCAATGTAGCAAGTACCATGCAAATCGCTACCACTGCCAGCATCAATATCACACAAATCACCAGCCTCATTTTTCCTGCTTCTGCTTGCGTTGCTTCCGATATTCTCCAATGGCATATAAGGGCAATACTTTTATTTTATCATAAAACGAGAAATTTTCAAGTGAGCTTCTAATTCCATATTCTGATTTTTTTTCTTCCAAAAACAAACGCATGCTCTGCATTTTTCCGCTAGAACCGGATTTAACTTCAATAGGAATAATTTTTTCGCCTCTCTGCACAACGTAGTCAACTTCTGCATTGCTTTTGGCTTTTTCCCTAGACCAGAAATAAAGATTTTCCTGCTCATAACACGAAGCGGATTTTAACAATTCCAAGCCTACATACTGCTCTGCAATAGCCCCCTTGTTTATGAGAGAAAGAGTGTCACTTAGCAAAATATCAGATAATTCCAAACCTAGCAAACGTTGAAAAATGCCTGTGTCCAGCAAAATGAGTTTTTGCTTTTTTAAATTTATATCACCACCCAAAGGCAAGCCGTTTGAGGAAGAATGTACAACGGGAATAACCAATCCGGCTTTTTGCAATAGTTCCAAACTTTCTTTTAATTGCCTGTAACTTAACTGCTCCACACCTGAGTAATTGAACCTATTTCCGTTTTGGTTTACCACCGCTTCAAAGGCAGCTGAAATATGCAGGCCGGGAACTCGTTTTTTATACTTGGCAAAATCTGCTTTTAACGATATTATTAAATCATTAAGAATTTTTTGGCATTCCAGTATATTTTTATTTTCCGTATATTTTGCCACCACTGCCGGCATTCCTCCGAGCAGCAAGAATTTTTTAAAGTAATCTAAACATTTTTCATGAAAAGGTTCAAATAATGGTTTATTCGGGCTGGAGTTGCAAACTTCTTCCCATAACAAAGCTTCGTTATTAGCACTCATAAACTCGGCAAAGGAAAGGGGGTGCATAAAAATAGAGCGGATTCTTCCAACCCCAAAAGACGGCAATTCTTCCAGTGCAAATTCCAGCAGAGAGCCTGCAGCAACAACATGCAGCTCAGGATAATCTTCGGCAAAAAACCTAAGCGCAGAAATTGCATTTGGACACTCTTGAATTTCATCAAAAAACACCAAGGTTTTTTTGGGGACAATAAGCTCTTTGAATTGCACAGAAAGTTTTTCGCAAATTTCATGCACATCTAAATTGCCGTCAAATAACTGATGAATTTTTCTATCCTTTTCAAAATTGACTTCTATAAAATGTTCAAAAAGCTCTGCAAGTTTTCTAACTGAGCTGGATTTACCCACCTGCCTTGCTCCTCTAAGCAACAATACCTTATGCTCCTTGCTGTTTTTCCAAAGCACAAGTTCCTTATCTACACGCCTTTCCATGTATTTTTTTGTCATAATTACATTTAATATAGAAAATTTCTGCACAAATTTCGGGGCAAGTTTGGGCGTATTTTGCACAAATTTCGAGGCAAGTTTGGGCATATTCTGCACAAATTTCGGGGCAAATCTACATTGAGTAGGGCGTTTCGGCTAAGCTCAACGACCCGCCTGTACCGAAACCATACCTCCCCAATAGCATATACTGACCATTTTTTTCTATATGATAAACTACGCAAGGCTTACCTTTAACAGACTTAAATTTATTTAGCTGCATTATATCACGAGATAGCTCTTTATCTTGCGTTATCAGCAATAATTTATACTTCGTTCTAAGTCTTGTAAATACACTTAAAAACACATTATCTGCAATATTTTCTTCATCCAGATCGTCATAAAAATCTATGAAATTAGAATATTTCTCTAAAAAATTGATTGCATTTTTTGCTTTTTCAATAGTATCCTGAGATTGCTTATCTTTTTTATCATCAGCAATACCTTTAAGCTCAGATTTGACTCGCTTAAGAACAAATAATTTCTTCTGACTTGTATTCAATATTGGGACTATAAAATCTGAAAATTCTTTTATACCATGAGCCATATAAGCCATTAAACTACACGTATCTATAAATATTTTATCATATTCTTTTATAAAGTCTGATGTTTCTACAGAATTTATCTCCATAGAGTTATTTTGCTCAGCTCCACACTCAGAGCAATATATCGCATTATTCTCTAATTCCTCGTTGCATTTCGTGCAATGCTTCATAGACGATTTTATTTTAGATGCATTTGCTGTAAAAATTACAGGCGTTTTGGGGCTAGTTTTCTTTTTATACTTATTAGGCGGTTTTCTTTTTTGAGCAGCGCGAACATCGTTTATGTAAGAATCCAAAGCTATTTCGGAAACTTTTGTAGTTAAAGATCTGATAAGCACGCCGTCCAAAGTTTTCCCCACCAAAAAGTTAAAAGAATCTCCCTGATCAAAGGAATGTTTTTCTATCCATGCTCTGACTGAAATTAGTTCACTCATTTTCTACCTCCATTTCTTGCTTAGTTCCGCACTGTGTGCAAAATTTTGCGGTTATTTTTAATTTAGTTCCACACTCAGAACAAAATTTAAATTCATTTTTACCGCTCGCTTTTAGTTTGACGTATGGTAAAGGTAGCTTGTGTGAACAATCTTCCCTAATTTCTACTAAATTTGGAATAGATTGCAAAAAAGGTTTTAGCTTGGGATATTCATTTTTAAATTCAAGCTTTTTTAATGCTATGCCAAATTCATTCATAAGAATCCAACCATCAGCATCTTTTTTGCATTTTTCACTAGCTTTATATAAAAGATCTTTTATATTATAAGTACTTGTTTTTTCTGTTGAATTTTGTTGTTCGTTTTCTACAGCAGCTGTATCAGAAATTTCAGCTAATGCCTCTTCCGAAGAATCTCCAATTTTAACATCATTATTCAAAATGTATTTTGTTACTTTATCGCTCAACTCTTCTTCTAATTCATTATTTTCAAATTTTTTAACAGTTTTTTCAAATTGTCTAATATCAATTTTTCTATCATTTGAGTCATCTTCTTTTTCATACCAAAAGCCTAAAAAACAAATGCTTCTCTTATGACTTTCAAATTCACTGTCTGCAAAATCATAAAAGTTTTTAGCTGGGTTCATTGCAGTGAAAAACTCTGTGAAATCATTTCGCTTTCCTGCTATTTTTCTGTAAGTTGGATTATTAATATGCCCAATAGTAACCTCGCCTTGCTTTTTTATTTTATGAGTTTGCAAAATTTCATATCCGGAAAAAACCATTTTCTTGAGAGTCGATAATTGTTCATCAATAGGCTTTGAAGGATCGAAAAAATCATTTGTTATATCGTTTTTTAGAAAATTATATTTTTCTTTTACCATATAATCAAATTCTTCTGTTTCCAAAGTCTTAGGCTTTTTTCTATTCTTTAAAAAATCCAGCCCTTCATGAGTAACTTCATAACCCTCAGGTTTTTCTCTAATCAAATTATTTTTTATCAAAAAATGCAGCTGCATTGTACAAAAATTATCTTCTTCTATACCTAAGAATTGGCAAATTTCTGAATGCGAAGAATATCCATTAATAATCAGTTCTAATAGAATTTTTGAAAACCTATCCATTTCCAAATCCTTCTCTACAATAATGTTTTGTTTGCACTGCCAAAAAGGCAGATATATCTCAAAAACATATTTTAAACAATAACCTTCTGTGGAATAGTGGTCCTTAAACTCAGCCCATTCTTTTTGAAAAACTTTGTTTGTTTTGATATTCCAGTTCATTTTAAAACCTCCTCTAAATTATTAAATACCAAACCTTCTTCTTGCAATTCTTTTGCAATTTCTTGTAATTTAAATTCCGGGAATTTTCCACCAGGGTTTAATGTCGCTCGTTTTATTATATACTCGCTATCGCCTACAATAATAAGCAAACGTTTAGCTCTAGAAAATGCTACATTTATTCTGCGATAATCATCTAAAAAACCAATATTTGAACTGCCTTTATCACTTCGCACAATATCGTAAATAATAATATCTCGTTCTGCTCCTTGGAATTTATCAACCGTGTTTATTTCTATTAAATTTGTTTTTATTCCATTATCATCTGTTTTAATAAAATTGCAGTATTGTTCGGTATTTATGCTTTTGCGAAGCAATTCAACTTGCCCACGATAACCCGCTATAACTCCTATTGTAAAAGGATTTTCTTTTTGAGAATTATCTTTGTACAGTTCATTTAACTTTTCCAATGTTTCTTTTATTGTTTCCATATTACATTTATTTTGTCGGAAATATTTATTGCCATCGTCATTGCAATTTTCTCTTTTCGATGTACTTAAAAATACAATGGAAGTATCTTTTTTCAAATTCAAATTATGTTTTTTATCCTCGTCAAAGTTTGGTATTACTTCTTCATCTGGATTATTTAATTTCCCATTATAAAAGAATTTTGAAATAAGAGAACCTATTTGCTTTGGCATTCTATATTGGATATTCAGCATCTTTACATATCTTTGTTTGCTCTCATCTGCTTCAAAGGCTGTTATTAGCTTTTCAAATAAACTTTCGCCAAATTCTTTTTCAACATCTAAGCCATTATCCTCCAACTCTTCTTTGATTTTTTGCTTAATAGCATCTTCTCTCGTAACAACCGGCGGTAGTTGCTTATGGTCTCCAATAAAAATTATATTTCTGCCCATATTTATAGGCACCAATGTTTCTGCGGGGCTTGCCTTGCTGCTTTCATCCATAATAACATAATCAAATTTAAAATTCACATCTGCATATTTTGCACTTGCTATATGAATGCAAGTTGCCCCTATTATATTCATGCCTTCCATCATTGCAGTTAGAAAGTCAATTCTTTCGCTACCTTTATTAAGTTTGGATTGTTTTTTTCCCTTGCTTGCGTTATTTAAAAAAGCCCTCCATTCTCTTTGTATATCTTTTAATTTCAAATATTCTGGACTTAAAATATCTTCAAATATTTTTTTTACATCTTGTATATTTTTTGTATTTCCAAATAAATTTTTAAGATAATTATTAGACTGCTTGTTTAACTCTTCTTTGAATTTATCAAAACTTTCAATGCTTTTTGTTCTAAAATAAAATTTAACTAAAATTTCATTTTTTTCTTGCTCACTAAATTTGCTTGCTATAAATTCTTCACTATTTTTAAGTGTATTTTTTACCCAAGATTTCAACTTTTCTTCATAAGTATGAGGTTTTATTGATTCTGTTACATTTATCTCTCGTTCAGCACTTTCGCTTGCTAATCGCATAAATTTTAAATTTTGTTCTTCGGGATTTATTTCTAATATTTTCTCCAAAACATTATCTACCGCCAGATTAGACTGTGAAGTTATTAAAATTTTTGCATTCGGCTCTCGCTTAATAATTTGGCGGATACATTCTACTATAACCGTTGTTTTACCAGTTCCCGGAGGTCCTTGTATAAGGTAAATTGGCTTATAGGTAATTGCTTCCAAAACCGCTTCTAATTGCGTTTCATCTGTTTGTAAATTCTTATTAAAGATTTCCTTTTTAAAAGCATTATACTCTATACCTAACATTTTGTTTGGCGAAATTGCAGCTAAGTCTGAGGTTGCTAATATACTGCAAATAACTGGATTAACTACTTTTAGTGTTAAAAAGTTTTGACAGGCTTCTATCTGTTTTTTAAACTGACTTACTTTTTGCTTGGTGTCTTCAGAAAGTTCACCTTCTTTAGCAATTTCTTCTGGTTCGCACATAATGTCCTTTATAACAATAATATTATTGGTAGAATGAAATTCTCCTATTTTCCCAACTTTCAATCCATCCACATATATAAGAGTTCCTTCATTTTTATGCTTTTTTACAACTTCCCAATTATTAAAACTATTTACCAAATTAAAAGTAGCATTCGCTTTTTTAAAAGTCACTTTATTATACCCTACACAAAATGCATTTTCTTCTATAAATTCTTTTTCTTTTTCAGGCATTGTTTGCCATTTTTCTACATTTTCTTTTTTAGTTTTATTTAAACTTGCTAACTGATTTATATTGTCAAATTTTTCTGTAAAAAAATCCAAACTATTAAAAGTTGATTCTTTATCGCGAAAAAAAGAAAAATCTGCTACAAACCAACCTGCATTGTTAGATTTGAGTTCTTTTCTTGGGTTGCAACTTTGAACAGGGATAAATACATAATTTCTTGAACCATAGCTTTTGCCATCATCAACATAAAATATTCCTTCCCAATTATCGGTGCGAAATTTCACCGCAATTTGCTCTTGATCTCCTTTTTTAAATCCTATGCAAAGCTCGCAGTATCTATTCATTTCTTCTAATATTTGCGTAAATTTTTCCACATACTCATCATTTATTAAAATTTTTAAAATCTTTTGATTCATTAAACTTAACAAATCAATTAAATCGCTATATTTACTGAACCTTTCCGTTCTTTCTACAGCCAATCCCTTTTGCAAAACTTCATCGTTTAAAGAATTTTCAAAAACTTTAACAAGAGAATAAATATCATCTTGGTAATTTGGAAGATTGTCAGTTTTATCTTCTAGCCAATCTATAGCATTTGGAGACAAATAATCTCTGTCTAATAAATCTACTTTTTTTAAAAACTCATACAGCCCTATAAATTGTAATTTATTTTTAATACTATTTTTAGAAATGAAAAAAATTTCCTGATTTTTCTTTTTTAAATCGTTTAAACCTATTGCTATATCTTTCATTACTTCTATTTTTTCACTAAAAGCATCTTCTATTTTCTCATATACAATAAAAAAATCTTTATTTTCAAGAGTTCCGCAGTCAATAACTCTTTGTATGCCGGTAATGTCCTCATTTATCAAGGGCTTAATTACATTTTGCATAATTCTCTTTAGCATACTTTCATATTCCTTGCCGTATGGAATATGAAGAACCTCATAAGAATCCCCATTTTTTTGGCATTCCCAAAGAGTAATGCGTTTGCCTAAATCTTGCAACTCTGCAACTGGAGTATATCCGTTATAATTTTGCATATTTTTCTCCTCGAAAAAAAACGCCAAAAAACATAGCTGTTTACTGTACAACGAACGCTAACAATCGCCTAAGATCCACTCTATGAAGTCGTTTAAGATCACAATACTTTAACGATTTGTATTAAAGATATTGGTTTTTTCTAGAGCATTAAGTAATGGCAATTACCATCATTCAATCAATATATCACTATCTATCTCAGCATTTATATTCTCCTATATTTGTGAAGCTTCCATTAATATACATTTTTTTTCCAAAAGAGTAACAAAAAAAGTAAAAAATGTATTTTTTCTGTTTTTTTCTACATTCGTTTCGAGGCAAACCAGCGGTGGAATTTTCTATCTTCTCAACATGTTTGAACCTGTACGGACTGTTCGTGTGTTGGGGGGCCTTGTTTTTGTGCAGGGTGCTTCTATACTTCTTTTTTGGAAAGTCTTAGCTAAAATCGTTGCAGTTGGGGCTGGGCGCTATGCTAATTTCAGCGGCAAAATGGCAAAAGCTTTCTTCTCCCAAGATAGAGCTTTGGCTCAGTTGCTCCAAACCGGCAGCTCTTTTCTAACCCCGTTGTTTATCTTAGGTCTACTCATTTCTTTGCTGGGAATTCTTATGATTGCTTTTCCAAAACAAACAGCACAGATTTTATCTGCTTTGCGGATTTTAATCAGATAATTTCAAATTTAAATCATCTTTCTGCAATAAATTAATGCTAACATAAGAAATTGCCACAGCCATGTGTAACGGTCGTTTTTTATGGATTTTATTATTGGCAGGCTTGAGACTTGAGACTTGTTAGGGCAGGATTCTAAAAAAATGTTTTCTTGACGAGCTAGGAGTGCTAAAAAAACACCGTAAATTGAGCAGAAAATCAATGTGCCAAGCGAAAAACCTGAATGGAAAAGCGCAAATGCCACACCAGCCATAAAGTTTGAAATGTAAAGCGGGTGCCGAGTGTATTTGTAAGGGCCGCTTTGCACAATTTTTGGGCAGGCAAGTTCAGCTCCTCTTGAATGCTCACCGATATGCCTCCTCGCCCAGATTCGCAAAAAAGTTGCCGCTGCAAAAAATGCAATTCCGGCAAACTCAAACGGAGCAACCGGCAAAAACAAAAGCAAAACCCCAAGCAACGCCGTTAACAAACCACGGTAACTGTATAACGCTAACATAAATGTTTAATTGAGAATTGAGAATTGAGAATTGAGAATACCCTTACCGCTTTGCATTTCGCTGGTAATAAGTTGTTGAGAGATGAATATTCCACTCTTGAGAAGCGGGTTGAACGGTAAGAGAGGGGTGCCCGAAGGGCGGGGTGTGCCCTAGAGGAATTAATGTTAATTGAGGGGGTAGCCGCGCACGAAGTAGCGGCGAGGGGGAGGCTTACCCCTATAAAACTAATATCGTAATAATTTTCAACTCTCAATTCTCAACTCTCAACTGAACTATGAACTAAACTATGTTCCTAATTCTTTCGCTCTGCCATTGTTTCAAAAAATTTTCTTAGTTGATTGTTCACACGGCTTGGTGGCAGTTTGCGCAAAATTTCAATGGCTTTGGATAAATGAGAACGAGCTATGGACTTTGCCTCGTTAAAACAATCTGCGCTTTTTAATTTTTTTACGATTAAATTTGCCGAATCGGAATCAGATGCGTTTTTGACTAACTGCTCCATTTCTTCTCTCGGATTTTTTTGAAAATAAAGTATCAACGGCAAAGTTATTAAACCGTTTTGCAAGTCTTCAAATTTCTTTTTTCCCAAACTTTCCGCATCAATGCCATAGTCCAAAATATCATCTATTATCTGAAAAGCTATGCCAAAATGCAAACCCAATTCTTTGCAGTCTTCAACAGTTTCATCATCATAACCGGCCAAAACCGCTCCGCACTTTGCACAAGCCACAAGCAAAGAAGCCGTTTTTCCCTCAACTACCTGCATGTATTCTTCAAAGGAAATATTCATGTTTCCCGTTAAGTCAATTTCTAAAATCTCACCCGCAGCCAATGAGCTTGCGGAATAGGCAAGCGCTTGGAGAATGCGGCGGTCTTTTTCTTCAAGAACAAAAATCATGGATTGCGCAAGCATGTAATCACCGGCCAAAACCGCTATCTTATTTCCAAAGCTGGAATGTATGGAATTTACCCCTCTGCGAAATTCGCTTCCGTCTATAACGTCATCGTGCACAAGGCTGGCCAAGTGCAGCATCTCAATGCTTGCCGCTGCTCTTGCCGCTCTTTCCAAATCATTAATCTCGTTGTTTTTGCTTTTTGCCAAAAGGAAAAGCAAAATAGAACGCAGTTTTTTTCCCGGTCTTTCCACTGTTTGCGTGATGCGTTCTCTCAATCCGACCGGAGAATTCAACGCAACCTCTTGCATCATTTTGCTTGAAAGATCCAAAGCCGGTTGAACCAAACTCTTTGCTTCTTTAACTGCGTTTTGAAATTTATTTGGAAAAATCACTAACTCCCCCTCTTTTTTGAAAATACGCTATCAGGATATTGAACTCTTGAATGCGTGCTCCCTTCCAAACCCTGTAAAAAACCTTTGCCTAACTCTTTTAAATCGCGTATTGTTAAACCGGAATCGTTTAATTGACCGTCAAACATTTTATCTTCTATGGTTTTCTGAATTATATTCAAAAGCTGTTCGGGGTTCACATTTTGCATTGAACGGCTTATTGCCTCTATGGAATCTGCAAGCATCACCACAGCAGACTCCTTGCTTTGCGGTATGGTTCCGCTGTAGCAAAAATCAGAAACTTTTACTTCTCTATCTGGATACATTTCCTTTGCTTTGTTGTAAAAGAATTGAGCTACACCGGTGCCGTGATGTTCTCTTATGCTGGCTGCAACGGGGTCCGGCAAATTATACTCCTCGGCAAATTCTATTCCTCTGTCTACATGCGCTCTTAGAATTTTGATTGAATCGTAAGGTGATACATTATCGTGGGGATTGTAGCCAAACCTTTGGTTTTCCGTGAAATATTCTGGGCGCATGGTTTTGCCTATATCATGGTAAAGCGACATTACCCTTATCAAAAGAGTGTTTGCCCCAATACGCTCGCCTGCTATTTCGCCGAGGTTCCCAACCTGAATGCAGTGATGAAAAGTTCCGGGCGCATATTCCGACAAGTGCCTGAGCAAAGGATGATTAAAGTCCGAAAGCTCTGCAAGTCTCAAATTTGTTGTTATCTGGAAAACCCTTTCAAAAACATTGCAAAACACGGATATAAAAGTTATACATAAAAGCAAGTTGGCTGTGCCAAGTAATATGTTTTGCCAATAACTTGTCCAGGTCAAACTGTTTCGGAGCAACAAAATGCCGGTGAGCGCAATAACAAATATCACAAGCCCGGCACACAGGGATTGCAAAAACCTGACCCTGTACCTTATGCGGCGCACAATGAGGCTCATGGCAAATGAAATTAAAAATGCGGCAATGCAAAAAGATAAATCATAGCCCGCAAAAATTCCAAAGAGCGTGGCACTCCAAATGGTGAGAGCGGTTGCCGTTCTGAATGAGAAAAGTACTGAGGCCAAAACAGGCGCAAATGCAAAAGGATAGAACCAAACAGGGTTTAAATATTCATTCTGAATGAATGTCAAAAAATAATCATGAACAAGCCGGAATAAAACTATCTGCATTATTGCCACTATTGCAACAGCCCATATTTGCAAAGGACGGTTTCGGACGGGGCGAAAGTTCCACATATAAAAGCAAAGCGTTCCGACAATCATAAAAAGCAATACGTATTGCCCGTAAGGAGTTGTGAAAAATTTAGCAGAACCTTTTTGCAGAGCGTTCTGCCGGGCTTCCAATCTTTCCAAAGTTTCTTTTGTGACTATATCGCCTTGCGATATTATTTCCATTCCGCGCGGAATCATGCCTTTTGAAGGATTCACCTGCGCAACGGCTTCTATTCTGCGCTTTTCCGTTTCTGTTTCCAAATAAAATATATTCGGAGATATGAATACATATAAAATTTCGTAGAACGCACTGGATGTTCCGGGATTTGTGGTAAAGACATATCTGTATTTATCTAAAACAGCGTCTATCAAAAATTCTTTTGGGCGAATGGTGGCTGTATTTACAAGGGTTTCTTTATCGTTTTTTTGCAATAAAACTTCGCTTCTAGAATAAAGTATATGCTGCACGGAATTTATATTGTGCATGTCTTCAAAAATTGTCACTTCTCTATTGCGCTCCGCTATCAAAGTGTTTGAAACGCCTTGTGAAATCATTGAGTTAAAAATTCTCTTCAACGTATCGCGTGCCGCTTCGTTTTGGCTGAGTTGGTTCAAAGCGGTTGTAGAAATTTTGCGAATAAGAGACTGATATAAGTAACTCGCTTCGGTTATCTTGTTTTGGTCTATTTCTTCTGCATTTGCAATTTCCTTTTGCAATTTGCTGTAGGTTTCAATTTGAGACAAAAGCAATTCAAAATTTTCAGTGAGTTTTTTTGTGGTATCTTCGCTATATTCAAATACGGGGTAAACTTTTTCTCTTGCTTTTTTTAATTCCTCTTCCAGTTCTTGCGAGTTTTTCGGAACATCAAATGCTATTTCTGCAATAATAGAACGTGGGCTGCTTTGCCCGATTACCAAAAGTTCCGTTCTTTGCGCTATATCTTTTGTGGGAAACAAAATCATAACGGCTATCATAAATACTATGGAGCAAAAAACAAAATGGTACAGAAATTTGTTCATAATTTTACTGGAGTGCTGCGTATGCAATTATAAATGCAGCAACTGCTGTTACAACAGTTCCAAAAGCACTCACAATTTGTGTCCATTGAATATCGTCCGGAGGTCTTTTATACGGCACAAAAACCTCTGAGCCGGGATCAGGGTCTCTCTCCGCTTTAGACGCGAGTGCCACCGAGCCGTTTGCGTACTTTATCATAACCCTGTCTTTATCGCCTGTCAGTTTAACTCCACCGGCCTGTTCCACATACCAAGAGGCTTTTGCACCCTTTCTCCAAAGCACATTTGTAGCCAATCCAACTTCGCCTCTAACTCGCACAGAAATAGCTTTTTGCGGAATATGAATGCTGTCTCCGTCCATCAGTTTTATATTATTGCGATTTTCTTTTTTCATTGACCTGGAAATATCTACACCTACCAAACCTAAAGTAGTGTCTCTTTTCAATGAATCTTTGGCAAGCATTGAGCGTCTAAAGAACTTTGTTCCTTCTGTATAAGCCTCGTCTGTAAAACCGCCGGTGCGTTTTATGAGGCTCTGCAAAGTTTCTTCCGGATGGCTAAGGCTATAAACGCCGGGGTTTCTAAAAGCACCGGATAAAACTACAAGTTCGGGTCTGTAAAAACTTGAATCATAGGGAATTTCAACATGATCCCATGCAAGCAATTTTATTCTTGAATCTTTGTTATCATCATAATCCGGAGAAACAGCGTGCTTCGAAGTTTTTATTGTATCCCCTTGACTCAAGCGACCTATGGAGAGAGTATTTTTTTTGCTTTGCGCCAAATAACCACCAGCCAAAAGCACCAAATCTTTTGCATCCATTCCTTCGTAATACAAATAATAGCCGGGATTTGAAACAGCCCCTCCAATACTCACGGAATCTGACCTGAACATTTCTTTTAAACTATAAACTACAAGCGTATCTCTAGGTTCAAGGGCAATGGATTTTTCACTGCCTAAATTTTGAGAGAACAATTGATAGCCGCCTTTTGGCACGGCTCTGAGTATGTGCACTCTGCCGGAATATCCGGTTTCAAGCAAACCGCCGGAAACTTGAATCAGGTCTGTAGCAGTCATGTTGTCATTGAGTTGATAAGTGCCGGGGTATTTTATAGCACCTAAAATGGTGGTATTCAATATTGATTTTTCTGCCGATTTAAAAACCATAATGGCATCGCCGTTTTGCAAAGATAAAGTGTCTTCGCCGTTTATATAATCGCTTGGTTTGGAGATGGTTTTGTAATCCATTCTGCCATCCGGAAAAATTCTTCTGAGAATCATGTTTTGTTCGGCAGCGTCCGGATTTATTCCGCTTGCAAAAGCAATGAGCTGCGTAACGCCTTCGCCTTCTTTTAGTTCATAGATAGCCGGTCGCCCAACTGACCCGTCTATTTCTGCTAAAATCTTGGCTCTGGATAAAAACACCACATCTCCGTCAAATAAAGTTGCTCTGTTTGTATTTTTTCCATACATTAGGTAATCGTATAAATCAATGTTGAAAATGCTATCGCCGCGAGCAACTTGAACGGAGCGCACGGTTCCTTTGCTGTTTGGCCCCCCTGCCATATATAGGGCCTGGAACACAGTTGTATTTCCGTGAAACACATAAGCGCCGGGTTTTTCAACTTCACCCAAAAGGAAAACTTTTAGAGGGCTTAGATTTTCAAGTCTCAAATTCACAAAAGTTTGCCCTCTGTTTATTCCGCTATAAACTCTTGAGAGCCTTGTTTTTAAAATTCCTTCTGCTGCTGCAAGCGTTGTTCCGCTAAGCGAAACCATGCCCACAGATTCCACATTTACCATCCCTTGATTATTTATTACAAAATGGGATTCTTTTTCAACACCGCCCCAAATTGTAAGCACAAGTTCATCACCCGGCTTTAAGGGATAATTGCCGCTAACGCCGGATGTCACTCCGGAGAATATAGATGGGTTTGCGCTTTTAAAAAAAATCGATTCATATCTTTGCAATTGTTCCATGCTTCTAGGGACTCTTTTTTTGCGAAGAACAACTCTTTTTTTGCCATCCGGGGTTAATTTTCTCAACTCTTCTATATCATTGTAAAAATGCAAACTGTCTATGGCTATGGTGTCTATAACCATAACAAAAGACATGGTATCTGCCAAAAAAATCGGCGCTCCAATAGCGGAATCAACGCCTATAAATAAATTGGATGTATCTCTTCTTTGCGAGAACAAGTTGGCCGATCCTCTTCTCTCTTGCCCAAGCATTTGCTGTATGTAAAGCATTTCGGCCATAGAAGGTTGCGCTCCCATGCCTCTTGCTTGCCCGGCGCCAATCAAACTCTGCAAACCAGAATCATCCAAATCCCCAAGCATCATCTGAGCGGAAACTGTTTGAACCATTATTATTATTAGGATGCAGAGCGAAACGTTTAATTGAGAATTTTTGCATAAATAGCTGCTATCTTTGCGAAAAGAGCCACTATTTGTGGAGTCATTCTCCATTCTCAATTCTCCATTCTCAATTAGATTTGAGTTTGCCATGTCAAAAGACTCTCCATTCTCCATTAGATTTAATTTTGCCATGTTAATAACTTCTCCGCTATGTTTTTTGCGCTTTCTACCAGTACAGATTCTTTTGTTGGAACTCCTTGCAATTTTTGCTCTAAACCTTTGCTGTTAATCATAGTGCCAAAGTTTTCGAGCCAATGACGAATGCCTATGGCAAGCGTGGCTTTTTTTGCCGCTTCGTTGTTAAAGGGCGTGAGGGTTATGTGCTTTGCAGCTTCGCAATTTATATCTGCGGCAACGGTTATTAAGAGTTCAAACTCACCAATACGCTTTGGAAGTTCGCTCAAGTTTGCAATGTCGGCTTTTTCGAGGCAAGCTCGATTTGCAACCGGGTCTCCGGAGCGGGCTATGCCATCCGGCGCTTGAAGGGGCAAAAGCGAACCGCCAAAAATCTCTGCTTTGCCGTTTAAGGATTCGGCTAATTTTTTGAATGCGGCAATCTCTTCTTCTGTGCATGAACCGCCGAGGGCTATGGCTATTTTTCCCTGTGTCTCTTTTATAATTTGCAAGGCAGCGGGAATGTCTGCGCTTAATAATCTGTTTTCATGAACGCTTTGAACCACTTCTCTTGCGGCATTTGAGAGCCAGCTTCTATTGACTTCCGTGTTGCAGCGGGGCATAATTCTGTAAATAATTCCGTCTGCATGGTCTGCCCATATATTTGCACCAAGGGAATCGTCCATTGAGATGGTTGGCACCCTGCTCAAGGCCCAAACGCGTTTTTTGAAGCGGAACGCTTTATCGGTTAGTGCGCCAACGGGGCAAATATCGCTCAGGCATCTATCGTATGGGTGGTCTAGTTTTTCGCCGGGGAAAGTTGTGATGTATGTGTGCCCGCCTCTTGACGCCAGCTGTAGTTGCTCATCGCCGGCAACGTGGCTCATAAACCGGACGCATCTGCTGCATTGCACGCAGCGTTCTTCGTCTAAAATAATTCTTGGCCCTATATCAACTCGTTTCCCGCCTCTGCACTGCCCTTTGCCGTCTACAAAGGAATGCTCCGGGTTTCCGTGATATTGTTTGCCTGTTTCCGGGTTTAACCTGCTATTGGAGGCTCCTGCCATCATATAATTTTCTTGCAGCATGCATTCGCCGGCTTTGTCGCAAATTGGGCAATCTAGCGGGTGGTTCACCAGTAAAAATTCCAAAACCGCTTTGCGTGCCTCAGCCACTTTTGGGCTGCTTGCCGGTGTTGCTACTTTCATGCCCGGGCGCACGGGTGTATAGCAGCCTATGGCTAAGGTCATCCCTCGCGGGCCATCGACTTCCACTAGGCATTGGCGGCAATTTCCGCTAACAGGCAAGTCTTTATGGTAGCACAAATGCGGCGTTTCTATGCCCACCGCTCTAAGGGCTTCTATAAGGTTCGTGTTGCCCGGAACCTGAACTTCTTTATTATCTACTGTGATGGTTAGCATGTAAGAGAAATAATATAGTAAATACTGCTGATTTACTCGCTTGGGTATAGGGTATGGGGAACTGCACAAATAAACGGCTAAATCTGCTTAAAAACAATGTTTTTTGCATTGCCTACCTATAGTTGACAATTTCGTGAAGGAATTCAATCTCGGCAAATTCGTCATCGTTGCCGATTCAGGCTTGATGAACAAGAGCAATATTTCCGAACTTGAATCCAAGAGATACGAATACATACTTGGAGCCAGAATAAAGAGCGAAGCCGAAATCGTCAAGCAATGGATATTTTCATTAGAGAAAAAGAACGGATTGTTTCACTCGCAATAAGCAAACATATTATCAATACACCGTTTGGCTGCCGCCAAAACGGTTGCGTCTAATTTGACTTCTTTTGCTTTGTCCGGTTCTTTCAGGGTTTGAAGAATGTTTTCCAAAGAGTTGCTCTTCATGTATTTGCAAAGGCTGCAGCTTCCTATAAAGCGGCGGTTTGGGAGTTCGCTTTGGAGCCTTGCATTTAAGCCGCATTCGGTTAAAAGCAAGATGGGATGCTCTTCCGGAAGTTTGCGAATGTAGTCAAGCATTTGCCCTGTGCTGCCAACAAAGTCGCTTAGCATGGCAACGCCCGGGTGGCATTCCGGGTGGCTCACAATTTGCAGCCCTTCGTTTTGAATTCTGAAATACTTAACTAGATCCGGGTCGTATTGCTCATGAACATAACAGGTTCCTGTGTGCAGTGCAAGCTCTTTTTTTATGCCCATTTTTTCAAGTTCGTTTTTTAAGTTTTCGCCCATAAGTTTATCGGGCAGGAACACAATTTTATCGTTTGGAATTTTGCTCACAATTTTAACAACGTTTGAGCTTGTAACGCAAACATCGCAAGCCGCTTTGACATCTGCGGTTGTGTTTATGTAGCACACAAATGTATGCTCCGGATATTGTTCCTTCATTTTTTTTATCTGTTCGCCTGTTATGCTTTCTGCAAGGCTGCATCCGGGGTTTGCGCCGGGTATTAGCACTCTTTTGTTTGGGTTAAGAATTTTTGCGGTTTCGCCCATAAATTCCACAGCTGCAAAAATTATGGTTTGCGCTGAGGTTTCCATGGCATTTTTGCTGAGTTGGTAAGAATCTCCGCTATAATCCGCTACACCAAATGTAATTTCCGGAGCAACGTAGCTATGGGCTAAAATAGCCGTATTTTTTTCTTTTTTCAACTCATTTATTTCGTTAATGAGCTTAACCAGCCTTTCGCAATTCTCCATTGAATACTGGCAAAGCACGGTTCCATTCTGCACGGAACGCAATTTATTGTATAGTTCTTCAGCAAACATGGGTAGAATATAGAAAATGCCAATGTTGTCCCATAAAAAATCAAATCATTTAAAATCCCATTCAAATAGCTTTCATTCGCTGTTTTAAGTGTCTATTTCACTGTCGCTCATGTTGGTTTTCCTCACTTTTCCGCATTTTTGCTGTTTTTTACCGCATTTTTGCTCATTTCACCGCAATCACCAAACTCACCGCAATAGCAGCTGCGCTGCTATTTTGTGCTGTTACGGCTTTTCGCATTCTTGTTGTAATTTTAACATCTGTTTTCCACGTTCTATTTCTGCCTGTAATTCTGCTTCCGTTGGCAAATAAGGCATATATTTGGTTGCAAAAAGTTGCTTATTCTCATTTAAAACAGAATAACGAGCTATCGTTTTATCAGTTTCAGTGCAAAGCAAAATTCCAATGGTAGGATTATCTGTTTTGGTTTTATGTAAATCATCGTACATGCGTACATACATATCTAGTTGTCCAATATCTTGATGAGTTACTTTTTGTGTTTTCAGCTCAACAATAACAAAGCATTTCAGAATGTAGTTATAAAAAATGAGGTCAATATAAAAATCTTGCGTTTCGGTTCGTACTAATTGCTGTCTTGCAACAAAAGCAAAGCCTTTGCCAAGTTCTAGCAAAAATTTTTGCATTTGGTCTATGATAGCTTGTTCCAATTCGCCTTCAGTATATCCTTTTTGAACGGGAAGCCCCAAAAATTCCAACACAGATGGATTTTTAATAAACTCTAATTTATCATTTTGAAACTCTTTTGTTTTTTCCTGCATTTCCTGCTCAACAGGTTCTTTTACTTGCGAAGATAAAAGTCTGTGATAATAAAGTGTAGAAATATTTCTATCTAAAGTTCTCACCGACCAATGATTCTCAGAGGCTTCTTGCATATAGTATTTTTGAGCATCTTTATTTTCGACCCTCATTATAAGGCGAATATGCGACCAGCTCAATTGTGCACACAGTGTGTGCACAATTTCAATTTCCTGAAAAGCTAGGTAAAATTTCCGAAAATCCCATAAATTACGTGTGCCAAATCCACTCCCAAACTCTTTGGTCAGTTCTTTTGACAAAGTTTTTAGAATTTCTTCACCATAAGTAGCTCGCTCTTTGCCGCTTTGTTCTTCTTCTACAATGCGTTTGCCTATTTGCCAATATGCTTCTACCATATCGGTATTTACAGCAGAATATGCCTTTTGGCGTGCCTGCGCCAATATTTGCTTAATTTCCGAAATGTAGCTTTTTGCCAATTCTTTTTTAGTCATATGAGCTCCTTAATTTAGAAAATTTTCTACCTTCCCTCCCATGCCCCAAATCACCGCAACCACCAAACTCACCGCAATAGCAGCTGCGCTGCTCTTTTGTGTTGTTACGGCGGTGGCAGTGCCTAGTTTTGGGGAGGAAGAGGGGTTTGATAGAAAATTTCCTACCTTATATTTCACCCCCAAAAACTGCCGTTGAGCGTAGTCGAAACGTCGTTTATTTTTACTATCTTACCTCTATGAAAAGCACAAATCTTATTAAAATCTTGGTGGCAATGCTGCTTGCTGCTGGTATAACCATGGCGCAAACTGTAGCCGCTTTGCAAACAGCAATCACCAACCATGGTTTAAGCGCAGCCGTTTCGGGCAACATTGTTACCGTAACGGGAACAAGGGAGGGAGCAACAGATGAGCTGCGTCTAAACATCCCTGGAGGCGTTACAGTAAGATGGCAAGCATCGCTTAGTGGTGCCACCACCGGTGCTAGCTCACTTGTTTATTTAAACAGCGGTGTTTTAAACAGCGGTGTGGGGACACTGGAAGTGACGAGCGGGAAAATTGAACAAACCGGTTCCGGAAATGCTATTAGTAACTATGCCAGCGGCACAATAAATGTTTCGGGCGGAACAGTCAGCGCAACAACGGGAAGAGCTATTTATACAGTTTTTTCATTTATCTCGGTAATAGAACTCAATAATTCTTGGATAGATGCTGCCTGCTCGGTCGAGCCATGTGCCAGTGTCTGCGCCCCGTCAGCGACCTGTTTCGAGCCATCTGATACCTGAGAAGAGGAACTGTTGATCTCGGTCATTGTCTCGTTTAGAGTACGTACTATCTCGTTGATCGAATCCCTTATAAGCAGGAAATCCCCCTGGAAGCCATAGGTGCTCTCGGTGGTCAAATCGCCTT
>JAITUM010000072.1 GCA_031286305.1 Candidatus Fibrimonadaceae bacterium | reverse complement strand
AAGTAGCAAAATGCGTTCTTGAGCAAGGGAGAGCAGGGTAGAGTAAGCAGTAGTAGGTCGCATGGCGGTAATGTAGAAAAATGTTGGTTTTAAATATGGGGGAACACTCCCCCTCGCTGCAACCGCCTTTGCACAACATCGTTGCACATGGGCGTTGACACGCAACGCCCCTACGGCGTTTTCCGCTACCCCCTTGTGCGGGGCTGGTTCGCTGCGCTCCCTAACGCCCCGATTCAGGATAACGTTGTGGCTAGCGGCGTACTCTTCTAGATCAGGCTATCCAACTCTTTAAGCCGTTCCGTCATTTCATCTATAAGATGCTGGTTTTGCACGGGGTTAATATTACCGGAGCTTTTTCAGTTCTTTAGCGTTCTGTTTGGAAATTATTGATTTGCCTATCTTAGCTTCTATTTTACGCCGTGCATCTCCGGCAACACTCGCGCCTTCACGGGCAACTTTCACATTTGCAAGAAGTCCTTTGGGATTTTCTTTTTTTGAGATCTCTGTAGTTGAGGCTTCCGCTAGCATATTCAATATCAATTCAAGATTAGTCATATTGTCGCGCAAATTTTCTTTTTTCAAGCCCTTCAACTGCTTGTAAGAACGCGTGTTCATTCCCGACCAGCCTTTGTAAATCTCATCGGTCAAAATTGCGTACTCTTGCCCCTTCTTTATTCCGCCTTTATCCCACTCATCAGTCATAAGTTTGCGAACTTCAATTGTTTTCAGTCGTTGGTTTATCCAATCTAAAGAATAACCTTTCTTGGCGTAAGTTTCTAAAGCACGATTTATAGCAATTTCCGGATCAGCTATTTCATCAAGCCTTTCGGAGCCAACACGAGCAAGCCAAAGCCTAAACGGTTCGGCTTTGGGGCTGGGAATAGTTTGAACAAGGCGCAATACCTGTTCCGTATCGGCAACATCGGTCATATAAAACTTACCATCAGTGGCTTGCAATTTCAGTTGGGTAGTGTCACTACCCAACTGACTGCCTTCTTGTTTTAGCTTATTCCTAAGCCATTTCCAATAATTTCTAACCTTCTCATAATCTGGTTGATTGGTTAAAATTGCAATTACATCGTGAATCGAAAAATACCATTTTTCGACTTCTTCATCCCAAAGAGTGCGAACATTGCGGCCTTCAAAAAGCTTTATACTAGCGGATTTGTTCATTTTATCTCCAAATGTTAAAGGTTTAAGTTGCTCTAGGGCGATTGAAAGGAAAGTGCAGAATATTCCCTAAAGTAAAGGAGAATATAGAAAAATTCAAACTTAGATGTTTGTAGAAACGTGTTTTTGGCGAGATTTTGCTGTTGAGAAAAGACGGCTATTGGCTCATTTTGCCGTTGCGGACAGCGGAGGGGGCACCCAAATATGGATCTATTCCTAAGTAATATCGTAAATCACTTTTCCTATCTGTCAAATAGACTTCCCATATTTCTTTCCCTTCTTTGTAACTATAATCAGCTATAAGCTGTATTTCATCATATCGGAAGCCTTTACCGGTATTTAAAAAATCTTTTGAAATACTCACAGCATCCGGGCTGTCAATTTTCCAGTCTTGAAAATTAATGGTTCTAGGATATCGATTACTTTCTTCAGTATGATTAGAAAGCTTATAAAACATTTTCTTTCGTGTATCTAAATACGCAAACATCACTTGCCCTTTTTCTTTTTCCAAGAACCTCACTGTCACTTTACCACGATGCTCAATATCAAGTATCATTACAATTTTTCCAACTTTCCAATCGTATTTAGCGTAATTATCAATTTGTAAAATCTCATTATTTAAATACTCTACAATCTGCTTTGCTGAAACCACTTCGGAGCTGATAGGTTTGTTTATTTGTATTGTTGTTGACGGATAGATGATAGAGAAGTAAACCACTAACGTTGCTATAATAACACCTACTAACACAATCGGTCCGACGATGATCGTAAAAACTATTATTAGAGTTTTCATGATTTTATTGCTTGCCTGCATAACTTTTCTCAAAATAAATTTCAATAGCAGAACTAGCGGTGTCATAATTATTAAAAAAAATACAAAGATCACAGTAATCCAAATGATTTCTAGCATATTGCTTCCTAGTCCAATATTTTTTTAATGTGAGGTAGATATTCGTTTACTTTGTCCACATATTCTTCTGCTTTTTTCTCATCTTTGGCATTATAACGCCCAACTACTTTTTGTAGCTCTTCTATAAATAAATCGTTAGGATTTATTGTCTGTCTTCCATCTTCATCCAAAAAAACAACTGGATTCCCACTACAATACGCATACAAGTTCACCCCACCCACCAATCCCGCCGGATCCGCCGCAGTCCATCTACTCAACCAGCCACAGTTATCAGTGCTCAACTTAATGTTTGGGAGTACTCGCCTTTGGCGATTCACCAACGAAATGTCTAGCGGGAAGGGGATTCTTTGCATAGTTGCACTGCGCATGAAGTTAATTTAGAAAATTTACTATATTACAATTATGCCCGCAAAGCGCAAATACAAAGATTCGGTTTTCACTTCCTTGTTCAGCGACAAGAAGCGATTGCTGGAGCTATACAATGCCTCTTGTCTGAACCCTGATTTACATGATTAAAGAATTTTCTTGAGTTGCAATGCGAGGTGCTTTTTTGTGAACTTATTTTTGAAATCAGGTAAATCAGTCGAATCCTGGTCAATCGGGGTTCAGACAATAGTTCTCTACAATGGGGTTGACAAATTTCCTAAAGAAAAGACATTGAGGCTTTCTACTGCATTTGAGCAAAGCGGCAAAAAGAAAACTGCATTGGAGTTGTCTGTTCGTGTTTTGAACATCAACAAAGGTCATAATCCTAAACTTGAGCAAAAGAGCAAGAGCTTAGCAGGTTATTCAGCCTTTGTAGCAAAGGTTAGGGAGTTTCTATCTAATGGTTATTCTTTAAAGGAATCTATAGAGAAATCTGTTGTTTATTGTATAGAAAAAGGTATTTTGCGAGATTACTTGCAGCAACATTCGTCGGA
>JAITUM010000149.1 GCA_031286305.1 Candidatus Fibrimonadaceae bacterium | reverse complement strand
TATCGCTGTAAAAAAAGCTCCACAACAAGCGCAGCCGAGGGTACAAGCGGGAGGAAGAATGTAGTGGCCACCCGCCCCGCCCCCCCCCCCGCACAAACCCCTATTTAATCGGGTTTGTTGGCGTTTGGGCTTTAAAAAAGCTTTCTCACAATCACCAAAAGGTAACCAAAATGATAAGTTCATTGAAAAACATGAGCGTTGCTTCGGCATTGCTTTGCACCACTTTCGCGTTTGCTCAAGAATCTCTAGAGCAAGAAACCATTCCGGAAACACCTATTGTTGCAGAAGCAGCAATGGAACCAGTGGAAACACTAGAACCGGAAACTCCACCGGAACTAGAATCACCGCCGGAACCAGAGCCGGTTGCCATAGAGCAGCCGGAACCGCCACCGGCAGAGCAACCAATGGAGCCGGTAGAACCAGTGGCACCGTTAGCACCTGTTGTTACCGAACAAGTGTCGCCAACGCCAAAAGTGGCGGCTGAGCATCCTTGGCATAAAGGGCTGGAATTTGGCTTTGGCGCTGGTGTGCCGGGCATTTCTCTCCACCTTGGCTATCGTTTTCCGCGTTCCAACTCGTTTTTTAAGAACAGAATTGGGTTTCGCCTCCATTACAGCACTGTTAGCCCAATTTGGGAAATGGCGTTTAAAGACCCTGTAAATGATGCCGGTCAAGATATTATAGATGGCGATATTGATATTGAGGGCTTAACCATAAGCGATGCTATATTTAAAGCGGATGTTAGCAGTTTCCACCTTGGGGCTTTGGTTGATTTCCATCCCTTTGGTTATATTTGGGGGCTTGGCGGCTTTAGGCTTAGTGCTGGGTATTACTTTGGGAGTTCCGGCGTTGAGGCAAAGATTTCGGATTATAAGATAGCTTTAGAACAAAAATTTGCATCTGAGGTGGAACTTGAGCATGACAACACGGTGATTCCGGTTGATATATATATTAGCGGCAGCTTAGACGATATGGAATCTTTGAAAATGGGCATGAAGTTCAATACGCAAGGTCCTTATACGGGTGTTGGTTGGGATTTTGGCCTTTTTGCAGGCTTGCATCTCACATTTGATGCCGGCGTGGTGTTTACCAAGGCTCATTATGTTACGCTTAGCATACCGAAAATCCAGCTTCCCTCAAATGCGAAAGTGGAATTTGGTTTGGACAAGTTAATAGAAAATGATTTGCAATACGGCACGGATCAGTTGGGTGATTTTTTGGATCAGTTGAGGGACGAGGGGTATTGCGATGCGCCTAATACTTTTGCTTGTGATGATGCTCGTAACGATAAAATGGTTACTATTCCCCAGCATTTGGTTGATCAGTTTAAGGATGAATATTCTGAGGTTATAGACGATTTGAATGATAATATTCAGAAAGGAAAGAACAAAGCGCTTTCGGCAAAGAAGTCCAATGGGGACGAATCTGATGGCATTAACACTATGTTAAAAAAGGTTCCTTATTTTCCGATTATAAGACTTGGCTTTATGTGGAGGTTCTAATATGAAAAAGCTAATTTCAATTCTATTCACGGCCCTACTTTCAGTAGCAGCCTTTGCGCAGGGACTCCCGTCCTATACTATCACCAAAGATGGTGAAAATTTTAGGGCATATAGGGATGGGGCATCAATAAACGACCCTCAGCCTATTGAAAATGTGATTGGTTTAATAAGAACTAACTCAAACAACAATGCTTCCATACAATTTGGCAATGGCACAGATGTTCTGAATATTGGGGGTATGGGCATAAGTTTTGGTCAGGGCTGGAATTCAGTTGCGCTTTCGGGTGCAATTACTTCGAGCAATAAGGAAACCATACGCTTAGAGTCCAGTCTCTCATTAGAGAGCAGTGCGAATATTGCAAATACTAATGCTGATGGCAGTGCTATTTTTAGTATTTCTTCAGGGTCAATAACCATTACCGGCGGAACCATTTCTGCAACAGGCGATGCGGTTAGCACGGGCAGCGGAGCAGTAACTGTTCGCGGCGGCACCATTTCATCGACGGAAGGTGCAGCGGTTTTGTCTAATGCAGGGCAAATAACCATTACCGGCGGAACGCTTACTTCTCTAATGCATGAGGCGGCAGTTAGCTTCGAGGGAACGGTTGCTCTTAGCGGTAATCCAACCATTAACGGAACCATATCCGCACCCAACGGAATTAGAGTAAATGAACTTTTTGATCCAGATGAAAATAAAAAATACACGCTTTTACTAAAGCAACCCACTGTTGGATCAGTTGCGGTAACTAACGGCGCACCTTTTATTGGCAACTTCACACTCACAAACGCAGGTTACATTTTGAATGCCCAAGGCAACAATCTTGTGGTGGCAGAAGCAGCACCGGCACCATACGAGTATGTTATCACCGGCAGCGGCACAGAGTTTACTGCGCGGAGAAATGGTGTTGTGGTTGGGAGAGAAAATAGCACAATTTATGCTGTAATTGATTCCATAAAAACCAACGCCGTTGGCAATGATTGCACCATACAGTTTGGCAATGGCACAGATGTGTTGAATCTTGGATGGAATCGCATTAATTTTAACAACGAAACAAATGGCAGAGATTGGGGGCTTATTACACTTTTAGGAAAGGTTGCTGGCTTGGATGAATACACTATATGGATAAACAAAGTTTCGGTAAAGAGTGAGGCAGATATTAGTGGTTCTGATTACGGTGCAGCTATTGAAAATACTGGTGGTAATATTCACGTAATAGACGGAACAATTTCTGGGTATTATTCGATTCTCAATATTGATGCAACTGGCTCCCTCATCCTCAGCGGCAATCCAACCATCAACGGAACCATATCGGGATTCGAGCCTGGGAAAATTAGAGCAGCTGATAACTTTAATCCTAGCGAAAATAAAAAATATATTCTTGAATTTAGGGACATTTCTGTAGGAGATATTGCTGTAGACTGGGGTATAAATTTTGTCAATAATTTTGTGCTTGCAAATGAAGGATATATTTTGGAAGTATTCGGCGACTTCATTGTCGTGGCAAGTGCAACACCGCCACCTTACGAATACATCATCACCGGTTACGGTAATATGTTCACCGCAACCAGAGGTGGTGGTGTAATTGGAAGAGAAAACAACACAATTCAAGCGGTAATTGACTCCATAAGAACCAACGCAGGCGGCAATAATTGTACCATACAGTTTGGTGCTAATGCAAGTGTGTTGAATATTGGGTTGGCAAATATATCTTTTAGCGGCGCATGGGGAACAGTTACGCTTAAAGGAAGGATTTCTTCGAGTGACAAGTACACCATAGATATTTCTACCGGCTCTACAATAAAAAACGAAGCAGATATCAGCAATACTGGTGGCGGCGTTGCAATTCAGAATTCCGGTAGAGCTACGCTTGTCCTCAGCGGCAACCCAACCATCAACGGAACCATATATGGATTCGCACCCGAAAGAATTAGCGTGGATGATGAACTCTTTGCCCCAAGCGAAGACAAAAAATATACGCTCCATTTTAACCCAATATCCGCAGGAATGGTCACAGTAACCTACGGCTGGCGTTTTGTGAACAACTTTGAGCTTGCAAACAAAGGGTACATTCTAGAGGAACACGGCGATAACCTTATTGTCGTTAGCCTTGCACCACCATTGATGTATTCAGTAACGCTCATTTTCGGCGGGGGTAGCCCGAGAGTAACGAGCTACGAAGCCGGCGATACGGTTAAAATAAACGCGGCAACACCGCCGACAGGGCAAGAGTTTGAACGCTGGAAAATAAACTCCAGAAACAGACCCGTAACACTTGATAGCGTAAACCTAAATAACCCAAACCTCACATTCTTAATAAGAA
>JAITUM010000248.1 GCA_031286305.1 Candidatus Fibrimonadaceae bacterium | reverse complement strand
GGTGCAAAACTACCGAAAGAACTCGCAGACGAACTGGATGCGATTGAGAAAAGACTCGGGTAATCAACGCTGATTCCAAACGGCTAGTGACTAGAGATTAGTGACTAGCCTTTTTTATTAAATGCTCTACATCACCTTTGCTATTGCAAATATCATGCCTGGTCTAAAATACTTCCCTGCTGTGTACTTCAATGCTGTGTTATGAAGCAAAGTGAAAAGCTCGGGGACTTTTATTTTATGTTTTGCACACAAAGTTTTGAATTCCTTTTCAAACTTTTTCAAATCCCTCGGCAAATCAGGAGAAATTCTGCAATCACTTAACAAAGCACCGCTTTTCTTCAAATCGCTCAAAAGCGTTTTACTCACTATCCCACCAACATGCAAACGGCAGCTTCCATTGAAACCCTCCGGCGCAGCAAACGGAATTTTTGCCTCTTTATAAAGATTGCGGAAAGTCGTTTCCGTCAAATCTTCGGCTTCCTTTTTCATTCCATGCATATACATAGCTGTTGCAATGCTATACTGAACACCGGTCCAAACGTCATGCGCTTGGAAATTGAATTCGTCTAAGGGCGAACCGTCTTTGTGCACCAAATTTGCCGCTCCTATCAGCGGACTGTTCTTTTTATAATTGGTGTTGTAAATTTTTGTCAAAGCTTTTTTTGCTTTCTTTGAATCCATAATCGGTTCCAAATTCAACAAACGCAAATATGTATCTGCAAGCAAAGCATCTGCAAAAACATCATCGTTCACACCCTTGCTTTTGCAAACATAAAACAAGAAATAACCTTCTTTCTCATCCCACAAAACCTCGTGGAAAACTCTTTGCGCATCGTTTGCCCAATTGCCCCAATGAGCAGCTCTATCATGGTCGCCTAGCGTTTCTGCAATCTTTGCAGCGGCACGCAAACCTGCAACCCACATTGAACCGCAATAAACGGAAATTCCATGGCTTGCCAAGTTATCAAAGGTATCATCTGTTCCGTGCGTTAATGGAAACACTTGCCCCGGCTCAACCAACTTTTCCAAATATTCCATTGCAGCATAAATAGCCTCTTTGCAATACTTGAGCACAGAAATATCGCCTGTAAGCTGGTAGTGCCTAATCACCATCAAAACAAATTTCGGCGCAAGGTCTTTCCATTCTTTTACATTATGCCAATCGTAGGCATCGGGTGCGGCATCAAAGGGGCTTCCTAAATCGTGTATAACCGCTCCTCTAACCGCTCTTGGCCCTTCCAATTTTTGATCCGGCAAATCTGCGTAGGGCAAATTCACATATTTATGATACCTGCGAATTTGCGGGTTCACCGCTAAAACCGCATCTGCAAAATTGCGCATAACACAGCCATCTAGTCGCGGCAAAAGAGCAAGCAAACCAAAGCTGCCGTAAAAATAAACATCCAAGCTATTGAAGAACGGATAGTCTGCGCATTCGCGAACAAGGAACTTGTCTTCTGTGTCCCAAACGGTTGCTTCTGCCAAAAAGCTCAAGGTATTTATAGCGAGCGTTCTGAAATTTTTGCTTGCATGTTCGGGAACAAGGCGGTTATAGTTTGAAGGAACTGCTGATTCAAAGCGCGGAACTGCCTCTATGAACTCCGAGAGCATGGGCTTTACGCGACGGTCGGGATCGGGGTAAAATTCCGTGTATTTTTTTAGACCTGTTAACCCGT
The DNA here is from genome assembly GCA_031286305.1 of Candidatus Fibrimonadaceae bacterium. Lineage (GTDB taxonomy): Bacteria > Fibrobacterota > Fibrobacteria > Fibrobacterales > Fibrobacteraceae > Fibrimonas. The sequence goes on along the minus strand of JAITUM010000248.1, from coordinate 5,001 downwards.
TCATTCTTATCAACGGAAAATCAAGCGCCATGGAGAATTGCACTTTTGCGCTTGTGTTTGGCGGGAGTTCAATGGTTACGCATAAAGCGCCTGCCATAATTTCCCTACCGCTATAAACGCCTTTTGCCCAGTTTTTGCTTACCCTGCCGGAGAGCAAAGCTCCTTCTAAAACAGAGTTTTGGTCTTGTTTGTAAAACATGGGTTTGGTGCTTGCCTGAACAATGGTGCCCGGATTCCAAGAAGCTGCAATGGCAATTCTGCCTGCGCAATCGGATTCATTGAGAAACTTTTTTGTGAAAAACTCTATGCCAATGGTATGGCGACCATCTGACTGAACCTGCCCATAGGTAGTTGCTTGGGGAAATTTTGCATTTGGTTGCAAAACAAAAGAAGAGTCTTGAACTCCGTGCCTGTCTTTTAGCACGTTGTAGCCGCACATATTATCTTGCATTTGGACAATGGTAATTTCGCGAGTTTTGTTTGTGGGGTTTTCAAGTTCAAAAAATGTTGCATTAACCGGCAAGCTGCTCAGTCTTTCATTGCCGGGCAGCACGGGAGAAATTTGGATTTTGCGTATATTCACTGTTTTTTTGGAAACATACTTGGTTGAAGAGACCGGGTACAAGGCTGTGTATTCCATCTGTTCCGGATCGTAGCCAGGTTGCCCTAAAATTTCTTGTTCTTCGCCCCAAGCGGCGGTTAACGAGCCTTGTCTTTCGGGAGTTTCGCCCACAAGCCCGTCAAAAAAGTCTATTATCCAAAGTTTTTGAAAGCGTGGGTTTCTGTTATTGCTTGCGAGCATAGCTTCTGTGCGGCGGCTCCATTCAATGCGCCAGCGATTAAGGTTTTCTTCATTTGCGCCATACAAGTCACCTTTTTTTGTTGCGTTTTCCAAAAGTTTTGCTATTTCTTCTGCTTCAAGACCTTGTGGTACAAGGGCGTTTCCTTTTATATCTACTAAGGGAAAATACGATAGCAGTTCATAAATTTGCGGCACATTTTCAACTATCAGCGGTGAGCCTTGAACTGTTTCTTTATAATAAAAATCGCTTAACCTCAAATCGCCGTTTTCTTCGCCGCGAACTTGAATACCGGGCAAAAAATGCATAACAGGTGTTGCACCTGCAGGTGTCACGGTAAATGCGCTACCTATTCCGCCAACGGCCATGCCTGTGGTTGAGGGTGTTGTTGTGAGTGGTGTGTACCATGGTTGTTTGAATTCCGCTGCAAGACCTGAGGTAATTAAATCTTTAACGGTGCCTTTGAGGGCAGACTGAGATAAATATTGTGTGAACATAAGGTGAATTTAGTAAAATAAAACTGCCCTTGCGGGCGGTTAAGAAGTGTAGTTAATTAATCGTCGTCGTCATCCAAAAGACTATCGCAGCTCTTATTAGCTGCGTCTGTGTCATAAAAATAGACAGTACCCGAAGCAAATTCGTCATTCACTGAACACGGCTTGTTTTCATGTTAAGTCTCCTATATAAGGTTGATTAGTGGTTAATGTAGATTTTTTTCTACATTAACCACCATGAAAATGAAATTAATTTTGATTTTTTCTGCTTTGGCATGCTTTGCTTTTGCTGCCTGCTTGGAGCCAAAAAAGAAAAAAACGGAACCTCAGGTGGTTGAAAGCGAACAAGTGGAGCAAAAAGACAGCACTCTTACGGATACACGCGATGGACAAGAATATAAAATTGTCAAAATAGACACCCAAACCTGGATGGCAGAGAATTTGAACTACGCCTCAGACGGCAGCGAATGTTATAATAATGACCCGGACAACTGCGACAAATACGGCAGATTGTATGATTGGGAAGTAGCTTTGAATGTTTGCCCCCAAGGCTGGCGCTTGCCCGATAAAACAGATTGGGATGCCCTTGTAAGCTTTGCAGGTGGCGAAGAAACTGCCGCAATAAAACTCAAATCGGTAAGTGGTTGGAAGGTAAGGGTAGGCGGAACCAGCGGCACAGATGAATTTGGCTTTGCAGCCTTACCCGGCGGCTACCGCAACAAAGCTGATGCCAATGCTCTGTTTATAAACGAACATGGCAGATGGTGGAGCGCCACGGAATATGATACCGTCAATGTGGTACGCTGTGCAATGTCTTTCTCCAACGATGTTGCCTTTGTTAGCAATCAATATAAAACCTATTTACTCAGCGTTCGCTGCATAAAAGAATAAATGCAATCCAAAGATATCATTCGCATACAGGTGTCGCAGGAACGAGAAATTGTTCTGCTGGGAACGGCACATATTTCGCAAGAATCCATAGACCTGGTTCGGGAAACAATAATAGCAGAAAAACCGGACTGCGTTTGTGTTGAGTTAGACGAAAATCGCTTAAAAGCCTTGGAAGATACCAACCGGTGGAAAAATTTAAATGTCAAAGAGGTGCTGAAAAAAAAGCAAATGTCTTCTTTGATTGTAAATTTAATCTTAGCTTCTTATCAAAAAAGAATGGGAGAGTCCACAGGCGTAGAACCCGGCGCAGAATTAAAAACCGCAGTTGAAGAAGCAAGAGCCTGCAATGCTAATTTGGTATTAGCAGATAGAGATGTAAAAATCACGCTGCGTCGCGCTTGGGCAAGCACACCGTTTTTTCGCAAGTTCAAATTATTAGCTGCTTTGCTTAGCTCTCTTTTTGAAACGGAAAAAATTAGCGAAGAAGAACTCAGCAAAATGCGCGAACAAGACACCCTTTCAGTGTTGTTAGACGACTTTGGAAAAGAATTTCCGGAAATCAAACAAATTTTGATTAGCGAAAGAGATCAATTTTTAGCCGGCAGAATTATGAAAGCGGAAGGCAACAAGGTTTTAGCTGTTGTTGGTGCAGGGCATTTACCGGGCATTAAAAGCATAATTGAAAGCAATGAAGAAACTCCACCGGAAGAAGAACTCTGCAAAATTCCACCGCCGGGTAAAACGGGTGCCATAATAGGTTGGGGAATTCCGACAATAATTATTTCCTCTTTAGTTTACATAGGTCTTTCACAAGGCGCCGACAAAGTATCCGATTCCATTACGCTTTGGTTCCTTTGCACCGGAGTTCTCGCTGCTATTGGCACTGCTTTTGCGCTTGCGCACCCTCTTGCAATAGTAGCGGCTTTGTTTCTTGCTCCATTAACGGGTTTAACTCCTGTGGTTGGCGTTGGAATGTTCACAGCATTTATTCAAGCATATTTTTGCCCGCCCAGAGTTTTTGAAATGGAAACCGTTATAGAAGATATATGGAAAATCAGTCGCTGGTGGAAAAACAGATTTACAAGAGTCATTCTAGCTTTTATAATGCCGGGTCTTTTCGCAGCTCCGGGCAAACTCATATTTGCAGCAAAAATAGGCAAAACCATAAGCGGCGGGTGATCATTTTTTGCAAATTCCACTCCCTACTCCCCCAGGGCCAACGCATCTAAATTTTTCTTTGTAGCTGTTTCTGCGTTTGCGCATCATTGTTTCCGGTACAGCCCGCCTTGTCCCTACAAAGCGGCCTTGAAAAAAGGTACATTTAGTTAAGCCACTATTAAGATTTTTCCTCAAAAATGGACTGATTTTAAAATGAATTGCTGTAGGGCAGTCACGTAATCACCTCACCGGCACACGCAAAATTTGTTTTTCACTGCCGAATGAAACTCGGACGATGTACATTCCTTTTGGCAAATGCTCAAACGATACTGTATAAACCCCGTTGCCGAAATTTTGCCTGTTGATTAAGTTTCCTTTCAAGCCGTAAATCTCAACCATAGCGTTGCTTGTTGATTGCAAGCTTATGCCGTTGTAGATTTGCGTGGCTTGGTTGAATGTAGCGATTTGAGGCAGGCGGATTGGCGTATTGCTGTATGGTGTTGCGGTGATAATCAATGATAATATTTCCGTTGTTTGTTCTGCTCCTATGCCTTTGTTTAGGGTTATTGTGAACTCGTAAACACCATTTGTGCCAAACTCATTATCAGTAGCTCCGGCAATCGCTGCTTGGAAACTGACTGTCGTAACCGTTGTTTCTACGTTATTCAGTTCAAATTCAGCGAGAATGTCTTCGATAAAGCCTCGCGCCATTCCTTGGGTATTTAGCGTTGATTGCGGCACTGAGCCGAAGTTTGTGCTTTCGAGGGTGGTTTTTGCGGTGGTGATGTCGGTATTTTCTTGTGTTGCTGGGTATGGCATTGCGGTGATAGTGAGCGTTCCTGCTACTATTTGCTGTGTTCCGGCACCTTTGTTGAGGGTGACTGAGAAGGCGTAAGAGCCATTTGTGCCGGTGAGGTTTTCGACTGTTCCGGTGCTTGCTGGAGTGAAGGCAATGTTGCTTACTGTTGCGCTTACGTTGTTTAGGTTGAGTTCGGCGATGATGTCTTCAATAAAGCCTCGCGCCATTCCTTGGGTGTTTAGCGTTGATTGCGATACTGGACCGAAATTTGTGCTTTCGAGAGTTGTTTTTGCAGTGGTAATATCGGTGTTGTCTTGCGTATTGATATGGCAAGTATTGTCTTTCCAAATTCCTCCATTTGCTAGGCACATTTCCTCTGCAAGTTGAATTGTGGTTTTGCATTGCCCGTCAACCCAAATATCGCCTATTTCGGCACATAGCTCCTGCAGGGTTTTATTACGGCAAACACCATTCTCAAACATCTGTGTTGCAAAGCAGTCGTTAGCGGTTATCGCACGGCAAACACCACCTTCAAACATTTGCGTTGCGGAGCAGTCGTCTGCGGTTATCGCACGGCAAATGCCGCCTTCGAACTTCTGTGTTGCGGAGCAGTCGTCTGCGGTTATCGCACGGCAAATGCCGCCTTCGAACTTCTGTGTTGCGCTGCAATCGCCTGCGGTTATTGCACGGCAAATGCCGCTTTCAAACACCTGTGTTTTGGTGCAATCATCGGCGGTTATTGCACGACAAATGCCGCCTTCAAACTTCTGTGTTGCGCTGCAATCGCCTGCGGTTATTGCACGGCAAATGCCGTCTTCAAACTTCTGTGTTGCGCTGCAATCGCCTGCGGTTATTGCAC
>JAITUM010000086.1 GCA_031286305.1 Candidatus Fibrimonadaceae bacterium | reverse complement strand
ACATCCCCCATATTTAAAAATTAAAATGCGTTTGCCCTGCCTACATACCGTTTCTCAATATACATACTCGTATGAAATTCTACATTACCACTAATGCATTTTCTTCTGATAATCCTGCTCACAACATCCGCTTTTGCCTCAATTTCCGGCGAAAGCCGCTTTGCCTCGCTTTCACAAAGTGGAGGTATGCAAGGGAACCCTGCCGCGCTAGGTGCTTATGGAGGCTCCGGAACAATTTTTGGCTACGAAAAAGATAAAAACGATAACAATGGAATGAATAATTTTTTGTTCGGGTTTTGGGGAACAAATTATGGAATGGCTTTTGACTGGACTAATGGAAGAAACGGTTATGATAGAAGCGAATGGTCTATTGTAAATAGTGAATTCAATTCGAGCCGCTCATTCTTTTTTGGGCATAGGTTTTCAACGACAAGAATTTCAGAAAAAGACGGAACAGCATTTTCATGGTCACCGGGTGTCATTTGGCGACCAGTGTCTTTTGTTTCGCTTGGCTTTTGGAGCGAGCAAGCCGTTCAATATGGATTCTACCAAAATAGAATGCAAAATGTGGGACTTTCACTACGACCCTTCAACGGAGTAACAACAACATGGAATATGAACTCACAATCAGAACAAAATTTCTTGCTTGAACTGGAAGCTTTTGACTGGACACTCGGTTTGGAGTTTCCTTTTCGTCTTTCACTTTCCACCACTTTCGGCTCGTATTTAAATAGCTCTGTTGCCTTTGTCTCAGAAAATATAGATTCGGATATGAATTTCAAAAAGTTTAATATGATATTGCATTCAAATTTAAATCGGAGCGCGCTGGAAAATGTAGGTATGGTTCGCGTTGTTCTTGGAAACATAAAAGAAAAAAACAGCGGCTGGAGCCTGCTCGGGCGGCAAGTGGATGATTTGGAAACTTTAAGGAACACATTCTCATTGCTTGAAAAATCAAACGCAAGAGTAATTGTTTTTGATTTTTCACACTATAGCGGCGGGCTTAGCATTTCACAGGAAATTCGCAGAGGAATTTATTCTTTGAGAAGCAGAGGCAAAAAAGTAGCTGCTTACACAAATAGCTACCGCCCAGCCGTTATATATGCGGCATCTGCAGCAGATAAAATAATTTTACAACCATCGACATTCGTTGATTTTAAAGGACTTTCAAGCGAAGTTTTATATTATAAGGGTTTATTTGACTGGGTAGGAATAAAATTTGAAATGATAAGGCATGGGGAATATAAATCTGCAATGGAGCATTACGCTTTGGATTCCATGAGCAACGAGGCTAAAGAAAATTTGCAGGTGGTTTTAAATGGTTGGTGGAATATAGTGAGAGACACAGTAGCTGCATCCAGAAAACTTTCTCCGGATTTTTTAGACAGCATTGCAAATAACCCGAAACTCACCGCAAGCTTTGCAAAAAAAAATGGCTTGGCAGATACCATTCTTTATTTGGAGGAAGTTCCAAAATATGTTTCAAACTTTTTTCTAGGTATAGAAAATAAGAATGCACATTTGAGTAATTGGCACTTAAGCAATGAAAAATTGCATTCAAACTCATGGCAACCAAAAACAAAAATCGCTGTGCTAAACATTGACGGCATGATAGTTAGCGGCTATGGTTCAAATGACCCATTGTTTGGAAAAAGCGTTGCAGGAGTTGCCGATTTAATAGCCACAATAAATGAAATCGGATATTCCGGAGAATATGAAGCCTTAATTTTACGCATAAATTCGCCGGGTGGCTCGGCAGTGGCCTCAGACGAACTTTGGCATTCTCTTAAAACATTGAGAGAAAGCGGAATGCCGATTATAGCAAGCATTGGCGACATGGCAGCTAGCGGCGCATATTACACTGCATGCGCTGCAAACCTAATTGTAGCAGAGGCCGGCAGCGTTGTGGGAAGTATAGGAATTTACAGCGGCAAACCGGATTTGAGCGGTTTGCTTTCAAAATTAAAAGTAAAAAACGAAGTTGTAAAAACTCATGAAAGCGCAAATGCAAGAAGTATATTTGGCGGATTTTCAGAACAAGACAGCCTTGCTCTTCAGGGATATATGGATGATTTTTATGAGCGGTTTTCGGGTGTTGTTGCAAAAAGCAGAAAACTTGGTGAAGAGCAAATGGAGCTGCTGGGCGGCGGCAGAATATTTATAGGAATGGATGCAATCAGTAATGGTTTGGTAGATGAAATCGGTGGTTTTGAGCGGGCTGTTGAAATAGCAAAAGAGAAGGCCGGTTTAAGAAAAAATGCCAGAGTAGAAGTTGAGCATATAAATAATTACGGTTACTCGTTTCCCGGCAGAGTTTCTGCTATGGTAAAGGGAGAAAAGCAAGTGTATCCGTGGCTGGAAACATTGGAGAAAACATGGGTGTGGGCCGTTTATTTTTAAAATTATTTATAATAATTATTTTGGCTTTTATTATTAATGCTGTGTTTTTTTTGGCGGTTCCTATTTTGAATGCGGTGTTTTTTTCAAAAGAATATGCAGAAAGTGATAAGGATAAAATTACGCCGCGTGAGGTTGAGGTTTTGGTTCAAGAACCCAAGAAAGAAATTCAGCAAAGAGCCATAAGAGAAATTCCGCGGAGTAATCATTTTAGACCTAATCAGGCGCAGAGCAGTTTGAACAAAGGGATAAAAGGTTTTTCAATGGATTTATCGCTTGCCGGTGCAGGGGAAAGTGGCGTTTCAATAGGCAGTGGCGGGATGGACAATATAATTTACAATGCGGAAGAGGTTGAGGTTGAGGCAAGGTTGCTGAGAGAAGTTCTTCCCGAATATCCAAGGCGGGCAAAAGAGCGCGGAGTTGCCGGTTTTGCAATGATTTACATGGTAATAGACAGAAACGGAAATGTTTCGGAAGCCTTTGCAACCATTGTTGAGCCGGCCGGTTTTGGTTTTGAAACAGCGGCGCTTTCAGCAGTTCGGCAATACAAATTTTCTCCAGCTCTAGTGGGCGGCGTGCCAGTTCAACAGAGATTTACAAAAGAATTTAAATTTACACCTTAGGTTCTTGTTTTGATAAGCAGTGCAGGCTCCCGCCTTCTTCAATGGGAACGATGCAATCAATGCCTATAATTTCTCTATCCGGAAATACTTTCTTAAAATATTCCAAAGCAAAGGAGTCGGCTTTGCAATTATATAGCGGCACAATTAAGCCACCATTTACAAAAATAAAATTCATGTAAGAAGAAGTTATAATCGGCGGCAAAGGCAACACATCCACTTTTGCATTTTCATAGTGTTCGGCAAGCCAAAGCTCAATTTCTTTTTTGCTCTGCTCAAATCCGGCGGCTATCACTACTCTGTTCTTTGCCACAAAACGCGCTAAATTATCTATATGCCCATCTGTGTGGTCGCCCTCCAAACCTTCTGGCAAAACTTTAAGCGATTTTATGCCAAGCGATTCCCGCAAATCTTTTAGCAACTCGCTTTCCTGTTTCTTGGAATTTCGTTTTTCACCAAATAAGCACGGGGTTGTTGTGAGGCAAAGACCATCACCGTTGAATTCCATTGCTCCGCCTTCTAAAATCCAGTTATATTTCACGCAGGGAATTCCAAGTTTTTCAGCAACTTTTTCCGGAACGGCATTGTCCAAGTCCCATGGCGGAAATTTTTCACCCCAAGCATTGAACTCATAACCTATGGCATTTAGTTTGCCGCTACGCTCAACGAAAAAAGGGCCGTAGTCCCTAATCCAAACATCGTTGTGTGGAATTTGCAAGTTGTCTAGAATTTTCACAGACTGAAAACGAGAAATTGTTTCTACGAGTTCCGAGTAAAAAGCATCTATGCCATCTCTGCGAGATGCCCAATTCTCTTCATTTATCGGCAAAGCAAGCCATGTAGCCGCCTGTTCTTCCCACTCAGCCGGATAGCGATTATTTTCCATTATCTATCCACATATTCAAAATGTCATAATACTGGTCTACCCTGCGGTCTCTGAAGTGCAGCCAAATTCTGCGGTTTTGCTCAATTTCGTTTAAGTCTATGGACACAATCATTTCTTCACGTTCTGCTGACTGCTGTTTGATAATAAAACCATCCGGCGCACAGATAAAGGAATTACCCCAAAAAGAGAGGTTATTTTCTTTGCCAACTCTATTCACCGCCAAAACAAAAAGCCTATTCGCTGTGGCATGGCCTCGCATGGCAACAACCCAGGAGTCAAGCTGACGGGCATAGATTTTTTTAGGTTCATTGGCGTCCCAGCCTATAGCTGTTGGGTAAATCAAAATATCAGCGCCTTGCAATGCTAAAATACGTGCCGCCTCTGGAAACCACTGGTCCCAACAGATTAAAACACCCAAGTTGCCGGCACTGGTAGGAATAACCTTAAACCCTGTATCTCCTGGCATAAAATAATACTTCTCATAAAAACAGGGGTCGTCCGGAATATGGCTTTTGCGGTAAAACCCGGCAATGCTGCCATCTCGCTCAAAAACAAAAGCACTGTTATGGTAAATTCCCTTTGCTCTTTTTTCAAAAAAAGGAAAAACCAAAACACATTTCAAAAACTTGGCTAAATTTTTCCACTCTTCCACAATTGGAGAATCTTTTGTGATGGCATAATCAAAATGCGCATCGTTTTCTTCAAAAGGAAAGTATGGTGTATGGCAAAGCTCCGGCAAAACGAGCAAATCGAATTTACCCTTGTTTGCCAAGGCCTCCGTTTTATACCGCTCAAGAGTTTTAGCCGCGCTCCCAAGCCACTTACCTTGCAAAGCCAGTATTTTAATATTTTGAAGCATAGCTATAATTTAGAAAATCACATCTCATTGCTAAAAAATCCCGTTGAAAAGACCCTGTGGCTTAGGCTTTTGAAATTTGGGAAAATTTTTTGAATTTTTGCTCCGTATGGTTCATTTGTTATGCGGCTATCCAAAAAAAGCAAGGTTTGTTTTTTGCCGGAGCGCAAAATTGCGGAATAAATTCTGCGAAGCGTCAAGATGGTTTCCGGCATGGTTATTATATTAAAACTATTCTTGTTTTGCTCTTTTAAAATATCCATACGCTTTGACGCAACAGGTTCCTTAATATCCGGGAACGGCAATCTTGAAAGCACAATAAGGCTGTTTTCCGGCAATTCCATGTCTTCCAAATTTTTCAACTCATCCGGAGCACCCATCAAAGCACTGCCCGCTTCTTTTTGAAAAAAGGAAATCAAATTAAAATAATTGCCATCCATTCCTTGGAAGAAACATTTTTTTTGCGATTCTAACTTTTTGATTTCGGCGTTTAGTTTTTGGATAACTCCAAAATCGCTGAATATAAGGGTATTAGTTTCATTTTTCTGCAATATTTCGCATAAGACTTTTAATAATTCCGCATTGAAACTCTCATCCGTTGGTTTGGGTAAAAAATCTGCAGCAAAAACTTCAGGAATAGAGACTCCCTCATCAGTGTCATTACTGAAAATTTGAGATTTGATATTTTTGCCATGCAGTGCCAAGCGATGTATCAAATATTCAAACTGACCGTTTATGCTGATGGCGTTGGAAGTAAAAAATGCGGATTTTAAAATCGGATAAAGAGATTTGCTCCATTTTACAGAGGGATTTACAGGTTCTGCATTGAATATAACCTGATAAGGATTAGAAGAACATTCCACCCAATAAACCAAGTCGCTACGCGAGGCTGCAAATAAAAATGCAATATCACTGGAAATCTTTCTTATATCAGAAGCGAATTGCATGCTGTCTTTGCCTTCAACTGTTTCAATAATTTCCAGCAATTTTCTCAAAGCACTTTGGAGCAACTCCGATGAAATTCCTGTTTCCGAAGATAAATTTTTGCTATATACAATTCTGCGTTTTTTTGTTTTTTGTGCATAGTTTTGAATTTCTTTTATCAAGTTCAAAAATAATTTTTCACATTCCGCAGATTGCTCTTCCCACTTTTTGCACCAAGAATTTTGCTTAGTTGCATTTCTAAGAGTATAAAAAATCAAATGCCGTCCGAAGTTTTTTTGACTTTCCAACGAAAGCCTGTGAGCATCGTCAAAAATAATCTTTGCATAAGAAGGCAGAATAGCAAAGTCCATGTGCAAATCTTGTAAAAATAATCTGTGTGAAACCAAGAGCAGATTGGAATTTTCTGCATTTTTCTTAGCGTTTTGAAAATGACATTTTGAAAAATGCTCGCACTGAGCGCCAAGGCAGGAACCCGCTTCGCAAGCAACTTTTTTCCACAAAACAGGAGCACGATTATAGTGAAGAACCTCGTTTAAATCGCCGTCTTTGTTTTTTTCAATCCATGTGATTAAAGCAAAAAAGTTTATGCGTTCCTCTACTGTTAGGTAAAGGTCTGCGTTGTTTATGCAGTTGTAAAATTTGCGCAAGCAAATATAGCTGAATCTCTCTTTTAAAACGGCAGGGCGAACTTTGCTGCTTAAGGATGGCAAAGCTTTTTGCAAATTTTTGTTTGCAAGGGTTACCAAAATACGTTCGCTTGGATTTTCGTCAATAACTTTTGCAGCAGCAGTTAAGTATCCGTCTCTGCTATCAAATTCTGTTTCTGCCAAACCTACTTGCAGCTTTGAGTTATTGTTCAAAATTTCTGCAACAAATTCGCTATATTTCAGTTGATTCATTTTTCCTCACTTTTAAATAAAGGTTCATAAGTAGTGCCGGCTGCCATTTTTTGCAAATTTTCATAAACGGAAGCTTCGCATTTTTTCAGCTCTGCAAGCCCAAGCAAAAAAACTTTTCCGCAAGCCTCCGCATCCGGCAAGGCGCGATGCGAAGCAGAAACTTCAATGTTCAGAAATTTCACCAAATTTACAAGTTTATGGCTTTCAAAAGTCCAAGCCGCCTGTGCTATGGCGAGCGAGTCCCAAAAAATAAATTCTTTGTTTTTAAAGCCGTTTCTGTTCAGAGCAAGCGTAAAAAGTTTTGAGTCAAAAGCAGCGTTGTGAGCCACTAGTGGTAAATCGTTTATGAATTCTAAAATTTCCGGTGCAATGTCCTTAAAGGGTTTTGCTTCGTCTAACTCGCTTTGCGAAATACCTGTTAAATAGTTAACAAAAGATGAGAGTTCTTTTTGCGGCTTCACTATAAAATCAAGGCTTGCAGCAATATTACCGTTTTCAAAACGCACAAGCGCAATGTTTATAATCTCATCCTTATCCGGGTCAAGCCCAGTGGTTTCTAAATCCAATGCAATAAAATTCTGAGGCAGCATGGAGGTAAGGTAGAAAAATTCTCAAACCCTCACTCGCTCTTCAAATGCTCTTAGCATCGTTACATCATCTATAAATTCCAAATCGCTGCCCACCGGAATGCCGCGAGCCAATCTTGTTCGGCGAATGGGAGAGTTAGCCAAAATGCGGTCTATGTACAGGGCAGTGCTTTCTGCCTCCGGACTGGAACCCAGCGCTAAAATCAGTTCCTTTATATTTTCTTTTTCAATACGCTCAATTAGAAGCGGAATGTGCAGCGCTTCCGGTTTTATTCCATCAAGCGGAGACAAAACACCGCCCAGCACAAAATAAAGCCCCTTGTGCACACCGCTGTTTTCAAATGGCAAAATATCGCTTGCCCTTTCAACAACGCAAAGCACCTCCGCATTTCTGCGCGGGTTTTCGCATATTTGGCAAAATTCGCTTTCGGAAAATCCAAAACAACGGCTGCAATGAACAATCCTGCTTTTAGCCTCTATAAGAGAATGCGCTAAGCTATCCATTTTTTCCCTATCGCCGGAAAGCAGATGAAATGCAAGCCTGCGGGCGGTCTTTGGCCCCACGCTAGGCAATTTTGAAAGTTCCTGCACTAGTTTTTCAAGTGCAGCCGGAAGGGAATACATGTGCTAAAATTAGAAATTAAGCACCTGTTGCGTTCTTTTGAGCCTGCTCCAACAACTCGTCGAATTTTTTCATAGTCAAGTTGTAGGTATCGTTGAACAGTTTTGCTGAAGGACCGGGCAGGTCTCCCACATCTCTTTTAGCTAGCTTATAGCCAAGTTCAACCGCTTTGCGCATTTTATCTATGTATTCTTCGTCGGAAAGCTCCGGTGCCAAACTGCGGAAACTCATGGCAAAATCGACAATGCGCTGTGAGGTGTTTTCTGCATTCCAGTATTCCGGAACATCGGCTGCTTTAATGTTATCGCCGTCTTTTAGTGCGGAAAGGTCGTAAAGAATGGAATTTTCGTTGTATTTGGCAAATTCAACGCCGGCTTCCATTAGGGATTTTTTCGCATTGATTATAGATTCCATGAGCTGAGAGCGAATTGTCCCTTGGAAAGCGTCCATATCAAAGTCTTTAAAGCCGTTTCCGACCTTTGCTTCGCTACTACTTTCGGAATCTTTTTTCTCTTGAGCCGCATCGCTAATTTCCAGCTTATACTCGGGGTCTGGTTTGGTATTCTCACTTTTTGTGCCCTCTGTGGTTTGCGAAACAGATTGCTTTTTCACAGGCTCATAGCCTTTGACAGCGGCTGTGGAATTTTTGGCAGCTGGTGCGGAATTTGCGCTAACATTCATGATACACTCCTTTTTTTATGTATATCGGCTTTTTTAAGGAAAAACTTTAGCGAATAATAATTAGAGGGAAAACTCCCTCCACATTTGAATTTTTCTATCTTACCCCTAATGTCCAAAGATCGTGAAATAATCAGTTTTGACTACGCAATAAAAGACATATTGCGGCAGAAGGCTAATTTTGTTATTTTGGAAGGTTTTCTTACCACGCTTTTGGGTCGCAAGGTAAAGGTATTGGAAATTTTGGAGAGCGAAGGCAACAAAGAATATTCAGACGACAAAGTCAACCGCATAGATATAAAAACCAAGATAGACGGTAGCGAGATAGCGATAATTGAGATACAATACACAGATATGATTGACTTTTTTGGCAAAATGCTTTTCAATGTAAGTAGGGCTATAGTGGAACAGATAGGCGAGGGACAAAAGTATAACGTAAAGAAGATTTATGTTATAAGCATAGCTTATTTTGATTTGGGCGCTGCTCGCGAATATTTGTTCAATGCTAAAATGGAAGGTTTCAAGGGTGTCAATTTTGGCGAGCTTATACCCTTTGCTCAGATTGATGAGCTTGCACACCCTAAAGGCATCAGCAAGGACATTCACCC
>JAITUM010000022.1 GCA_031286305.1 Candidatus Fibrimonadaceae bacterium | reverse complement strand
GCTTATCAATTTTATGGTAACGGCAAAATGAGGCAGTAGCCCGGAAATGCCACCCAGCCCTTCGGGATGCCATCAACTTTCCAACGCTAGTTGTGCAACAAGCACGAAGGTGGGTACTTTTCCCCAAAAAAAATCACAAAAAAACGGCGAATTTAGTTCAAAAACACTGCAAATGACAACGATTGTTAGCAAAATGCTTTTTTTTTGCATTTTTAAAATTTTTTTTCCTCTGAAAAGCGTCTAACATGTAAACAACATGGGAGACAGCTATGAAAAGAGTGTATTTTTGCATTGACGGGTTTTCGTTCAAGCGTATAAACGATTTTTATCGATATGAGCACAAAAGGCGCTCCAGATTAAACGTTGCCGCTATAGAAACATATTTGCGTTATGAAATACAGCGCAGGTTTGAATGGAAAAGCGATTCCGGAAGTTTGGAGGTAGAAAAACATTTTTACCATCCAAGCGACAATCCGCTAAGAGGCTCCTTTAGAAGGGATGTTAGAGAAGCTATTTTGGGTTTTGAGAAAAATTTGGTGAAATTCGGATACATTGTTCATTATGCACGCCAAGGCAGCATCCTAAATCCAAGGCCAAATGAGAGTTTATTTTCCGATTGGATGATAGCTTATGAACTTCAAAAATACGATGTTTTTGTTTTGCTCTCAACTCAGGGGCAGCATGCAGGCATTTTGCGGCAAGCCAAATTGTGCAATGTTCCCAGCATGTTGATAGGTTGGGAATCTATTTGCAAAAATTCCTCTGGAGAGCAGAGCCGCTGGAAAACCGATAAAACCCTAGTGGGATATGCAAATGCCTATTGCCCGCTAGAAAAAATGCTCAACCACAACAATAAGCATCCGTTTGCGAATTTTATGTTTGAAAGATTTAATTTTAGTTCTCAACCGCTTTCTTTGCACGTTCAATATCAGCAAGCATCATCATACGGCATAAAGCTTTGAAGTCTACTTTGGCATGCCAGCCTAAAACTTTTTTTGCTTTTTCCGGATTGCCTATAAGCACTTCAACTTCAGCGGGCCTGTAGAATTTAGGATTAACCCTGACAAGGGTTTTTCCTGTTTTCTTGTCAATGCCCACCTCGCTTTCTTCGCTCCCTTGCCATTGCAAATCAAAACCGCAATGTTTGCTGGCTTCTTCAACAAATTCCCGAATACTGCGAGTTTCTCCGGTAGCAACAACGTAGGTGTCCGGCTTATCGTGCTGTAGCATTCTCCACATCATTTCCACATAATCGCCTGCATATCCCCAATCGCGTTTCGCATTGAGGTTACCTAGCTCTAGAGGCTCGCTGGTTTTTCCGGTGTACATTTCTGCAAAGTGGGAAGTTATTTTTCTCGTCACAAATTCCTTTCCTCGCATTGGGCTTTCGTGGTTAAACAAAATTCCGGAGCAAGCAAACACATTAAAACTTTCGCTGTAATTTACGCACATCCAATGCGCCATTAATTTTGAAACGCCATAAGGAGAGCGAGGGTAGAAAGGGGTATTTTCCGATTGCGGAATTTCTTGAACCTTGCCGAACATTTCAGAGGTGGAAGCTTGGTAAAAGCGTGTTTTCGGAGAAAATTCACGAATAGCCTCAAGTATATACAATGCTCCCATCCCGTCTGCTTGCGCAGTGTAGATTGGCTCTTCCCACGAAGCGGCAACAAAACTTTGTGCAGCCAGATTGTAAAACTCATCGGGTTGGTATTTTTTCAGCAGTCTGCAGATATTTGAAAACTCCAGCAGTTCAAAATCCAGTAATTCAATTTGTTCAAAAATCCCATGTTCTTTGAGTTTTGAAAAAGTATCTGTAGCCCCTCTGCGATACAGGCCCAAAACTCTATAATTCTTCTCAAGCAAAAATTTTGCCAAATAACCACCATCCTGCCCGGTAATCCCAGATATCATAGCTATTTTTTTTTCATTCGACATAATGTTCTCCGTAAAGTAGTGAATATAGAAAAAAAATCTATTTTAATGAGAAGAGGATTAACGATATGAAATACGCTTTATTTTCAGATGTGCATGGCAATTTTAATGTGTTTGAGGCAATGATGAACAAGTTAGCTCATGAAAATATTGAAGGATATTTATATTGCGGAGATTTAGCCGGTTATCATTATCAAACAGCAGAAATTGTAGAAGTAATTAAACGGTTGCCTAATTTTTATGCGGTGCGTGGAAATCATGACCAGTTTTTTCTTGATGCGTTAAGTGCTCAGATGGGGCGGCATATAGCTAAAGAAGATATTGAGTTGGCTGAATTCATTAAAACTCTTCCGGAAACCATTACCATGAGGATTGGTGATTTTAATATTTCCATGCTCCATGGCTCGCCGTCATCACCTCTATTCGGCAGAATATATCCAGATTCCCCATTAGATATAAAACCGCTGGATTATGATTTTCTTTTTGTTGGGCACACTCATTGTCAAATGACTCGGTTGCACGCTAAAAATTGCAAAATAATAAATCCCGGCTCTCTAGGATACCCGCGCGACGGCAAAGGGTTTTCTTATTGTACGGTTAATTTTATTACGGGAGAAATTGAGCATCAATCTGTCCCATAATCCCTATTCTCTATAATACAAGTCCAAATTATTCACTACTTTTGCGTTTGCTTCCAAGTTGCGCATATAGTCGCTAAATGCACTGAAAGCACCGAACTGCCAAGACACCGAAAGCTCATTTTCCATAGCAGCCTTTAGAGCCTCTTCGCTCGGAACATTTTTGCTCAGAACCTTTATTAAAACCGCGTTCTGATTGCTTGTGTAAGGTCCGCTCCACTCACCTTCTTTTGCACTTGAAAGCGCTCTGTAAAGATCTGTGTTTGCATAACCAAGACCCGGCAAAAATCCTTCAAAAGAAACCGTAGCGGAATCTATTGTGACCTTCTCAATACTTGTTTTTGAAACGGAATCTAAAACTGTAATTTCGGCAAATCTGCCAAGATTCGTTCTCAAATGCTCCGCAATAGCATCAACTCTTCCTTTTGCTTTTAAGTTTTGCTCAATTCTTGACCTTGCAAATTCAATATCTCTAGAACCGGCCGGCAAACTACCTGCCTTTTCAAAAATAACAACCCATTTTGGATTTTGCAAAATATCAGAAGTTTTAGAATCCTCTTTTGGGCGCAAAGGATTAAAAAAAGCATAAGAAGAAAGCCCGGATACATGCCCAAGCTCAGGAATCTCACTGCCTCTTTTGAACCAAGTAGAAGTCTTAGCCTCTAAACCTTTAGCTGTCGCAACTTCATCGAATTTTTTTCCCTTGTCAACCTCGGCTTTTATATCGTTCAAAATAGCTTCTAAACTATCTATAGTTTCCGATGCCGCATTAATTGTGAGAAGAATATGCCGCGCCTTAACTTGCTCCTCCTCTTCCCCATCTTCTTTTTCTTCAATTCTTTTGCCAAGGCTCTGAATTATATGAAAACCAAACTGTGTGCGAATAGGGTTGCTTATTTCCCCGGAATCCAAAGCGAATGCCGTGCTGTCAAACTCCGGAACCCATCTGCCGCGCGGACCGTAATCGCCAAGCTCTCCGCCCATTGTCGCAGAACCCGGGTCTTCAGAACTGTTGCGGGCAATATCTCCAAAATCCGTGCCGTCTTTTATTTGAGCGAGCAGCATTTCTGCATATTCAAGAGTATTCTCCACATCCCTTTCGCTAGGTGCAATCGGAATTGCTACATAACGAACTTTCGCAAGGTCATCAGCAATAAAGAAGCTATCACGCTGCGCTTTGAAAACAGAATCTACAGCGTTTTCCGAAATCGAAACTTCTTCAAAATAGCGACCAATACCTTGTGCATTCCAAAGTTCAAACTTTGTTTCTCTGTTTAAAATCTTGTGTTTTGCCTCTAAGCTTGATGGTTGAAATCCGGCATTGATAAAAAGGCGAAGTTGCTTTTCCGGAATTTTTGCCGTTTTTAGCATATTCTCATATTCCAGCATAAAGGGAATATTATATGTTTCAGGGTCGGCTAACCAAGCTTCATATTTTGCAAAATCAAAGATCTCATTGGTTTGAAACATAGGCTCACGGTCTATACCCTGCGGAGGATCTGTGCGCAAATCTCTCTTCATCTCATGAACGGAAGCTTTAATTTTTGTTTCTGCAATCAATTTTTCAATCAGATGCCTTTGAACAAATGAACGAAACAATTCCTCTCGCATTTGAGCGACCTGCTCGTTTGAAAGCCCCGTCTGCTGGCTTTGTATTTGACGCAAGCGAGCATCAAATAATTCGTTTGAAAGTTTTTCACCATCCACAGTTCCCACAGGCGGTCTGTTATCCAGTTGCAAAGCAGACATGTCCATAAATAACAAGCCTGCGATAATTCCTACTATGAAAATGTAAATTACCCATTTTGCGTTTTCGCTTATCCAAGTTAGCATTTTATTTCCCCACTAATGTTACAAGCAGCTTTGATGCATCTGCGGCTTTTGGTGAATCCCCATAAATTTTAACAAGTCTCTCAGCTGTTTGCACTGTTTTTTCTTTATCGCCAATTTCCAAATAACAAAGAGTTAATTTCCACAAGGCATCCGGCACGTTTGGAACCTTGTCTACAGGCTCGGTTTTGGCATATCTTCTCGCCAAGTCACCTGTGCGTTTCCCGTATTTATTTATAAACGTATTCAAAAGAGAAATCGCTTCGGAATAGTCTTTATCTTCTGCTGCTCTTTCCATAGCCACTACTGCAAGCCCAAGCTGTGCCGCCGAAACTATCAACTCAACCTTGCCGGCACTTGCAACAGCCTGTCCGTATAAAATCCCTGCGCTACCCAGGTTTCTGTTTTGCAGGTGGATATTGCCAGACAAAAGTGCTGCTTTTGCAAGCGGCAAGCCTTTGAGCCTTCCGTCTCGGATTGCATCTTCAAAGGCTATGAGGGCAGAATCATTTTTGCCTGCATACATATAGTCCAAGCCTTTACCCAATTCTTCTGCCATAGCAATACTTTCTTCAGCGGAAGCTTTGAATTTATTGGAAATCAATAAAACTCCGGCAGCTATAAGCACCAGAGCGACCATGACTTTTGTTCCGTGTTTGGGAAAAAAGTCTTCTTTTACGTATTCAAACCAGGCATCCGACGAACCGGGTGCCGCATTTTTTGAATTTGGCTTTTTCTCGTTCATGGGGGTAATGTAGAAATTTTTCAGTGGTATTAAAACATTAAACGCTTTGGGGCTAAATCAAGCTTTTTCTATATTTATGAAGCTAATAACGAGCTTTTTATGAAAAAATATCTTTCATCATACCATAATATCCTGCTTATCCTCCTTGTTTGGAGTATTGGGGTTCAGGCAATTATTGGCTGCGCTCCGAGCACCGCCACCACCTCTAAACAAATTCAAGAAACATCTCCACCTTGTTGGAGAAACGAACTTTGCCGCTCAAGCAGCTACTCGGAAGATGAATGGTACCTGGGTTTTGCAGAAGATACACTTAAATATAGAGCAAATGCAGCAGAATTTCGCAGTATGCTAGAACAACAGGCACGTAGCAAAATGGTGGAAAGCATTAGAATGGATGTATCCAGCCAAACAGAAACAGAAACAAAAAGCGAACTTCAAGTTAATGATGGTTTCAGCAAAGAAACAATGAGCAAAATTTTTGCAGAAACAATCAAAGTCACCGCTAGTGCAGAAGTAATCAACACTTTTACAGACTCATACCATGATGGGAAAAGAATTTACGCTTTTGCCGCAGTCAAAAAAACTGATTTGGCAGCCTATTACGCACAAATGATAGAATTGAATTTAAGCGAAGCAATGCATGGCATTGAACTCTCAAAGCAACTAATTGAACTTGGCAAAAGAAACGAGGCGTTTATAAAATTATCAGAAGCAAAAAGAGCTGTAGAGTCCACTGCTCACCACAGAACCTTGTTATTAACCGTTGACACCAAAACCGGTCTTGAACATTCTCAAAGCGAACGTGCAAATAAATTGCTTAAAGAAATAGCAACAATTCGAGCGGAAGCAACAATTGTTCATGCAGAAATTATTGAGGCAAAAGATATAATAGTGGTTTTTGTTACAGGTACGGAAAATTTAGAGCAAAAAAAATTAGACATTATTGTACCGGGTCTGCAAACAATTCTTTATAATAATAATATAAGAATGACCGAAAATCAAGAAGAGGCAAACTATATTCTTAAAATAGATGCTAAAGCTTGCAACCTGAGAACAAATAAAGATTTTCACTATGCAAACGCATGTGTAAAAATAATTTTGACAAATGCAAAAGCCAATATAAATGAAGTAACCCTAAGCATCACGGGGCCAAAAGAAGGCGGTTTAAGCACCGAGAATGCAACAGAAAAAGCGTTTAGAGCCGCCGTTTCAGATGTGTGGGATAAAGTTAAGGATAAAATCCTAGGAGATTCTGAGTATGATAAATTCTAATTGGAAAATAATGCTGCTAGTGTTCTTGGTTTTGACCCTTGCGGGTTGCAGTGGCCCTGCTAGAATTTTGGTACAAGTGGAACGGCCGCCAACCTTAAACACAACCGGTATCAAACGTATAGCCATTATGCCCTTTGAAACCGATGATTCTGCCCACAACGTTTTGGCTGCGTATGCCACTTCTATGACGGCCAGCAGAATTCGTGAAACGGGTCGCTTTACCTTGGTAGATGCCTCAGAAATACTTCGCCTTAGAAGAAGAAACCAAAATGTTGAAGATTATGTGGATGCCATGTTTATTGGACGGATAACACGAGCCTCTGTTTCGAATGAAACTAAAACAACAGCGGGCTGGACAGATAATAAAGGGCGGTACTACCCTCCTGTTAACACTTATTACACTGCGGTGGAAATTGAATTTAATTATTCCCTTAAAATGGCTAGAGACGGAAGGCTTATTGGGCCGGTTTCTAAGAAAGGAGTTGCCAGTGCTCAAAGCGGAGATGGTTATCCGGATGCAGAAGGGCTTTTGAGAAACGCTCTTACTTCTCAAATTGCCACTATTCGTCAAGATATTGCCCCCTATAGAAGCACGGAAGTTCGCACACTTGCGGAAGATAAAACAGGAATTAGCGGCGTAAAAGAAGAAATGAAAGAGGCACTCGCTCATGTGAAAGCACAAAATTATAAGATTGCCCTTGAGGCCTACCTTAAAATTTATGAGCAACATAAAAGCGTGGCTGCAGCAGAGAATGCGTCTATTCTCTATGAGGCTCTTGATGATGCAGAAGCTGCGCTTAGCCTTATGCAAAAAGTTTATGAAGACACAGGAAACCCTACAGTGCAAGCAGTGATTGCCAGGTTGAACAGAAACTTAGCAGATAAAGCGAAGGTTGCCGCCAACAAGCAAAAAGAGGAACAGAAACCTGTTGATAGGGTTACGGCAGTTGCAAGCGAAGAAATACAAAAGATTCTCCCCGGCAATGCGGTGGTGTGGCTCTATAACAATTCGCCCGGCAATACCATGGTAGATGCTATTGTTGATAACCTGACTGCCGAATTCATTCGAAAAGAAATAGGTATTGTAGATAGGCAAAATACTGCGTTAATTGAAGCGGAGCAAAGGCACCATGTATCAGGTGCTGTGAGTGATGATGAAATGATAAGAATTGGCAATGCTGCGGGCGCAAAAACAATTGTTGTTATTGGCATAACCGGTTCCGGTGCAATGCGTCGTTTGCAGGTTCGTGTGCTGGATATTGAAAGAGGTGTTCCAATTATGCAAAGTGACACCGATAAGAAGTGGCGGTTGTAATAAAATAACCAAAAGTGTCAACTATGCGTTTGCAAAATGAAAGGGGCATGGTGCTATATTTGAATTATAATATAGCTTTAAAAAATGAATATATCACAGCTTTGGGAAGAACATGCTGAGTTTGTACTCAGAATTTGTCAACGTTTTCTAAAAAATAATGCAGCGGCAGAGGATATTCGACAAGAAGTCTTTTTGAAGATAATAAACACTCAAAAAAACTTTAAAGAAGATTCCTCTACAAGAACATGGCTTTACTCCATAGCATACCATTGTTGCATGGATTATTTCAGAGCACAGAGAAGAGAAACGCAAATGACCTATGAACTTTCACGATCAAAAGATCTGTTTCTGAACGATAGTCAGTCTCCGGTATGGATAATAGATACTTCCGAAATGCCATGCCCTCTTTCACAGCTTTTTGTTGAACTGTATTTTGAGGAAGGCTGGAGCAAAGAAGAAATCTCTCTAGTTTTTGGATTTTGCCTTGACTATATAAACAAAAAAATAAAAACAGGCTTACAGCATTTACAGGAGAAAGCTTGAGGGAACACCCGCTAAAACCTTGCTATGTTCAAAAATCTGCACTCGGATTTAACCAAATCATACGCTTTTACTGCATTTTCAAGCGATGAGAATAGTGAAAAAACACTCGCTCCACTGCCGGATAACATGGATTTACCACCGCTGGCATTTAATTTTTTCTTTAATAAAGCGATAGGAGGGTATTTTTCAAGTACAGAATCTTCAAAATGATTAAAAAAATCCCACGAATCATCTAAAGGATTGGTTAAAACGCTGTTTTTAAAATTTTGCCAACGAGCTTCGCCGGACGGAACAATGTTTTTATAAGCGTCAACAGTGGGAACCGCGCATTTTGGGGTTGCCACGAGGATAACACAACAATCGCTGTCTATTGGGTTTCGCCGAGTTAAAACTTCGCCTATGCCCTCTGCCAAAGCGGCACCGCCACGCACAAGAAACGGAATATCCGCACCCAAACTTGCACCTATCTGCTCCAACTCTTCAAAAGCATTTAACCCCCACAACCTGTTCAAAAGCCTTAAAGCTGCGGCGGCATCGGAGCTTCCACCACCCAAACCTGCACCCAAAGGCAAGTTCTTTTCCAAGTAAAAATTAACCCCCGCCGAAACATCGAATTTTTCCTTTAGCTTCACGGCAACCTTATAAATCAAATCTTTTTGCGAAGGATACTCCTGTGGATTATTATAAGAAAGAGTGATTTCGCCACTCTTGTTCAATTCGCCAAAAAGAATATCGCCGCAGGAAATTGTGTGGAACATGGTGCCAATATCATGATAACCATCTTCCCTTTTTTTAATCACAGACAAAAAAAGATTAACTTTTGCAGGAGCAAACTCACTTAGTATCATCTACCTTTTTCACCTTCAATGTTCTGAGCAGACCTTCATCATTGGGTATAAGCTTGGTTTTGGAATAAGATAACATTCTGCGCCTTTCTTCTCTTTTCTCAAAAATTTTGTCAAATTTTAATTTTGCCACAAATAAAATAACCAAGACAAATATGAGAATGCAAAACCACATGTAATACAAAGTTTCGGCCATTTAAACCTCCTCGTATTGCGCGGTACTTTTGTTCTCCTGGTCATTAATTATGGAATTTCGATTTACCAAGCCATAACCAAAGCCTATTATAAAGTAGATTAGAACCAGAGACATTAAGTATTCCGGCCAAATCATGGCAAAGCCCGCTACATAAGCCATTATGATATTAGCCAGCTGAAATAAATTCACCAATGTGCCTTTGCGTTTTTTCAGCTTTGATAAAAATAAGGGGCTAATCATGAGCAGTCCGGTGAAGACCAATATCACAAGTGGGATATAGAGCATTGAGCAAGAATTGAAAAAATCGTATTTGCATAACAAAACCATGAGTATTGCATTTGTGACACCGGCAAATGTGGTTGGCATTCCGGAAAAATAATCCGGGTAAGAGTCGCTATCCATGGCATTGTATTTGGCAAGCCGGATGGCTGCGCACACCATGTAAACGGCGGAGCCGGCAAAGACAGCTACACTGTTTGCCGAGTACCAATCTGTAGCAAAGTTTTTATAAGCAAACATCAGCGTGAAGGCTGGGGCTATACCAAAAGCGATTAAATCTGCAAGGCTATCAAATTGCGCACCGAATTCCGAGCTTGCGTTAAAGGCTCGCGCAGCAAAGCCATCAAGTTTGTCTAATAATGTGCAAAAAATTATAAAGTGCGCCGACATAAGCACCGGATTTTTGCCGCCAAACAAACCAGTAGCCCAGCATATTGAAGCTGCACCCAATAAAAAACTTATGCTTGTAAAGGCATTTGGTACTATGAATTTTGCTTTTTGCATAAAAAGAATTTAGAAAATTACTTTACTATTTTTCAACTAATGGCTTTATTGCATATTTATGAGCAGGTTTTTGAAATGCTTCGCAAGGGCGGGGTTGTTATGCCTGTTATTTTTGCGGTGGGTTGGATAGCTTGGGTTTTGGTTTTAACAGGAAAAAAGGAATATTGCAAAGATATAGCTGCTCTTGCAACTGTAGCTCCGTTGCTGGGGCTTTTGGGTACTGTTATGGGCATGGTTCACACTTTTAATACCATAGAACGCTTTGGTTTTGGCAATCCGGCTCTTTTGGCAGATGGCATTTCCGAGGCTTTGCTAACCACCCAAGCCGGCTTGCTAGTAGCCTTCCCTTTGCTCCTTGCAAATACATATCTAAAGAAAAGTTAAGTTTTGCATTTTCTATATTCACAACTCCGGAATATAGCTCAGCCTGGTAGAGTGTCTGCTTCGGGAGCAGAAGGCCGTGGGTTCGAATCCCGCTATTCCGAGTCGATAGTTATCGGGTTTTGTGAAAATCAGCGAATACTTAAAATGGAATGTTACGACAGTTTTACAACAGATGACCGCTAAATCTTACCTACCTCAACCCCTTTGGTAACAGCTCCATCTTAGGTAGCTTGTCACTAGCCTGCTGAAAGTGAAATTGGTGATTTTCATTGTTTCCCTCTTTGGTTTAAAGCCATCATTTGCTGAGCTTCCATAAAACCTTCTATCTTCTTTACGCTTTCCGCTATTGGGTTAAGGCGATTGTAAATTTTCTCTTCAAATCCTTCGTGTTTAGATAAGTGTTTTTGAAAAGATTTTTTTATCTCCGCTATTTCCGCATCTCTTTTGCCAAGCGCATGTTTGGCAACTAAAACCAAAGTAGTCCCCATCCCTCCAGACACACCAAATTGCATAAGTAGCTCTATTGTTGCTTGTTCCATATTTTTCTCCTTACGGCAATTTATCCAAAACCCATGTAATCCAGCAATCGAGTTTCCTCAAAGACCGGCGAATCTTATGCAATACCTGTTCCCATCGTTCTTTCATAATCGTCCCTCAAACGCTAAATAAACATTCTTTAACGAGTTGCACCAAACCAAGCCGTTGATGGTGCAATTTCTGCATCCGTTCAAATTACTTTCGTCAAGCGTTCCCTCATAGATGTCGCCTATACATTTTGCTTGTGATGAGGCGCAGCTCATAACCTTGCCGTTTGGTCGCACGAACATAAGCGGTTCGTTTATGGGCACACCAAAGTCCGGCATTGCGCCATCGTTCAGGATAACAGGGAAGGGGATATTTTGGGGATAGTCATTGACAATGGTCCTTTCACCATTGTTGTAAGTGGCTATTTGCATCAGTCTAATGCATTGCCACGGAAAGTTGATTTGCTTGATGTTGTTGTGAAATTTTTCCCAAGTTATCATTTTTGGATGCCATGCGATTAGTAATCTTGTGTTGCTGTAGTCAATGCTTTTTGGTAGCTTGAATAATTGGCTTCCGTTGGTTTCTATGACTATTTCGTAATGCGGTACTAGCATTCTTATCAGTGTCCCGAAATACGGCACGGTCATAGGTTCGCCGCCTGTTAAGACTATAGTTGAGCCTTGCGGTGCGAATCTGTCAAGATACATTAGTATAGTGTCTAAATCTAATATGCACCCTCTTATTTCCGTGTAGCCGCTTTTGCTGCACTGCTTGGCGTGGTTAGCGTATGATTTTGCAATGCAATAGTCGCAACGATAGTTGCAGGAATTGGTGAGGGAGAGGGAGAGAATCACATTAATAATTCCAAATAAGTTGGCTTCGCAAAAGTTTTTCCCCTGTTGAGGGGAGGGCGTGTGTTATTCGTACAGCATCATTTTCGTTGGAAAAAAAAACTTGATTTATATAGCTTGCGCTATTTGCATCCGTTATTGCCGAAAAAACATAACCAGCTGCGGGTCTGTAACCCGGTAGTAATGTAAGGATTGTACCACCAGATGCAACAGTAGTACTTGCGTTTTGAATAACTGCAATAGACAAAATAGCAAGTCTTAGCACCGGATTTACTCTAAAGTGGGTGACATTATTCTTAAAATTAGTACCATAAGATGGTATACCGGGGTTTTGCCACACTAAATTAGTTGCTCCCGTGCCGCCATTGGCAATGGGCAAAATTCCTGTAACGCCTATGTCTGTGATTAAAGCATTTTGTGCAGTAGTAGAACCTAGATTAGCTCGTATGTTGCTTTTTCCTGTAACACCGCTTTGCGAAACGCTTCCGGCATTCGTGGCATAAGAAGCAGCATCTGCTTGTCCGGCGTATTCAGCGAACCGCGCATTGTTAACTATTATATCTTTCCAACAAGTAAATGCGGAATCATATACTAAGTGTATAAATCCGCAATAAAGGAAAAATTTTCTTTCAGCAGGAGTATCTCCCTCAAAGCCTCTAGAATGCCTTGATACAGTTAAAGTTGCATCGCCTGTACTTTTGTTAAAAATAGCCAATTGCTGCCCATCGTATGCACCATTCCCTAATGTTGCGTGTGCAGTGATGGCTAAAATCGTATCATTTACTCCAACTGTTATAGTTCCGGAAACCTGCCGGGTAATTAAGCTAGCCATAGCTGCATTGCCGCGAACGACATCGGTGCTTGCGCCGTTGAGGGCGTTCTGTTTTGCATTCCATGCCGTCCTTTCCCCAGCTGTTATGTGCCGCGTATTATCGTTGTTGTGCGTGTTAAACTCGGTTTTCGTAGCCTGCTGTATATTATCCACATTCCCCAATCCCACCTGTGCTTTAGTAACTTCATGCGGGTTGTTTTTGTTGCCAATGTGAGCATTCAGCGCCGTCTGCAAACCCGCCACCGTGCTCTCAAGCGTGGTCACCCTGCCGCTGAGCACATCCCAGCCGTTAACGCTCAAAACACCATTGCCATTCACATAACCGGTCCCATCTGCCAAACTGGAATAAATACCGCCAAGCACCGTTTGCGTGGCTATAGGCAAAGCAAAGTTGCCCTGTGAAAGCCAAATACCTACGCCATCCTTGTTTGCAAACATGTATTGAGTATTGCTTTCATCAAGGTTGATAATGTGGCTCCCTTCTATGGGTGCGCTTCCTTTTGCCGCCTGCCATGCGTTTGTCAAAGCAGCTTGTGTTGGCTCTTGGCCAAGGTTTGCAAACACATAGCCCGCGCCTTGCAAACCGGCAATATCTGCTATTGCTTTTAAGAGCGCTTTGTAGTCCTCTGCATTGATTACGCCGGCTTCAACGGTGCTTGCAACAGGTAGGGGATAAACAACCGTGTTGGTTTGGCCGGTCTTTAGGTTGGTGTATTCAATGGCGATATTAACCGTGCTTTCGCTGCTTTGGATTTCCGTGTCGGTCTGAACATCGGTGTCGAGGATAGCGAGGAGGGTAGCAAGTTGGGATTGCAGGTCGGTTATTGCGGTTTGTAATTCTATTACAGACTGTTCCACATTTGATACCCTTGTAATCAAATCGTGCAATGCGGTTTTAATTTCATTTATATCACTCATTATAGTATTGATGAAATCATAGATAACGTCAATGCGGTTATTTATAGAATTTAATTGGATAATTAAATTGCTAATCTGCACCTCCAAAGCTTGCAATCGTCGAATGATATCCTCTAGTTCATGCTTTACTTCCCCTGGATTATACTGATTTTCTATTTGGTTACACCACTTAATAATCTGCCGCACGTTTGCAAGCAGATTACTTTGAGTTATAGTAGCATCGCGAAGTCTTATCACGCTACTCTACCCTCCGAAGTAATACACTCCAATAAGTGTGTATACCATCAGGTCCAATTAATGTTGATCCGCATACGCGCCATATTCCACGTGTGGTTGCAGCAGATGAGGTGCTTGTAACTGTATAACGTGTTACACCCATATGTGCTTGCGTTGATATATAGGCAGTTTGGTTTACTGACAACCTTTCAGTATGCTCAGCTAAAATAAATGAACCTACAGGCATTTTATCATTTGGATCTGAAGTTGTAGCAGCAACTGCAGCCGGATTTTCGTTTATTTTTATCTGCTTAGTTACGTTAACTTCGCTTGTAGTAACTTCACTAAAAGTTCCTTCCGCAGCTTCAATTTTAGCGATTTTCGCTTCCTTTATTACTGCTGTTGGAGTATTTAAAACAGTAGCAAAAAGATTACTAAATTCACCACCAGCAGCTTTGACATCCTTATTTACAATGACATCTCCCCCCACAATCGCATCCCTTCCTACATTCACATCGCGGGCAGTTTTTAACCCTCCATCCGATTCAATTACTCCGTTTGCGTACAAAGCTCGCTCGGCAGAATTGCCTACATTAATTGAAAGTAATCCCGTCATCGTGTCGCCGGTAGACTTTACAAAATTATATCCTGTTGGAATAGATGTTGTGGTAAATTCTTTTAGTATTGCATCTCTTGGCGATATAAGAGAGGCAAAACCTTCCGTTCTAAAAAAAAGCGGATAAGGAAGGGTACCCATATTTGTTAGCTGAACAGGGTTGTCAACTTGTTGCGTGAACCCGGCGTCCATATACACATCAAGCAAAGCAGCTTTCGTTTCGTTAGCGTAAATAAAAAGCTTCCCGCCCGGAACACCCATGTAAGTTAAAGAATCAAAGAACTGCATTTGTCGCCACCTCATCAATTTTGTTGATTTGTTCCGCTACGGCTTTGTCTTGGCTTAGCATGACTTTTGCCGTATCGATTTCCATTTTATTGTCTGTCTGGTCTCTTTTTATTCCCAGCTCCGCTTCTTTTATTGCAATCTCCCTAGATCTTAACTCCAATTCTATCAGCCTAATTTGGTTATTTTGGTGGGTTGTAGTTAGCTCTGTGCTCTGCCGAATTTTAGCGGCCGCAACCTGAGCCTCAACCGATGCGTTAGTTTCGTTTAACTGCTGTTGAAGCTGCTGAATAGTCTGTTGCGCTTGAGCAAGTGCCGGGTTTGCTTCGCCTTTTATTGCAAATTGATTAGTAATGAAAGTTTCCTCATCATTATCAAGATTCATATTTTTCAAAAGCACCGGCAATATAGTCAACGCTTCCTGTTTGGTTGAAACATAATCAATCAGCGCAAACAGTTTTCTTAGCTTATCCTGTTTTTTTAAGTTTGAAACTATGCTTTCCGTTATTTTTACTTCTTGACCGGTAAAGTCTGTAATTAAACTAGCAACTTCGTGAGAGCCTTGCAGTAGATTTTTTATAAAAGTGTTTGCTGCAGAATCTTTTGCATCCTTCATTAAAAGTATTTCCTCTGCAGTTTTAGAACCGCCGCTATGTTTTCCGAAAACATTCCCAACAATTTCGCTTATGGTTCTTTTGGTGTACTCAGCGGCGGCAATAAGCTTTGGTAAATCAACATGTTTTTCAACTCGTTGCGGAGGCGTGGCTCTGAGAGCGGGCTGGCTTGGATCTATGTATTCTCTGTATGTCCGGAATAATTTTGTAGCTCCATCCTGGTCTTGATAAATAGTGGAGGCATCATTGCCTATACTTTCTTCACTTCTCCAGTAATTGAAATCCGGTTCCGTCAATTCGCTGTCATAAATTATTGAATTTTCAACATCCAGCTTCATTAGCAACGACAAAACATTCACATAGACTCCTCTGTAGGTTTGCTCAAAATTAATAATTGTAGGATGCCCAAAAAAGCGCACCACAGGAATTCTTGACAAAGGCTGTTTCACTGTTTTTACAATTTCATCCCCTTCTATATAGTAAGTGAATATTTCATCGCCGTCTTTTTTCCAATAAGTTATCACGGGAATTTCGTCTTTGGATAGCTTTAAAACTTTGTTCGGTAATTGCAGCGTTTGTTTTGCCGCTTTTACTTTCAAAAGTTTCCGTTCCCTCCACCATACCGACAGAGCTTTTCGAAGCCGTAGCAAGAGTGTAGGGGAAAGCTTTCCCCTCGCCGCTACTCCGTGCGCGGCTACCCCTTCTTGCCCGGAAATAATGGCGGAAATGGCAAAAAAACAAAAAAAGTTGACAAACTCTTTTTATTTTTCTATTTTTGTGGTTAAATGCTTAAGAAACCTTTAATTCTATTTTTGTTTCTCTTTTGCTTATCAGCTGCAAATGCGGCTTCTGTTTCCCAAGCTTCCGGCTACTATCTCATTTCAGCCGACACGGTTTTTCTTTCTGATTACACCAAAACTTTGGGC
>JAITUM010000020.1 GCA_031286305.1 Candidatus Fibrimonadaceae bacterium | reverse complement strand
GATATGCAATTTGCCTGGGATGAAAACAAAAATAAAGCTAATATTAAAAAGCACAAAGTTTCTTTTGAGGAAGCTCAATCTGTGTTTTTTGATAAAAATGCTAAAATCATTCATGATCCAGATCATTCTGATATTGAAGACAGATTTATTATATTAGGTTTGAATAAATTGCTGAATTTACTTGTAGTTTGTCATTGCTATAAAGAAAATGATAATATTGTTAGAATTATTTCGGCTAGAAAAGCTACGAAAAAAGAATCTTTAAAATATGGAGAAGGAAAATGAGAAAAGAGTATGATTTTTCCAATGCAAAACCTAATCCGTATATAAAAAAACTACGGAAACAGGTTACAGTTAAAATAGACGCACCTATTGCGGACTATTTCAAGAAGCAAGCCAGCACATTAGGCATGGCTTATCAGAGTTTGATAAGTATGTACTTGGCAGACTGTATTGCCAACAAAAAAACGGCAACTATTGCGTGGAAGTAAGCTTGCCGCAAGACTATAACAACTCTTCCAAAGCTACATAATACTTAGCGTCGTCTCGCGGGTCAAGGTAAACTTTTACTTGTTTTCCTATGTACGACTGGAGTTTATTGCTATTCCTAACACTATCCGATTTGTAGGTTGCTATAATTTCGTTGGTATCTGGCTTCTTAACCGCGCATTTAAGGAAACTGTAGGGATGATGCATTTGCCTTTTTTTGAACTTGCGACGGCGGCCAACATCAATGCCTTCCGATATTGTAAGGTCTGTTTCTACGGCGATTACTTCAGCATATATTGTTTTGTTCCATTGCTTAAGATATTTTTTGAGTGCTATTTTTTTTCTAGCCTTGTTAAGGGTTAAAAGCCCGATAATGAAGAATATACTGCCAAAAACGCTCACGGCAACCCCACCGACAATTCCTTCTTTGCCCGCATTAGCGCTGACTTTCCATGGCTCATCGGGAAGGTAATAAAGGGTAATTGCATCGCCTGTACGCATACTCGAACGATACCCTTTTGTCAATGTGTTTTCATATTTCTTGCCGTTTATCACATAATCAACGCTTATAACATTGCGCGTGCGCGTTTCGTTGTTCATATTGCGGTATCGTTCAGCTTCAATATTGGCAATTACACCCTCGACAGGCACAGCTTTTGATGCGAAATCAGACATGCTTTCCATAATGTAAAAGCCGCCTATAACCACAAGCAAACCAACGATGGCAAATACTGAGCCTATAAAAAGGTTAACAAAATTTTGATTTTTCATAATAAGTTTCCTTTTGAGAGAGGGATGAGTGTAATGTAGAAATTTTCTATATTGCTTATTCTCCTCACGCGCTACGCCTGCTACCTAATAGCGCAAAACGGCGATAGCTGCAAGAAAAGAGGAGCAGCGTAGCGGTTAATGGTCGTCTGGCTATTATCGGACGCAACGAATTGAAGAACCATTGTCTTTGCTGATCATGAGCTCTTGCACGTTCTCGAAGCGCAAACTACCCATGCTTTGAACCGATTCTATGCTCCTAACGTATGCATAGTCGCTATCACTCTCTGTGGCAGTCCACCAACCACCGGCACCGCCAACGCCGTTGAAGCTACCGCTGGATGGGTCATGGGTACCGCCAGGCAATGCCGAAAAATCAAATTCATCCGTACCGTTACCATCGCAATTAATGGAACTGCCAGTACTTAAATCCAAGCATAAATCCCACCCAGCCCTAGATTTAAGATTCCTACCCGCCACATTCTCATCACCCGCTGCTTCAATCAAATTGTTCCAATCTTCATTTGTAGGCAAACGCCAACCCTTCGGACAAGCCGTCATTGCCGTATTCCAATCATAAAGACGGCCGTATTTTTGACAGTTGCTCTCAGCATTATCATAACACCAAGAATTACCCATCTGAAAATTCAAATTCTGAGCCATCCAAGTTTGCTCACCTATCTTTACCATGCGATAGGTTTGACCATCACGTGAATCGGTGAAACTGCTGCATCCCTTACAAGAGGTAACAACAACTGCCGTTATGGCGAGGGTTGCGATAAGGAGATATTTTTTCATAATAAGCTTCCTTTGGGAAATTGATAAGTGTAAGGTAGAAAATTTAAAACAAAATCTCTTTTGGTAACTCCTAAAAATTGTTAATCTTCAGTGTTATTCTTGAACACAGCGCACAGACAGGCCAAAGCCCTTATTGACATCGCTCTCGGCCACGCTTTCACTGTCGCCGCCAAGGAGTGGGGAGGGAGAGAACATGCTCCGCCGCGAAGCGCCCTCACCTGCGCCGTCTTCCTCGGAGGTCCACCATGAACTGCTGGAACGAACGCCTATGAAACGGCCATTGATGTCGCGAAGCCCGCCGGGCATTGCCGAAAAAACAAAATTATCCGTGCCGTCCCAATCCGGCGACCTCGATTTAAGCTTTGTACCGGCGCCATCACCGACAGCCATAATCAAATCAACCCAATTCTCACGGCCTGGCAAACGCCAACCCTTCGGGCAAGCTGTCATAGCCGTATTCCAATCATAAAGACGGCCATACTTTTGACAGTTATTCTCATCATTATCATAACACCAAGAATTACCGGTTTGAAAGTTCAAGTTCTCCACCATCCATGTAAAATAACCGATTTTTACGGCGCGATACGTCTGACCATCTCGCGGGTCGGTAAAAGTGCTACCTTTCTGCTCCTGTTCCTTTTTGCACCCCGTGAAAGCCACCAGCAGCAGCGTAGCTGCCATTGCCGTAAATTTGAGAAGCTTAGTCATGCTGGTAAGGTAGAAAATACTCATCACTATTCGCCTTATTTACTTGCCCTTACGCATTATTGAACACAGCGCACGAACATGCCATCGGTTTTGTGCATTAGTGCAATGTAGAAATTTTCTATATTATGTATAGAGGTGTTTTATGCAATTAAAAGATTCTGCAACAATCGCATACTCGGCAAAGCCGCAGGTATCTTTAAAAGAAGCTGCCGAGCTTTTATATGAAGATTACAAAAATGATAAAAGTTTAACGGAGTTTACTCTGTTAGATACGGAAAATTTATCTGTTAAAAAAAGCTTGTCAAAAGTATTTAGAATTTAAAAACCTCATCAAAACTATGCTTGCCACAAGAAACTAAGAACAGCGTAGCGTGGAAATTTCTATATTACTCAATATGTTCGTATATAACGATGATGATTTGATTATTGGCACTCCGAGGTATGAGGAGTATCAAAGATTGTTTTCTGAAGCAGGGCGGCTTGCTTTTTTGGAAAATAAAAGGCTTGGCATACCGAATGCTTATGTTGAAAATAATCAAGTTATAAGAGAATATCCCGATGGTCGCAAAGAAGTTTTGGGTGATGCGCCGCCAGATATAGAATACAATGGGCCTTTAATAATTGAGCTACCAAGTGCATAGGGTTAAAAGATTGAGGGTTTTTGCAGGGCCAAATGGCTCCGGCAAATCTACGCTTTATAGCTATTTGGTGAAGAACCATATTTTTAACAATTATTATTTTATAAATGCAGATGTTATATCAAAAGACTTAATGGATTTTTTGAATTTAGCATATTATCCTGTAAAATTTGTGAAAGCAGAGTTTTTGGATTTTTTAGAAAAGTCAAGCTTTCAGAGCAAGCTATCATTCAAACTTGCGAGCAAATTAAACATAGAAGGTTCTATTATTTCCTTAACCGACAGAGATTTTCCTGAAATATCATACATATCCGCTTGTTTGGCTGAATTTTTGCGCCGCAAAATGATAATGGAATCAGACTCATCTTTTGCTTTTGAAACCGTATTCTCGCATCCATCTAAGTTAGATGAAATTCTTTTTGCAAAAGAAAATGGCTACAAGGTATATCTATACTTTATTGCCACAAAAATTCCGTTGGTAAACTTGGAAAGGGTGCAAGGCAGGATTATAAAAGGCGGGCATTCTGTGCCAATAGAAAAAGTTAAGGAGAGATATATCCGCTCTTTGGGTAACGCTTACAAAGCCTTGCTTTTATCCGATAAGGCATTTTTCTTTGACAACACAATAACAGATATTAAAAATGAGTATTCTTTTTTTGCAGAAAAAAAGGACAACGCTTTGCATATAAAAGATAGATTTGGAATTCCATCATGGTTTAATGAGTATATTTTGAAACGCTTGTAATTCCATCATGGTTTAATGAGTATATTTTGAAACGCTTGTAATTTGTACTCCTACTCCACCGTAAAGGGAAGGCTGTTGGGGGTATGTTTCAGCCTAGCTTGCATACACTAAACTCCTTGCCAAAGCCATAATTGACTCTTTGCTTAAATCGCGATACATAAAAGCGTAATAAATATCTTGAACAACTGCCGGAGCCCAATTTGCTTTCTTACCATTTTTGACAGCATAAAAGTTTACAGAGTTTATAAAAAAACATAATGCGATTTTTGCGTTCAAAGCGTTATTCCTATAACGGTTATGTCTAAATGGCATTTGTTTTAAAATCCAAAAACAAAATAAAGCTCCTTCGTTTAATTCGCCCATTTGCATATTATGAAATATATGGAAATAAACACGCCTCTGCTCAACCTTCTTAAAAATATTAAAAAGTGTTTCTTGTGATATTTCGAGTTCATTAGCTGTTGGTATATCTAAAATATCGCATATATTCCATAAATACTTAGGTATTTTCGCCATAACATTCTGTATTGTAGCAGAATCTAACTCTGTCCAAATGGGGAACTCACTGGGTTTATTTGCCATATAATTTTACCACGCCAGTTCTCTTATGGAGCGAACTATGTCACCGCCGTTTTCGGCTTTGGTAAAATCGGCTTCTGGAGACATCATGGCTTCAACAAAGGAAACTTCGCTGTTCCGTAAGCGAATGTTTAGCGCTCTAGATTCAGCATCCAAGAAAGACCTGTAAGCTCCTTCTGAAAAAATGTTTCCTTGTTCAAGTTTCACAAAAGCCATAAATACCTCTTTACAAAAGATAGAAAATTTTTCGTAAGCCATGCCTGGCGGCTCAATGGTCTAAAAAGCTACTCCACCGTAAAGGGAATGCTGCTCGGCACATCCGGCAAAGCGAGCGTAGCGAGCCGCCATTCGCCGTCGGTGTTATAATTCGATTCCTGCTGGCCACTCGGCAACTGTTCTGTGTATTTCCCAAAATAAATTATCTATGTCTCGTCTAAATTCCTCAAAAATAGAATCAGGGGGTCTATAATTAATAAGTATTACCCAATTGAAACGATTTGAACTTCTTGCAATCATTGATGAAGTGCCTGCCATAGTACCTGTGTGATACCAATTATTACCTGCTTGATTAAGTCGCCAACCAAGTGCGTATCGTTCATTTGTTATAGATCGAGTTGTCATAGTATTTATTGTTTCGCTATTCAAAATATCTTGTACATTTGAAAAACCATCTACACGAACTAATAATTTCAAAAGTTCAACTGGAGTTGCTATCCATCCTCCAGAAGCATCCATATTTCCAGGGATAACAGAAGTATAAGGATTTCTACCATCATCTGAAATATATACTACCTCATCAGGTTCAGAATGATTCGCACCTATTCTCATTCCGTTTACTCCAGAAAGTTCTAAAATATTTTCTTTAACATAATCTTCGTAAGTCATCCCGCTCTTTCTCTCAATTACTCTACCAAGAACATGATATCCAAAATTTGAATACTCATGATGTGTATTAGGCAGATACTCCAAATGAAAATCTTCTAATACTTTGGTTATATTATTGAATCTGCCCGCTGCAACATTACCCCATCCACCAGAACTATGCTCTAACAGTTGTTTTATAGTTATATCAACATGATTTCCATTATAAGTAGGCATGCCGTATTCATTATTTAAAATACCATTTTTGCCGAAAACTAAATCATCAAGACTGATTATTTCTTCTTCCAATAATTTCATTATTGCAATTGATGTTATTGGTTTTGATACGGAGGCAATTCTCATTCTATGTTCCGGTGTTAGCTTTATATTTTGATCATAATCTGCATAACCAACAGAGCCAGCATAAACGAGCCTTTCATTATACGATATGGTCATAGATACCCCTCCTTTTATTTGATGTTTTTCATAAAAATTTAACAGAATTTCATTGATGCTTTCTATAGTCCTATTTTCTTCTAGGTTTGAACTAGAGCTCCCCTCCACGCTAGAGCTAGAGCTACCAAAGGGATCGTCAAAAACATCATCAAAACTGTGCTTACCGCAAGAAAAGAGGAGCAGCGTAGCGGTTAGTAGTGCGAGTGTTGAGAATAGGGTTTTGTGCATTAGCGCAATGTAGAAATTTCTATATTTATTGTATGGGTGCATTAATGAACCTTGAAATTAGGTATAGTAAATCTGCGTTTAAGCACGGAATAAGCGAAGCGGATATTTTGTGGGCGTTTAAAACAATGGAATACGATGCCGCTTTGGAAGAGTATGCAAATAAATATTTGCTTATTGGTTTTGATAAAAGTGCCAATTTAATTGAAATTATGTATAACGTTATTGATGATAATACGATTTTGGTTTTTCATGCAATGAAATGTCGTTCAGCATACATTGCTTTATTGAAATAGGAGGAAAAGTCCATGACAGAAGAAGAATATGAAGCCTTAGATGAGTTGCTAACCAAAACAACACCAAAGGTTAGCGCAAATGGAACAGGCTTTGTGAGCAAACGAAACGCCAAGTTATTTGGTTTAGATGAGCTTTCTGTTAACTATCTTTTCACCAGATCGCTTGCTACACATAAAAGCCCTGCGGAAATTATTGGTTTAATGGTGCGAGAGAAAATAGCGGTTGGCTAAAAATAACCGTTTCCCCCATATAACGCAAATTGTATGTTATTGGGATTGATTAGTTTTCGCTGTGTTGCGATAAACGAAACGGGTTGTTTCGGCATGCATAAAATGTCCGTCTAAATCTTTTACGGTTAATGTTCGTCGGGTTGGTAATCCGTCGGTGTCGTATTCGTACATGTACTCATTTATTTGTTCTCCGTGATGATGACTTATGTTGCCTTTAGTAACATTATTACGGCTTGCGTCTGTATATAAAAACAAATGCTGTAGAAGCCATTTTGGTGTTTTGCAGTGGTAAAAGGACGTTTTTTTATCGCCGTATTCATATTTTTCCAATAGCTCGTGCGTATGTCCGGGTCCCGATACTCCTTTTGTTTCAATCAAGTTGCTGCCCGAATAACTATGCACGATATGTCGTACTTCATCGTAAGCTGGGTCGGGATATGTTATGCTTTCGGTGATTTTTCCGTCTTTGTTTACGGTTAGTTTTTCAGTGCCGTAGGAGACATCACTGCGCTGTACGGTTATTGTATTTGCTTCTATGGCAAAATGCGCTTCCATAGTCATTTCGGCTTCGATATTGTCATACGCTATTTTTACCGAGCCGGCACCATCGTAAGTCACCGTTTCCGTGTGCGTAAGGATTCCGCCGCGGTGATGGGTCTTTTTTACGATACGGAGTTTGTCGTCGTAATCTAACTTCGTAGTATAAACAATGCCATCCGACTCCGCTGTTATTGTTTCCAGCAATTTTGCATTGCTGTTCGTTTTTTCCTTGCATCCTGCAAGAGCCGCTGCCAGCAGCATTGCTATTAGCATTGCGAGTATTTTTTTCATAAATCCCCCGCCTTAATCGTATCCGCATGTTGCAACCACTTGCCGTCGTCTTGCAATGTTCGGGTGGTGCGGATATACCGTTCCAAATCGTAGTCATATTCCCGATTATCGCTATTGATTAGCGTTAATTGCCCATTTACCCATTTATATACGCTTTTCCAATAAGTCTTGCCTTCGGCGTCGCCAACTCCATATGAGGTTACTGTTTGCGCTTCGTAATCTGTTTGAAAACCCGTCATTTGGTTCAATTCCTTGTGATAGTAAAAAACTTTTGTTTGCGGATTGTATAGATAAAATACATGATATATGTTATCTCCACCATAGTCCGCTTCAATGATGAGATCCATATAACCATCGAAATTTATATCGTCAATTCCGATATAGTTACTACCAAGAATATGTAAATTATCATGGCTGTAACCGTGATAACGCAACTCTTTTTCCTCTGTAAATTGAAAGTGCACAATTTGTTTTTTACCATCGTATGTAAAAACTAAACTGTCTAATCTGTAACCGTTGTCTGAAATCGATGTAACATAACCCAATATGGGAATTGTTTCATTATTGAACTCTACGTTATGAACAAACTCCAACTTTTCATTGTCGGGACGGCTCAAATCGCCATCTTCATCTGTACCGGATACGTTTAAATCTGGGTCATGGGTAATAGCTTCGGCAACGGCTTCGTAGCCGTCCATCCCTTTTGCTGTCGTTGTTTCAAGCAATTTTACGTTGCCTTTGCACGACAAGGTACCAAAAGCTAAGAGGAGTAGCATAGCCGCTATTGTTGCGAATTTGATTGTTTTAACCATGGAAAGGAAGATAGAAATTAATTTATTTCGCCGCGATAGGCAAACCGTGTTATTGTTCTTTGCATCTCACTGCCGCCCCCTAAATCTACTCTTGCATTGGTAGTTCGCTGGGTTGGAAACCCTTCAGCATCATATTCGTACTCGTAATTTTTATAAAGATAAGTACAGGCACGCATGTAATCAAATTCGTGTCGAGCAACATTATTGACAAGTCCTTCATCCCGAAAAAGATACTGCATAAGCCATTTGGGTGATGACACGTTACGAAAAGGCGACATTTTTTCGTCGTACTCAAGCTTAACCGAAGTATCATCGTCGTTTATTATGCGCTCCAGCAATTTTACATCGCTTTTACCTTCGCACGACAAGGTACCAAAAGCTGCCACTAGGGCAAGGGCGGTGAAAAGGAGGTGGTTTAATGTTGGTTTTTTCATGGCTACTCCACTGTAAAATTAATGCTTGTTGGAGCATCGTCAACAGCAATCGTTGCTATTTTCCATTCTCCACCGGTTGGTCTTACAACCATTCTCAAATGATAATTCCCCTGCTCTACGGTATTGGGAACGGTGATAGTTACGTTTATCAAATTGGTATAACGGGCCCCGGCAACATACCTTCCGGAATTCCAACTTCTAAGAACTGCAACTATTTCATTGTTACTATCCACTAATGCCGCACCCGCTTCGCCTTCAAACACATCCAAACCCACATTCATAAATGTGTAACCAAGATTAAACCTTCCGTCCCGAGATACGGATGTTTCACTTGCGGTAAATCCCACTAACGCCATCCCATAACCACCGCCCACCGCTCCTGTTTCTGCATTGACGGTTAAATTAATTGCATTGGGAATATTTTCACTTATATCAGATCTCGTAACGATTTTCCATTCTCCGCCTGTGATCCTCGAAACAATCCTTAAATTGTATTGCCCTGCATTTACAGTTTCAGGGACAAAGCAATTTATTACTAAAGGATTGTGAGACAGTGTCCATGCGCTCCCAGGGTTAAGTTCTCCCCTATTCATAACTCCGATTACTTTTACAATTTCATCGTTATTATTTACTAACGCAGCACCAAATTCACCGCCGGGGAAAAACCCTGCGCTTCTTGGCCTGAAGCTAACAGCAAACAATTCATTCTGTGATACAGAAGTTTTATTGACAGTAAAAGTATTTAACGCAAATTCGTTACTGCCGGTACTGCCTGCATTTGGTTTGATATTGATATTGATAGCTTGCTCATAATTGAAATCATTGCCGCTGGGGCTTATGTTGTTAAGAGAATACCAACCGTCATCCCTGCCATCCCATCCCATATTGATATGAAACCTGCCGGCATTGTCGTATCCATCCACTATAAAAGTATGTGCTTTGCCTCTGTCACCGTTCGCAGGACAAGTGTTGAGAATAGGGTTTTGTGCATTAGCGCAATGTAGAAATTTTCTATATTCCTATTGGAGATGTTTTATGAATTTTGAAATTGAGTTTGAGCAAGAAATAGATGGTCGCTGGATAGCTGAGATTCCTGAGATACCTGGTGTGCTTGCGTACGGAGTTACTCCATTGCAGGCTGGAGCAAAAGCAAAAGCCTTGGCTTTGCGAGTTTTAGCAGAACGTATGGAAAATGAAGTTTCAATTCCTGGTATTAACTCTATAGCTTTTGCAAGTCACTATGAGCCAGTGGCCGTCAACTAAAGCAAAGCGCCTTTTTGCTGCTTTGTCAAAAATAGGATGGTCTGTAAAGAGACAGGCCGGCTCACATAAAACATTGGAAAAATTTGGTTATCCCGATTATGTTTTTGCTTTTCATGATGGTGTAGAAATCGGTCCAAGAATGCTTGCAAAAGTGGCTAAACACACAGGATTAACGCCAAGTGATTTATAATATACTTCATTAAATCTCGATATCAAAACTATGCTTGCCGCAAGAAAAGAGGAGCAGCGTAGCTGTTAGTATTGTGAGTGTTGAAAATAGTGTTTTGCGCATTAGCGCAATGTAGAAATTTCTATATTTCTCTTCATGTCTATTTCAAAAGATTTGTCAAGAGAAATTTGCTCTGCGATAAAAGAACGCATGCCTAATGTTTTGGCTATATATGCTTTTGGTAGCCAAATTTCAGGCTTTGCAAATTCAAAAAGTGATTTAGATTTAGCTGTGTTAGTTGAAGGCTATGCAGACCCCGTGTTTTTATGGGATTTGGCAAGTGGTAAATTAGCAGATATTGCAAAAATGCCCGTTGATTTGCTGGATATGCGAGCTGCCAGCACTGTAATGCAACATCAAATTTTAGCTACAGGAAGCAGATTGTATGAAAAAGATTCATTTGTAAATTCTTTTGAAAGCTTTGTTTTTAGGGAAAAGTTCGATTTAGACGATAAAAGAGCTGAACTTTTTAACGATATTAAAAAACGAGGTTCTGTTTATGGCTAGCGAAGTGTTACTGAAAAAATGGTTGGATTTCGCAATATAGCGGTTCATGATTATCAGAGTGTTCAATTGCCGGTTGTGGTGGATATCATCAAATTTCATTTAAGTGATTTATTGGAGTTTAGCAAAATTCTTATTCAAGATAAATAAACTGCCATTAATGACAGTTCGTAAGAATTTCTTACATACTGTTTCTAAGCATGTTTTTTTACTCCACCGTAAAGGGAATGCTGTAATTACAACTCCGTTCCTACCGGCCACTCCTGAATTGTATTGATTATTTGCCCGAATAGACCAGCTCGGTCAAGTTCTTCGGAATTAGACGGTCTATAATTCATCATCATTACCCAATTGAAACCGTTTGAATTTCTTCGCCAAATTGACATAGTGCCAGGCATACTACCCGAGTGATTCCATATACGTATTTTTGGCGTTTCGTTTTTTAAAATATCTTCTACATTTGAAAAACCATCCACACGAACTAATATTTTTAAAAGTTCAATAGGGTTTGCAACCCATCCTCCAAAAGAATCCATAGTGACAGGGTTATTATAGGTTGATGGATTTGCAACGCCACCTGGGGTAGCAATATATTCAACTTCATCAGGTCCTGATTTAGTCGCGCCTACCCTCATTCCGTTTACTCCGGAAGGTTCTAGAATATTTTCTTTAACATAATTTTCATAGGTCATTCCGCTTATTGTTTCAATCACTCTACCAAGAATATAATAACCAAAATTTGAGTATACATGTTGTGTGCCAGGCAAATGTTCAAATGGATTATTTTCTAGTGCTAGAGGTATATTGGTACGA
This sequence comes from Candidatus Fibrimonadaceae bacterium, assembly GCA_031286305.1. Classification (GTDB taxonomy): domain Bacteria; phylum Fibrobacterota; class Fibrobacteria; order Fibrobacterales; family Fibrobacteraceae; genus Fibrimonas. Next base: position 3,022 of record JAITUM010000020.1, on the reverse strand, counting down.
CCTGATACACTGCTCCAGCCACCAGATGTATGTTCTAAGAGTTGCCTTACAGTTACATCAACAGGATTCCCATTATAAGTAGGCATACCATACTTATTATCAAAAATCGCACTCTCTCCAAAAACAAAATCATCAAAGTCTAGCTTTCCTTCTTCGAATAATTTTGCTATAGCAATTGATGTTATTGGTTTTGATACAGAAGCAATTCTCATTCTATGCTCTGGTGTTAGCTCTATAGTATGGTTTGAATCTGCGTAACCAACTGCTCCAGTATAAACAAGCCTTTCATTGCGTGAGATAGCAATAGATACACCTCCGAGTAGCTGATGTTTTTCATAAAAATTTAACAGAAGTTTTTTGATGCTTTCTTCCACACCACCGCTCGAACTAGAGCTACCCTCCACGCTAGAGCTAGAAACCTCAAAAGTATCGTCAAAAACATCATCGAAAAAGCTATGCTTTCCGCAAGAAAAGAGGAGCAGCGTAGCGGTTAGTAGTGCGAGTGTTGAGAATAGGGTTTTGTGCATTAGTGCAATGTAGAAATTTTCTACTGCGATACAATTCCGGCAAATTCTTCAAAATCTGTATTGTATGGTATTTGTGCTTGTTTTACTCTAAAAATCTCATATTCTTTCTCCGCATGTTCTTTCGCAAGTTTTGCAGAAATTTTTCCAACGCCTTTCAGTATTTCTCTATCATTCAAAGTCAAAAAGCCATGTAGTTTATCTAGCCATTTTTTCATTGTCATTGGAACTCTTGCTCTCGCTTGTGTTTGTGCAAAAACAAGATATTGCTCTACCAAATCATTTAGTCCTTGCATTTCTTTTTTTGAAAGGTAATTTTTTGCAATGCTAACATCACCTTTGCGAATCCTGCTGCCTCGCCAAGAAGTCAAGCCCATGTTTTTTTGTTCGCTATCTGCTCTGTCATAAATGATTTCCGCGGCGGTTTGACCGGAAATTGCCCAATGCATTTTATTTTGAACGGTTGCGAAAAAATCTTTGGTCATTTTTGCTTCTTTGTCGTAATCTATTGAAGTGGCGTAAATATCTGTAATTTTTAAATAAAAACGTCTTTCGGAGGTTCTAATATCTTGGATTATCAGTTCCAATTCTTCAAAATAGTCAAATGGAGTATCCGGATTTTTTAGTCTATCTATATTTACGGAAAAGCCTTTTTGAATATATTCACGAAGTCTGTGCGTTGCCCAAATTCTGAATTTTGTGGCTATTTTGGAGTTTACCCTGTATCCAAGAGAAATTATCATGTCTAGGTTGTAGTATGGCAGCTCTCTTGCCACTTGTCTTTTGCCTTCAATTTGAACTTGTCGGAAATTCCGACAGGTTGAATTTGTTAATAATTCCGATTCTTTGTAAATGTTTGAAATATGCTCTACAATGTTGGTTCTGGAACATTCAAAAAGCTCTGCTAATTGTTGCTGTGTAAGCCAAACATCGCTGTTTTCGAAGCGTACATCCAATTTTGCTATGCCTTTTTCATCTTGGTATATGAGGAATTGAGAAGTATTGACGATTGGTTTTTTGGGCATGTTTTTTTACTCCACCGTAAAGGGAATGCTGCTCGGCACATCCGGCAAAGCGAGCGTAGCGAGTCGCCATTCGCCGTCGGTGGGGCGGATAACAATGCGTAGCTGGTATTGACCGGGGGGAACGGTGGCGGGGACGGTGCAATTTCTTTCTATCAGACTTGTTGTTCCTCCGGGGTTTCGCAAGCTGGTATTTCCCATTCCTATAACTTCAACAATATTGCCGGCATTATCTACCAACGCCACGCCCGCCTGCCCTCCAGGAAAAATTTCTTGCCCCATATTTCTAAGCGTATAAGAAACGGTAAACCGTTCATTTTGAGATGCATTTGTTTTTTCAGTGGCAAAATTAACTAATCCCATGCCGTAACCACCGCCGGGAGTTGTGCTTTTTTCTGGGGTGACAGTGAAATTGATTGCGTTGGGAACGCCATCACCAATCGCAGATCTCATAATGATTTCCCAATCTCCATCGGTAGGCCTAATAACACTCATCAGCCGGTATTGCCCCGGTTCTACAGTTTCGGGGACAAAACTGTTTATTGTTAAGTTACGAGATGATAATGGATTTTGTTCGAAATTATTAGATGTTCCAACAATTGCTACAATCTTATTGTTGTTGTCTACTAACGCTACTCCCGCTTGACCGCCCGGAAACTTGCTAAAATTGCTGATGTTTCTTATCCTTATCGTAACGACAAACGCTTCATTTTGAGATATGGAGTTTTTATCGACAGAAAAATTCATTAACGTCAGTTCATGATCGGCAGAAACACCGCCCTTATCAGGCATGATATTGATAATTATGTACTGATTATTATAAAATTTTCTGTAGCTGTAGCCAGGAGGAATCAATTCATTAAGTGAATAATATCCGACACCCCAATTACGTCCACCCCAATTGATATGAAATTTACCTGTATTGTCGTATCCGTCTACTACAAAGGCATGATCTGCTTCCGAATCAATTCCCCAATAATATACAGGTAAGCCACGATCTAATTGTTCTCTTATTATTGCTTCCCATTCATTATCGTCGAAAAATCTACGTTCAAGCATTTGAATACTTCTATCATATCCAAAGAAATTTATTAAAGTTTCTTCCCTAGATTGAAAGCTAGATTCGGTGCCTCTACCACCAATAAAAAAATCTCTTCCATTAGCTACTCCAATATGAAACATCAGGAGAGCTACGGCATTCCGTTGTTCTTCATTACTGTCACTACCATCTATACGATAGGTATTGAGCATATTATTCCAATCATAATAGACTTCAAAATTTACTGATGGTTGCATTCCGCCCGTCATTGTATAAGGCTCGCTCTGTCCGTTGCCGCGTAAAGGATGTCGATGAAAATTCATTATTTGTGCTTGAGCAACTGTCCCACAACCTGTAAAAGTTGCACGTCTGTCGCCATCTACAGGAAGCATGTTGTAGAAGGGAAAGTTTTGTGCCCATATTGTTTTCAACAAGGG
>JAITUM010000261.1 GCA_031286305.1 Candidatus Fibrimonadaceae bacterium | reverse complement strand
GTCGAGTAGACGACTTTCAACTTTCTTCTCTTTATGTTGCACAGGCTTTCCCATGCTGCATAAGATAGAAAATTGTATCGCCCCTCACAGAACCACACGTGCCCAATTAAGGCATGCGGCTCTTCAAATCAACATCGGTTTCCAATTCCAAATATTAACCGTCAAATGTGGTTTGTTGACATGATACCTCCATTGGCCAACATTTACTATATTCCCCTCATGTCTTATGTCGCAATGGCTCGGAAATGGCGACCACGCTCCTTTGATGAGATGGTTGGGCAGGAGCATATTGCGCAAACTTTAAAAAATGCCATAGCTACAGGCAATATTCACCACGCTTTTTTATTTACAGGCACAAGAGGAGTGGGCAAAACAACATCTGCGCGCATTTTGGCGGCAATGCTGAATTGCACAAGCGAAAAGAAACCCTGCAGAGAATGCGAAAACTGCAAAGCCATAACTACAGGCTCTTCTATGGATGTTTCCGAATTTGACGCCGCAAGCAATAGCGGCGTAGATGAAATGCGCGAACTCCTTGAAGGAACCGAGTACCCGCCAATGAGCAGCAAATACAAAGCCTTGATAATAGATGAAGTTCATGCTTTATCTTCAAAGGCGTGGAGCTCCATGTTAAAAACTTTGGAAGAACCTCCCTCATATTTGGTGTTTATTTTAGCCACAACAGAAGTGAACAAGGTTCCGGCTACAATTTTGTCTAGGGTGCTGCGCTTTGATTTCAAAAGACTTTCGCCAATGCAAATCTCAAAAAGACTTGCTTTTATATGCGAACAAGAAGGCATAAGCGCCGAACAAGAAGCACTCTCCATAATTTCAGAAAAAGCAGATGGCTCAATGCGCGACTCGCTCACAATTTTTGACGAGGTTTTTGCGTATAGCGGAAAAACAATAACTGCGGAATCAGTGCAAAATGCGCTTGGCATTCCGTCTAATGCACTTTACTTTGAACTTGTTCAATCCTTTGAAGCACACGATGCGAAAGGCAGTTTTGCAGTTTTAGAAAAGGCTATGGCATCGGGTGTGGAAGTGCAGATGTTTTTAAATGGTTTAATAAGATTTTTGCGCAATTTTCTCTATGCCAAAATCGGATTATCTGCCGAACAGCTGGAAATATCGCAGGCTAGCTTGGATAGCCTTAAAGCTTTGGCACCAACATTTGAACAGGGCGATATTTTACGAATCGCAAAAATTATAACGGAACTCAGCGAAAAATGCTCAGCAAAATATGGCTTGAACCCTCGTTTGCTTGCAGAAGCAGAGTTTTCAAAAATCGCATGGCTAGATAGAGTTGTCAATATAAAAGAGGCTTTGGAAAATTTGCAAAGCGTTCCTCACGCTCCTCTAAAAGAGGAAAACCAAAAAAAAATCAGCCCCACCGGTTCAACCGGTTTCACAACCTCAGCCGGTTCAGCAGGCTCCACCACCACAGCCGCCACCGCAACCTCAACCGGTTCCACAACCGCCACCGCAGCCTCAACCGCCGCCGGTGACTTCCGGCTCACCATTTGAAAAAGACTTGAAAGAAAATCCTCATTTTGCGGATTTTGTAAAATATATGGGATTAAAACTTGCCGGCACAAAATTTGTTGGCAAAACACAAAAGGAGACTCAAAATGGACATGCAGCAGATGATTCGCTCGATGCAGAAAATGCAAACTCAGATGATGAAGACTCAGGAGAGTTTGCAGAGCCAGAGCTTTAGCGCCGAAGCAGGTGGTGGCGCTGTTAAAATCACCTTAAACGGAAACGGTGTGGTAACCGAACTCAAAATTGCCGAATCTGCCGTAGACCCCAGCGATGTGGAGGCTTTGGAAGACCTTCTTATGGCAGCTTTTAACGAGGCCCTTACCAAAAAAGACAATGCTTACCAAGAAAGCGTTGGAGCCATAACCAAAGGCTTAAAAATTCCGGGTTTATGAGCAATTCATAATCACCAAAGCTCTCTGATTCTATCCGGATTGACACCTTCTTTCCAGATATACAAGAGCCTTTCGTTCCAGATTCTCTCTTCATAGGAGGCATCGTCGGCTCCGCCTATTTTGCGGTAAAAGTTTTCGAGGTCTTGCTTTAACTCATTTGCACGAATGGAAGCTCCGGTTGCCATGTTCAGAGCTATTAAAAAGTAATATGTTTTTGCCCTTGTGACTCTAGATGTATTTTGAATTTTTAGCTGGTTTGAAAATAGCTGAATAGATTCTCGCAAGTTGTTTTGGTATTCAATCTTATCCAAATTATGAGCATATTTCAGCACGGCATACATGGTTGTGTAATATCCAATATCGCAGTAAACTCCATCCTTATCGCCTATCACAAGACCGTTCCCGCCTTTCTCCGCTAATAAAAAAGATTCCACAACTCTTTGCAAGGGGCGGTTTGGATTGGAGAACACGTTGTATATGTTTTCAATGCCAACCATTTTTTTTCGCGCCGCTATCCCTCTGGAAAGAATGCGCTTGGCATCGCCGCTATAGGGGAAACTCGTGTGTTTTTGGTCTATTGCAAAATCGTTTATATCGCAAGAAGCAAACAGGCAGCTTGGGCAAACGGCAACCATTGTGCGCATAAAGTCCCATTCAGCAAAACCTTCTTTTGCTGTGTATCTTGGAAACAGGCCGCTCTCCCAAGATTCTTCGTAAGCCTCAGGGCGTGGCACAAAAAAGTTCACATGGTTGCAACCGCAAAAATAGCAGGTTCTGATATGCACAATATATGGTTGGTCGGCTTCGTGGTGCAGGGTCACTTCTTGCGGCTCTTCGCCTTCGGTAACATCAACGGTAGTGTATTTTTTGGCTAGACCAAGCAGAACAGGCTCTCTAATAGGCTTTTGCAAAAATAAATCTGCGCCTGCAGAAAAGGCTTGTTTCTCCACAACCACAGCCGGCTGGGCAGAAAACATCACTATATTAACATCCGGATAACCATTTCTTATTTTTCTGGTTGCTTCATAACCATCCATTTCAGGCATCATGATGTCTATTATTGCGAGCTTTGGGTGAAATGTTTCAACTTTTTGCAAACCTATAACACCATTAACTGCAGTTTCAACTTCGTAGCCATTTTGACGGAGCGTTTGGCTCATAACCTTTAGTAGAGCCAAAGAGTCGTCCATTATTAAAATTCTGTTGTTAGTTTTAACGGGCATGGAAGAAATATAGAAAAATTTGAGTCTAATGAGCGAAATCGAAGGGAAAGTGCCTAATGGACAATTTGGGATAATTATCCAAAAATCGTTGTGTCTATGGACGAATTTACAGGCAATTCAAAAAATGGGACTGTTCAGTCTCTCTTTAACTCCTCAGTGAACCTGTCAATGCGCTGCATTTCTACGGGGATATTTATTCGCTGTGGGCAGTCCTTTATGCATATGCCGCAACCTGTGCAACGGTTTGCTTGGCGTTTTGGGGAAATTCTTCGGTCTTGGCCAATGAGGAATGCGCGGCGCGCTCTGCGGTAATCTGCGTCTTGTTTGTCGTCTGGGAAGTTGCCCTCGTTTAGGCTGCGGTTAAAATGCGTGATTATTTCCGGTATGTCTAAACCATAAGGGCAAGGCATGCAGTACTGGCAGTTTGTGCAATTTATGTTGCGGTACTCAAGCGCAATTTGTGCAACCTGCTTAAGCATGGCATGCTCTTTTTCGGCAAGCGGAACAAGCGGCGAATATGTGCGTATATTGTCTTGCAGGTGTTCCATAAAAGTCATGCCGCTGAACACCGTAAGCACGTTGGGCAAGTCTCCCGCAAAGCGAAACGCCCACGATGCATCACTGGCATTCTGATCGGTTTGCCTCATCATTGCTCTGGCTTTGTAGTGCGGCATTGCCAAGCGACCACCCAAAAGCGGCTCCATAATCATAGCGGAAACATTTTTTTCAGCGAGAATCTCGTATTGGCGCTTAGCGTTTATGCTGGTACGCCTGGGGTTGTCAACATGGTCCCAATCCAAGTAATTCAACTGAATCATCACAAAATCCCAATCATATTTGCCGGACATCATGTATTCAAAAAAGTCACCATCCCCATGAAAAGACCAACCTAACTGGCGAATGCGTCCCGCTTCGCGCTCTTTTAGCAAAAAATCAAGAACACCATTGTCAATAAAACGCCCATTAAAATTATTATGATTTCCAACGTTGTGCACAAGATAGTAGTCAATGTAATCCGTTCTCAAATCTTCAAACTGTTTTTGATACATTTTGAGCGAAGCCTCAAAGCTCCAGTCGCTCTGATTAGACATTTTAGTGGAGATAAGGTATTTATCGCGCGAGTGTCGGCTCAAAGCTTGACCGGTCACGCTTTCGGAAAAGCCTTTGCAATATCTTGGTGATGTATCAAAAATATTCACCCCATGGGCAATGGAAAAATCCACCAGCCCATTGGCGGCTTCCTGGTCAAGATCATTATCACCCACCAAAGATTCCCTTTGCGCTCTTGCCACTCGCGGAAGTCTCATCATTCCAAAACCCAAAAGAGAAACTTTATTTCCGTTTTTTGGGTCAACCCTATAAGTCATTTTATCTACAGGCACCGTTTTTGCCGCAGAAAAACCATCTCGAGAACCACACCCCAAAGCAGTCAAAGCCGCCCCAGCTCCTACCAATTTAATAAAATCCCGACGTTCCATATGGTATACAAAGTAGAAAATGGTTTGGCAATTGATGATTTACTCAATGCTTGGGTATAAGCCCTATGGAAAAGTTACCGTAATCGTTAGCGATATGTATCTTTAGCTCTCTCGGCATATCTATTTTTTCTTCGGGAAAGTTCCTGAATTTTTCTATATTATATCCACCAGCGGGAGTAGCTCAGCTGGTAGAGCGCTAGCTTCCCAAGCTAACGGTCGCGGGTCCGAGTCCCGTCTCCCGCTTAACACTTTTTTAGGAGAACAAGGTATGGCCGTGACAAAAAAGAAAAAGGCAGTGAAGGCAGCGAAAGCAGCGAACGTGAAACCCGTCAAAACGGAGGGTCGCATGTATGGCATCTTTGACGATGCTAACAAAGAGTATGTTTTGTGCAACCCGGCAACACCAATAAAGTGGTGCAACTATGTTGGCACGCTTGACTTTGGCGGCCTTATAGACACCACAGGCGGCACGGTGCTTTGCAAAGGCGACCCTGCGCTTAACCGCATAACCAAGTACATAAGCCAAATGCCCAATTCAGATTTCAAAGGCAGCACCATCTATATTCGCATAAAAGAAAAAGATGCGAGAGGAAAAGAACAAGTCAAAATAGTATCTCCATTTGTTTCTCCAACTTGCACAATTTGGGATAAATGGGAGTGCCGCGTAGGTCTTTCATACACAAAATGGGAAATTGAGGGCTTCGGGTTAAGGATCAAAATAACAGTTTTCATCCCGTTGAAAAGCGCTACCTTAATACAAGATATAACCGTTGAAAACATCTCTAAAAAGAGCATGGAAGTGGATGTTGTGCCTGTTTATGAGTTTAGCCACTTTGACGCCATTAAACAACTCACCAATGCAGACTGGGTTCCTCAAACCATGAACGTTGAGGCACACAAAGAAAAAAGCGGGCACGTTATTTTAGAACAATACGCTTTTATGAAAAAGAAATACGCGGTTAATTATTTTACCGCAAGCATACCGGCAGACAGCTTTGACGGCGACCGCAGAGCCTTCCTTGGACTTAATGAAATCACAGGCTGGGCATGCCCTTACGCACTTCACAAAGGCAAGCTCACAAACAGCGTTGCTTTGAGAGGCGACAATATTGCAGCGCAAATGTTCAAATTCAAGTTGGCACCAAAAAAGAGCAGCCGCTTTGCAACCTTGCTTGGCCAAGAAAAGAGCCTCACTGCAGCAATGCCGGCTATCAAAAAATATCGCGACCTCAAAAATGTGAATAAAGCATTTGCAGACTTGGCCGCTTTCTGGGATGATTATTTGGCAGCATTGCAGGTTAAAACTCCTGATGCCAGCTTCAACTCAATGATAAATATTCACAATCCTCGCCAGTGCCACACAACCAAAAATTGGAGCCGCTACCTCTCACTCTACCAGCTTGGTTTTGGAAGTGATCGCGGAATCGGTTACCGTGACTCAAGCCAAGATTTGCTCGGCGTTATGAGCCACATGCCCGAAGAAGCTCGCCTTTTGGCAGAAAATTTACTTTCTGTTCAGTTGGAAAACGGCAGCGCAATGCACCAGTATTTCCCAAGCACAATGGAAGCTAACGAGGGAGACTCACGTGAAAAAGAAGACCGTCCGGACTATTACGGCGATGACCACTTGTGGATTATTTTGACCATCTCTTCTTATTTAAAAGAAACCGGAAACTTAAAATTCCTTCAAAAGCAAATTCCTTTCTATCACAAAAAGAAAGAATTGAGCAAGAGAGAAAAGGGCACGGTTTTGGAACACTTAAAGAGAAGCCTTGCTTTCACTTGGAAAGACTGCGGCAGGCATGGCATTCCACGCCTCGGATTTGCAGACTGGAACGATACGGTTAATTTGCCGATTGGTGCGGAATCTCTTTTCAATGCAAGCCTTTTTGCAAAGGCCTTGGTTGAGATGATTGATATTTGCGAGACCATTGGCGACAAAAAATTGGTTACGCAATATAAGAGCTGGTATGAGACAATCAAAAGCAGAGTGAATAAAGTTGCATGGGATGGTCAATGGTACATACGCTGGTTCGATGAAAAGGGCAAGCCTCTCGGTTCAAGCAAGAACAAAGTGAATAAAATTGATTCGCTTGGTCAGAGCTGGCCTATTATGAGCGGAATTGCTCTTCCGGAACGTGCGAAGATGGCTTTGAACAGCGTTTATAAACACCTGAATACCAAGAACGGAATAAAACTTTCGTGGCCCGGCTACGATGGTTTTGACCCGCATGTTGGCGGTGTTTCAACCTATCCGCCCGGAGCAAAAGAAAACGGTGGTATATTCTTGCACGCAAACCCCTGGGTTATGATTGCAGAAACCATAGTTGGCAACGGCGATAGAGCATATCAGTATTACAACCAAATTAACCCTGCCGCAAAAAACAACGGACAAATTGACGAGTTCGAATCCGAGCCGTATTGCTATCCGCAGAACATTCTTGGCAATGAGCACAAACAGTTTGGTTTGGCGCGCAACGCCTGGTTAAGCGGAACAAGCTCCTGGACATATCAGGCTGCAACTCAACACATCTTGGGTGTTCGGGCTACGTTCAAAGGTTTATGCGTTGATCCTTGCGTTCCAAAATCATGGAAGGAATTCAGCATAACCCGCAAATTCCGCGGTTCAACCTATGAAATCCGTGTTAAAAACCCCAAAGGCGTAAGCAAGGGTGTTAAGCAGATAGTCATAGACGGCAGAGAAATAGTAGGTAACACTATACCCGTTTTAGTTGGCAAAAAACATGTTGTCAATGTATTAATGGGTTAAGTTCTGGACTTGGTTTAGCCAAGTCCATGCCTCCAAGGCAGGTCTTGCTAAACCAACAATATCTTAGACAATGCAAAACCACCTATCAAAATAGAGGTCATGCTGAATACTACGGTTGCTTTTGTGCTTTTACCAACGCCTTCTGCACCGTTTATGGTATAGAAACCAAAGTAACAAGCATAGCCGGAAATAAAATATCCGAATAAACCCGCTTTAATCAAACCAACCATAAAATCCCAGTCTTTATAACTTAATCTAACACCGGAAAAGAACATGTGAAAAGTGACATCCTTATATAAATAGGCAACAACATAACCACCCAAAAGACCAACAAAAATACTCAGAATTGTGAGGATAGGAACCATTATAATCGCAGCGGTAATGCGAGGAACAATTAAAAATTTATACGGATTCATTCCCAAAACATTGTAAGCATCTAGCTGCTCAGTCACAGCCATTGTGCCAAGCTCGGAACACATTGAAGCACCTACGCGCCCGGCTAAAACCATAGCGGTCAAAATCGGAGCGAGTTCTGTCATAACCGATTTTCCAACAGCCATTCCAACATAGGTCAAAGGAATCATATCTGCAAATTGATAAGTTAATTGCCAGCTCATTATGCTGCCTGTGAAAACAGAAGTTGTAGCCACCAGAGGAATGCTGGTTATGCCTATGCGGTGCATCTGCTCAACAGTTAAATGATGGCATTGCACAGCGGCAAAAACATTTCTGAGCGATTCTAAAATAAACATAAAGTAGCGGAGTGTTCCTCCGAACCCACGTCGCACAAATCTGCCAAGTGGCTCAATAATTATAGAATCTGCCATATTACTTTTTTTTCGTTCCTTTTGCCGGCGCCTTTACTTTGCTTTTATAAAGCGAATCGTTGCGCAAATATTTCAATGCCTCCAAAAGTTGAATATCATCTCTGAGCATCCATGCAATGCGAGCTTCATCTCCTTGCGCAGCGGCTATTAACTCTCTTTTAATAGCATTCAAACTATAATTTTTTATCTCAATAGCCTGAGCTTCATTCCTTTTTAGAAGAGCCGCGCGCATATTCGTAATCTCCAATGCAAGCAAAGAGTCTTGCAAAACTTTTGAAGTATCACCAAAAATAATATTTTGCTCCCTTATCAAAACCTCTTCCAGTTCATCGGTTTTTATTTGAGCAGGGCTTTTAACTTTTGTAAAATTTGTGTCTGCTTCGTAAAAACTTTTAAAAGCGGTAAAAACCGTATCTGGAATTTGCCAACTGGAATCTATTTTAGAAGCCGCATCCCCAAGCTGGGAGCCATATTTAATTGCAAAACGAAAGTAAAGAGACATTCTTTCTTTGACCTGAGCAATCCACGGAACAGCTTTCAATTCTATATCAACATCCGGAGTTATGCCGCCATCGCCATACATTTGCCTGCCGCCGGCAGTGTAAAAAATAGCGCGTGCTGCGGTATCTTTTGCAGTGGTATCTGCAACTGCAGAGTCGGAGTCCGCAGTGCCGCGCCCTTTAATTCCCATTTCCGGTTTGTTAATGCAACGACCAAACGGCAAGTAATAAAAAGCTGTGGTAATTTTTGGAGCACTGCCATCACTGTTTTGTTGAAACACCGTTTGAACGCTTCCTTTGCCAAATGTTTGCTTACCCACTACTATTGCTCTGTCATGGTCTTGCAAGTATCCGGAAACAATTTCCGCAGCACTTGCCGTTCCCTGATTTACAAGCACGGCAATTGGAATGTTTGCATCTATAATACCATTTCTTCTTGCTCTATATTCAACATTTATATTATGGTTGCGTCTATTATCTCTAGCACTGACTATAAGGTCTCCTTTTTTTGAAAACAACTCGCTAACCTCCACAGCCTGGTTCAAAAGCCCGCCCGGATTAGTGCGCAAATCCAGTATCAGCTTTTTCATGCCTTGTTTTTTAAGTTTGTTGATGGCTTCTTCCAGTTCGCTCGCTGTTTTTAGGCTAAAAGTAACCAGCTGTATGTAGCCAATGTCTTTATCTAGCATTCCGGCGAATGCAACTGCATGAATTACAATTTTTGCCCTTGTGATGGTCACATCAAATGGCGCCACCATTCCTTCACGCGCTATTGTAACAGTGACATCGGTTCCGATTTTGCCGCGCAATTTGCCCACAGCCTCATCTACATTCAGGTCTTTTGTTGGTTTGCCGTCTATTTGGGTTATTCTGTCGCCCGCTTTTATGCCAAGCCTGTATGCGGGAGTTCCCACCATTGGAGAAACCACGGTTAGCATATTGCCTCTTATGCCTATGGTAATGCCTATACCGCCAAACTCACCCTCTGTTGCCAGCTTTAGGTTCTCATTTGCTTCCGGGTTCATAAGCGTAGTGTTGGGGTCCAGCACGGAACGTATCCCGCTTATGGCGGCTTCTGTTATTTCCTTTGGATCCACTTCTTCTACATATCTCCGGTTTATTTCGGAGAGAAACTTGTTTAGGCGCGAAACTTCTTCGTAAAAGTCGCTAGAGCCTTTAGCTGAAGCAGATGGTTTTCCGCAAGCAGTGAATATGGCAAAGAAAACAAATAGAAAAAACAGCGAAAGTTTGATAGATTTCATAGAGAGGAATATAGTAAATACTGATTTACTCGGTAGTGGCTAGTGGTCAGTGGCTAGTGGCTAGCATTTTGCAAAAAAACAGCTAAATTTGCTCAAAAACCATGATTTAAGTATTTTAACTAGTCACTAACCACTAGTCACTAGCCACTACATTGAGT
>JAITUM010000164.1 GCA_031286305.1 Candidatus Fibrimonadaceae bacterium | reverse complement strand
AACTGCCAGTAGGACGAGAGGATAAACAGAGGGTGTAGGAGGCGGAAGGGGGTGGGGGGGGGGGGGGGGCGGGGGGGCAAAAATTGCTCATTTGTGCAGTAGTTTTATGCGAACTCATTTGAGTATGAAACACACCTGCAACAAAATAATTTTGAACAACATTTTCCATGTTGAAGGTAAATATAGCAAAATTTTCTGCGCTTGTCAAGCCTATAGTCAAGGGTAGTGGATGTAATTTTCTATCTTAACCCAATGCAACCTAAACTCCCCATCCTGCCCACTGGCATTCAAACCTTCGCTCATATACGCGAAGATGGTAGTGTTTATGTTGATAAAACTAAGTACCTTGTAAATTTAATAGACAACGGGAAAGTTTATTTCTTAGCTCGTCCCCGCAGATTTGGCAAAAGCCTAACTTGCTCAACTTTTGAAGCTTTGTTTCAAGGCAAAAAAGAATTGTTCAAAGGTTTATACGCAGAGGAGTTTTTAAACAGACCGGGTTTTGAACCTAGCCCTGTTATTCGCTTGGATATGAGCGGGGTAGCCACTACCGCCGGCTTGGATGGTATGGAAAAGTCGATGCTATATATGGTTAACTCCATAGCAAGGCGTTTAGGCATTGAAGAAAATGAGAATTTATTACCTGTCAATATGTTGAATTATCTAATTGAAAGAACATTTGAGAAGCACAACAAAAGAGTAGTTCTTATAATAGACGAGTACGATAACCCATATACAGATTATTTCAACAATCCGGATATGGCAAATACAGTTCGTGATATTCTGCGTGAATTCTATAAGCAGATTAAAATATGTGAGCAATATTTAAGATTCGTTTTTATAACCGGCATAACTAAAACCGCAAAAATGGGAATATTTAGCACGCTAAATAATCTAACCGATATTTCTTTAGATGAAAATTATGGTGAAATGTGCGGTTTAACGGAAGAGGAAATTTATAAAAACTTTACCCCGCATTTAGAGGCTTTTGCAAACAAAGAAGAGATTTCCTTCAAAGATTTAATGAAGAAAATCAAGGACTACTACGATGGTTTTTGCTTTGACGGCAAGCATTTTCTTTACAACCCTTTTTCCTTTCTTTTATTTTTAGGACAAAAAAAATTCTTAAACTATTGGATTAGCACCGGAACTTCTAAATTTTTAGCGGATTACCTTAAAGACCGAAACTTAACTGTTGAGCAATTTAAAGAAATATCGGTTTCTGAGGATTTTATTTTCAGTCCTCCCAAGGAAATAGAAGCTGCTGCTCCCGAAAGTTTTTTGTATCAGAGCGGCTATTTGAGCTTGCGTCCCGGAACTAAAGATGATTATAACTTGGATTACCCGAACACAGAAGTTCTGAATTCAATGAGTCAGCTTCTTGCTCGGAATATTTTATCTTTCAAGAACGAGTCCGATTTGCATTACAATAGAGATTTGCGCAGTGCTTTATACGATAAAAACATTGAAGAGCTTGTTGATGTTTTCAATCGTTTGCTTGCGAGTATTCCGCATAATGATTTTGATGGTGCTGCAAAACAGAATATTAAACATAGGGGTTATAAGATGACCGCTCAGGAATGGCTTTGCCGTTCTTGCTTGCTTGCTTTTTTGCGTGGCTCAGGAGTTGTTGTTTCCGGCGAAGTTCAAACGAACAAGGGCAGAGCAGATTTGGTTATTGAGTCCAAGAACGGCAATTATTTTGTGCTTGAACTTAAAATGCTTCCGGATACGGCAAAACAGGCTTTGCAACAGATTATTGATAATGGTTATGCCAAGCCTTACCCCAATGCGGTGGTTTTGGGGTTAGCTATTGACGGAGAAAAACGGCAGATTGTGGAATGGGAGGTTTTTTCATGAAGGTTTTGATGGTGGATGACGAGCCGCTTGCTCGAGTTAGAATGCGCAAGTTGCTTTTGGAGTGCAATGAAAATTTGGAAATAGACGAAGCCGATGGTGCAGACAAGGCTTTTGCTAAAATAAATGAAAATAAGCCTTTTGCTGTTTTTTTGGATATTCAAATGCCGGGCAAGAGCGGTTTTGAACTGATAGAAGATTTGGCTAAAATTCCAAAGGAAAATGTTCCTAATGTGATTTTTGTTACAGCTTTTGACGAGTATGCAATAAAGGCTTTTGAAAAAAATGCCATAGATTATTTGCTGAAACCTGTAGAAAAAGAACGGCTTATGCAAACGCTTGAAAAGCTTGCTGCTTTGGAAAAACAAGATAATGGTTCTGAAATTCTTTACGAAAAACTGAAGCATTTGATGGAAAACAGAAACGAGAAATATTTGCAAAGGTTGCAGGTAAAAATAGGCGACCGCACTTTGCTGATAAACGCGGCAGACATTGTGCGTTTTGAAAGCGATGAAAAGTACACTGCAGTTTTTGCAAATGATAACCGTTATATAATAGATACTCCCTTAGTGGACTTGGAAAACAAGCTGGATCCTGAGGCTTTTATTAGGGTTCACCGTGCAAATTTGGTTGCTGTGAGCAGGATAGCGGAAATTCGCCGCCAATTCCCCGGCAAACTATCTGTTGTTTTGAATGATGTTTCAAAAACCGTAATCCCGGTAGGCAGAAATTATGTGGATAGGGTTAGAGAGCTGTAGAGAATTTGTGAGTTAATCTTTTTTACTATATTTTCCACATGGAATACAAAATCAGCGACAGATTGAAAAACGTTCAAGGTAGCGCAATAAGGGAAATTTTCGACCTTTTAAAAAAAGGCGATATTATCTCCTTTGCCGGCGGCATGCCCTCCACACCAACCTTGCCCTCAAAGCAAATCGATGAAATTTTGCAGAGCCTTGTGTCAAAGCATGGCGTTATTGAATGCCTTCAATACGAATCAACGCAAGGCAAAGCAGCCTTGATGGAACAGTTGAAAAAGTTTTTGCTTGAATACAAGGGTATTAACGCCGAAACGCAAGAAATGATTGTTCTTTCCGGCGGGCAACAAGGCATTGAATTTATGTGCAAAACCTTTGTGAACAAAGGTGATGTAGTGCTGGTAGAAAACCCAACATACCTTTCCACCTTGCAGATTATTGAAACTTACGAAGGAAAAGCGGTTGGGGTAGATTCAAATAATGAAGGTCTTGATTTAGCTGATTTGGAGAAAAAAATCACAGAGCATAAAGCGAAGTTTTTATACGTTGTTCCAACTTTTTGCAACCCCACAGGCGGTACCTACAGCCCTGAAAATCGTCAAAAAATTGTTGAAATCACTGCAAAGCACGGAGTGATGATTTTGGAAGACGATCCCTATTCGGAAATTCGCTTTGAGGGTGCGGCAGTGCCATCTGTTAAGTGCTTTGACAAGACCGGGAATGTGGTTTATTTGGCAAGTTTCTCAAAAATAATAGCACCCTCGCTTCGCATTGCGGTAGCAGTTGCAAACCCTGCGGTGATAGGGCGCTTTATTATAGCAAAGCAATCAACGGATGTTTGCTGTGCATCAATCAGCCAGCTTGTTGCGGCGGAATTTATTAAAAACGGTTTGTCCGAGCATTTAAAAAATATTATCCCGATATATAAAGAAAAGCGCGACAAGATGATAGAATGCATTGAAAAGTATTTTCCAAAATCCTTTGTGTATCAAGTTCCTCAAGGCGGTATGTTTGTGTGGGGTTATTTCAATGATAACCGTGACTTGCTTGCGATTTTCAAAGAAGTGGTTGACCTTGGCGTTGCCTTTTTGCCCGGCGTGCATTTTTACCCGGCTGGCGGAAACAAGAATACAATGCGGTTGAACTTTTCAAACGCAACACTTGAGCAGATTGAGAAGGGTATTGGGATATTGGGTGGGCATTTACTACAATATTAAATTGCAAATTGCCAGCTCAAATGACGGCAAGTCGGCGTAGCGCCCCGTCTTTTTTCCGTAAGAAAGCTCATCCAACTGCAAAATAGTTTTTTGAAGGCTACCGAGCCGCCACTGGGAGCTTTGCTCCGGCAGGCGATTCTTTTGGTAAGTAAAAGCCTTGTTGGGTGGCAAAACTCGATTTATTATTTCATAATCAGGTATTTTTTTTGCCCGCATGGTTTGTATGTGCAAAAGATTTAAGCTGTGACTTCTGAGCGCGCCAATCACAGGCATAACAGCATCGTCTCCTTCTTCTGCCAAAATTCTGCGAAACTTGGGCAAAAATACTCCAAGGTTTCTAAAACCAAAAGGGTCTTGCAATTCATAAGCGGGAACTTCTCTATCTTGCTTTATAAACAGCGCGCAATGCTGCATATTTATTTCTTGTATGCTGCTATCGTATATGAGTATTTTTCTTATTTCATTGTGTATGCGCTTGGTATCGCCGCCAATGGCATCTGCAATGTATTGAACGGCAGCAAAGTTTATTTTTCTTTGAAAATGTTTTTGAACATGCTCAATTATCCATTTTTGAATGGCGTCGGTATACTTGGGAGGAGTAAATAATTCAACCGCTTTTTGTTTTTCTAAAAATTTCCACAAGGCAGTTTTTTTGTCTATATCAAAGAAATCAAGTGCCAAATTTATTGAAAACCCATCGTTTGTTTGGTTTGCAGTCAAAAAACTCACAAGACGCCGCTGTTCTTCTGCAAGTATATATTCGCAGTGCCTAACCAGCACACTGGCTGCCGGCTCAAAAAAAGAAGGGCTTAAAGCCTGCGCTATCTCTCCCACCAGTGAGCTGTCGTCTCTTATATCAGATGCAAAAAATACCCTACGCTGCGAACCATTTACCAGAGACTCTTTCCAAAACTCGGCAATTCTTTCATCTTTCGCAAATTCGTTTGAACCTATCAGCGCCAAAAGCATAAGGAGAATTTAGAAATTACTAGATTACTGCCCATGACCCAATCTATAGACATAGGCAAGTTGGTAAAACTTTCAAGGCTAACTCTTTCGGAAGCAGAAGCTGCGCAGGCTAAGGAGAGGCTACAGGGTTTGCTGAAGCTTATGGAAAACTTGATAAAGCTGGATTTAAAGGATGTAGAACCTATGACCGCAGGCTCTGCTTCTTTGTTGAGAGAAGATGTACCGGTGCCGGGTCTCTCTTATGAACAGGTATTTATGAATGCACCCCAAGAAGAAAACCACCATTTTGCAATCCCAAAAGTGATATAACCCATGGCTATAGGCTCTAAAATTCTTATTTATTCAAACGATGCGGTAGAGAGCGAAAAACTTGTTCGCCTGCTAATGTATCAAAGGTTTGTACCCAAGGCTGTAGAATCCATATCCTATGCAACGCTCGCTTTAATATCTGGCGAGTACCCGATATTTTTATGCATTTATTCCCAAGAAAATAATGAGCTTTTGGAATTTCTGAAATTTATGAGGCAAGATGACCAGATACGCTCGGTTATACCCGTTGTTATTCTAAGCAAACCTACTCATGAATGTGTCACAAACTTGATAAGAATAGGTTGTTCAAATTTTGTTATTCAAAATGCGGGGCAACAGGTATTGATAAACAAAATAGAAGCCATAGCCGAGTCTCTTGGCGATGTGCGTGATAAAAGACAATTTACGCGTGTTGATATTCCTGAATATGAAAACGCTCAGCTTTTGATAACTGCAAGAAACGGCAACAAATATCCTGTTCGAGTGGGCAACATATCCATGGGTGGCTTGCAGCTTTCATGGTCGCCGGAAAAAATTCCTGTGCAAAGAATGGTTGCCGGTGATGTGTTAAAAAATTGCCTGTTAATAGCCAAGAGCTTGGACTTATACGTTGACCTAAAAATTGTTTCCATTTTCAATTACAAAGCCGGTGTGCAATTCATAAGTTTGAACGAAGAACGGCAATCCAAACTTTGCAATTTTATTTACGGAAGGCTACTCGCCGAAAATGTAAAAAACCGATAGCTTATTTCCCAATCAGCTTTAGCATTTCTTTTACTGCTTTTTCCATTCCTACCAAAGCGGCACGGGCTACTATGCTGTGCCCAATGTTGAGTTCATCTATTCCGCTGAGTTCTGCAATTCGATGTATGTTGCGGTAATTTAAACCATGCCCGGCGTTGACTCTTAATCCGCTTTTGAGCGCAAAGTTTATTTGGTCTTGCAGTTTTGAAAGTTCCAGTTCAACTTCTTTTTCGTTGCGGCGCTCAAAGGCTTCAGCAAAATTCCCGGTATGGAACTCCACATAATCTGCGCCAGTTTTGCGGGCAGCTTTTACCTGCTCCATTTTAGGCTCTATGAACAAGCTAACCAATATGCCGGAACTTTGCAAGCTCTGCACAGCCGTTGTAATTTCAGATATTTTGGCTTCTACATTTAAGCCGCCTTCGGTTGTGATCTCGTTTGGGCTTTCCGGAACCAAAGTTGCCATATTGGGGAGCACAGTTTTAGCAAACTGAATCATCTCCGGCACCGCAGCCATTTCCAAATTCAAAGAACCAACAACAGTGTGTCTCAGCAAGTGCACGTCACCCTCATTTATATGGCGGCGGTCTTGCCTTAAATGTACCGTTATGCCTTTGCAACCGGCAAGCTCTGCAAGTATTGCTGCAGCTACAGGCTCCGGCTCACGCATCTTGCGAGCCTCTCTAATTGTTGCAATATGGTCCACGTTTACGCATAAATATTTTGCCATGAGCGTAATGTAGAATTTTTAATTTTCTACTTTACTTAAGTAATGGCTGTGCAAAAAGTTTGTTTAGGCGTAGAAATAGGCCAAGATAAGTTGAAAGTCGCTTTGGTTGAACCTGAGCGCAGGTATGTTATTAAGGTGGATGTTATTCCTGTTTCGGGAGACTCAATAGACGAGGCTTCAAACTATGCCTCCATTGTAGGCTCGTGGGTGCGCAGTAACTTGCTCCCTAAGATAGACTTAATAGCAGTTACTTTTTCGGTTTGCGATGGCATAATGCGTTTGGTCGCAATTCCAAAAGAAGTGGAAAACGTTCGTGAATATGTAAATTGGGAATTTACACAGGCCACAGGCTCAAAAATGAACGATTATCAAGCGGATGTGGTTCTTTATCCCAACCCAAAGAAACCTGAGCGTGCCATTGTAACGGCAATGCAAACAAAGCTTGTAAATTACTTTTGTTCTCCGGAGCTGGTAAAGAGCGGTTTTAGCCCGCGCTGCCTGATGGCTGATGTTTGTGCTTTGCTTAACCTTTTGGAATGTTCCGAGGGTTTAAGCTCTCCGAAATGTATATTAAAAGCGGATAAAAGAAATGTTGTTGCCGTTTGGGGAGACGAAACCGGTCCCCTTGCCATAAGGCTGCTAGCCAATGATAACATTTCTTCAAGGGCAATAGTTGATATATTGGAGAGCGGATTTAAAGAAGTATCAAAAGCAAAAAGAAACGTTAAGATTTGCGGTGAGCTTTCTGCAGATGTTGAGTTTATGGCTGAGCTTGCAGCAGAGGCTAAAAAAGAATTGATAAATACGCAACTTTGGGATTCGCTTCCAAAGTTTTCGTTTGAAAAAAGTGGGAATTTTTCTGACTTGTCACAGTGTTTAGGTGCTATAGGTGTTACCTTGTGCGTGTAGGGGAAAAAACGGAGTTTTTGTAAAATGATTAAATCCAACTTAATGCCATCACCATCGTCATTACCATCGCCGTCGCCGTCGCCATCGCGTTCCGGTAAAGTTGCGCCGCAAGCTGTTAAAGAGGTAAAGTTTAAACCAAAGAAAAAAAAGCCGGAAAAAAAGAAAAGCCGCTTTGGTACCATAGCCAATGTTTTTTACATGTTGGTTATTTTTGCGATAGCAAGCGTGCTTTATTTGCAGTTTTTTGGCGTGCCCAGTTTTTTGCGTGATGTTATACCACAAAGCGTTGTGGATGTTCTTGGCTTGAGCGAAGAAACTGCCGCTACGCAGGTATTGCGCGAAGCTGGTGCAGCAAGGCTAACAGCTCATGGCACCAGAATAGACGATCCAACAATTCCGCTTAATGGTTCTGTTGAAGAGGTTGTTAAAACTATGCGTCCGGATATTTTCTTTTCGAGCAAACAGATAACGGGGTATAGAGACAAACCTTTAAACAATAGGATTCCTTTTCAGAAACAATCTTTTCACATTATGTTGAGCACGTTTTATAAAGCAACGCCAGATGGCATAGGTTATTTGGATCTTGCATATCAAGCTCCTAATTATTATTTTGCTCGCGCCATAGCTCAGGATTCCCGCACCCTTAGTGCTTATATGGATCAGTTGAGGTCTAAAGTTATGCCGGATATGGTTACTGTGAGGGACTCGGTTATAGCTAGAGATGGCAGTACGGAATTCGTTGTATACGGCAGCACAATGCTACCGGTTTCATCGGAATTGAAATCGGCGCAGTTAGTGCCGCCATCGAGAGTGAAATCGGAAATTATGGCTTTGCGTACATTGGCAGTTGCCAATCAAGTGCGTTTGGTAGGCTGGGAAAAACCCATTGAAGAAGATTTGAATACGTATCGCAGGGTTATTTTAAGAACCACCACAGAAGCGGACTATCCTTCTCTGTTAAACTTTGCAGAGGCTTTGCAAAAATCTGATGTTGCCTTTGGTGTTCAGCAATTTGTTTCTAGACCTGCCGGTCCGGAAAAAATGCATTCCGCTTTGGAATTCGTGCTATATTCGTCATTGAATTAGGGGTAGTTTTTTTTTCTATTTTACCCCAAGATGCATATAAGATTAATTATAGATGGTAAAGAATACGAAGGAAATTTGACGCAGGCTTTGCAACCTGCTATAAATGAGGCGTTTAACAAGAATGAGCTTCCGCCGTTTATTGATAAGCGTGATGGGCAAAGTTATGGATGCGTTAGAATAGGGACTCAAATTTGGATGGCGCAAAACTTGAACTACGAAATTGATGATTCTTTTTGCTATAACAATAATCCTGAACAAGGTGAGCTTTACGGCAGGCTTTATAGTTGGGCAGCGGCTCTTGGTGTTTGTCCGGTGGGTTGGCATTTGCCCAGCAAAGCTGAATGGCTTCAGCTTGCAAAGTTCATAGGCGTTCACACAGCGGCAACGGCTCTTAAATCCACTAACGGGTGGGTTGATAAAAACGGTGGCACAGATGAATATGGTTTTGCTGCTCTGCCGGCGGGTTATCGCTCTGAGCGTAGCAAAGATTTTCACTACTTGGGAAAATTGACCGGCTGGTGGACTGCATCTGAACTTTCCGCAGACAAGGCATGTGTTGCGAGAATCAATTCCAACGCTGTGCAAATCCAAACGGAAGAATACGGTAAACTTTCAGCGTTCTCAGTGCGTTGTATTAGGGATTAATGTGGCTCCGCTAACAAATTTTCGGAGCAAAAGTCAAGGGTATTTTATTGCGCATGGTTTCCCAAGACATAATGCCACTTAGAATATTTTTTTGCAGGGTTGTTCATTTCGAGGGGGAATTTTCCCCCCTCTGAACCACTATCTAAATAATTTGGCACGATTTTTGCAAATCCCTTAATATGTCTCTATTTGAAAGCATGAACGTGGCAACACGAGGTTTGGCGGCAGCACAGCTTGGCATAAGCGTTACCGGTCAAAACATAACGAATGCTTCTACCGATGGCTATTCCCGCAAGCGCATAGAGCAGAGTGCAGATTGGCGGCGCGATGGCTCTTATGGACAAATGGGCTTTGGTGTGGAAGTTTATTCCATAAACAGGGCTCGCGACCAGTTTATAGACCGTTTGGTGAACGAAGAATATACGCGTTATGGCTATTTTTCGGTAAAAGATGCTGGTTTTGACAGAATTGAGGCTATTTTTAGCGAGCCAAAGGATCATGCTTTAAATTCCCTTTTGAATCATTTTTGGAATGGCTGGGCCGACCTTGCAAATAACCCTGAAAAAGCGGGGGCAAGAGAAACGCTTCGTTCTGCAGCTCAAAGCTTGGTGGGGCAGTTCCATTACCTTTCAACCCAGCTACGCTCATATAAAGATACCATAAACGATGAAATAGAGGTTCGAGTTGGCAGAATAAATGAAATTACCGCAAGCATTCATCGCTGTAATGTGGTGATATCGGGTTCTGAAGGTGTTTTTGGCAACAAAGCAAATGATACCCGCGACCAGCGCGACAAATTACTTGAAGAGCTTGCGCAGCTAATTGATGTAGACTATTTTGAAGATGAGCGCGGAGTGCTTCAGCTTAGCACTTCGGGGCACATGCTTGTTAGCAATGCAAAAAATCATGAGCTTTTGATGCGGCGAACGCAAGTGACCGAACAGGATGGTTACCAGTATTCAAGGGTAGAAATAAGTTTTGCGCAAACAGGAAAAGAATACAAACCCAAGCAGGGTGAACTTAGAGCTTTGATGGATCTTCGCGATGTTGATATTCCCAAATACGAAGAATACATAAACAGCCTTGCAGCAGGTTTGATAACCGAGGTGAATAAAATTCATCAAAATGGCTATTCACTTTCCGGTTTGACATTTATAGATTTTTTTGATAGCGAACCGGGTAAATTAAATGCGGCAAATATACAACTTTCTGCGGCTGTAACAAGCAACATAAATAATATTGCTGCGGGTGCAGGTGGCAAAAAAACAACGACAGAGACTGCTAATCTAGTAAAAATGTTAGATGTTACTACAGGTCAAACTGAAGATGTTTGGAAATACGGTGATTATAATAATTTGATAGTAAGAGATGGCGATGGAAATTTATTAACAGAGGGAGTGCATTACGATATTGATCCTAACGGAGTAGTTGAATTCAATGTAACCGGACAGGTTTCTTTAAGTTTTAATTATACCGGTTTGGAGTATGTGGTTCCGCAGTTGAGCCCGGATCCTCCGGACAATGTGCATGTTATTGATTTGTTAGATGCTAATGATCAATTTAGGTATATCTATAAAAATTCTTTGGAAATAAAGGATAGCAATGGTAATATTTTGCAAGAGGGAAAGGATTACGAAATTGATTATAATATTGGGCGAATTACATTTAAATATAGCGCAACCAATGCTTTTGGAGATCCTGCCAATACGGTTTCGGTAAGATTTGATTATCATGAGAACGGTTATTCCGGTCCTGGCGATGGGGATAATGCGCTTGCAATTTACCAATTACGTGATGCGGCGGTTATGCAAAGCGATTCGTTTGGTAGAAGCACTCAAACCATTAACCAATTTTATGCCGGTGCCTTAGGTCGCCTTGGTGTTGAGCGTAATGAAGCTATGGCGGGTTTAGACACTCGTGTTTACGCTTTGCAGCAGCTTAAAACTCGTCAAGATCAAGTTATGGGCGTTAATTTGAACGAAGAAATAGCAGAATTAATGCGCTATGAGCACACTTACCAAGCAAGTGCCCGTTATCTTTCAACCATAAATTCAATGTTGGAAATATTGTTGAATATGTGATTTTTTTCGCATTTTTTACTTTGTTTTGTTGCGGTTTTTCTATATTCTCCCCATAACCTGGAGAATTTTATGGCTTTTGAATATGAAGAAAACCTGCAATACGGCAAAGATGCCACAGAATATAACTTAGTAGCCAAGGCAAGCGAGGCTGGAATTTCCACTGCTGAGTTTGAAGGCAAAAAAATTTTGAAAGTTAGCCGAGAGGCTTTGGTTAAAATGGCCGAAGCAGCATATTCAGAGGTGAGCTTTCGCCTGCGACCTGCGCATACAAAGCAAGTTGCCGCTATTTTGAGCGACCCTGAGGCAAGCCAAAATGACAAGCTGGTTGCCCTAACCATGCTCCAAAACTCCGTTGTTTCAAACGAAGGCGTTCTGCCTTTTTGCCAAGATACCGGCACAGCAATTGTGTTTGCAAAAAAAGGTCAAAATGTGTGGACTGGCTGCAACGATACCGAAGCCATCACCGAAGGCGTTTACAACGCTTACAACAAACTAAACCTGCGCTACAGCCAAATTGCACCGCTCACAATGTACGAAGAAACAAATAGCGGCAACAACCTGCCCGCACAAATAGATATTCTCGCCACCGAAGGCGATAGCTTCGATTTCCTCTTTACAGCCAAGGGTGGCGGCTCGGCAAATAAAACTCTTTACTGGCCAATGACAAAAGCTTTGCTAACTCCGGCCGGTCTTGAAAAGTTTTTAAAAGAACAAATAAAAAATTTAGGCACAGCAGCTTGCCCTCCATACCACTTGGCAATTGTAATCGGTGGCACCAGCGCAGATGCAAACTTAAAACTCGTTAAACTCGCCAGCGCAGGTTACTTAGATGGCCTCCCAACTACCGGCAACAAAAGCGGCAGAATTTTCCGCGATGTGGAAATGGAAGCAAAGGTTGTTGAGTTGGCGCAAAAAAGTGGAATTGGCGCACAGTTCGGCGGAAAATACTTGGTACATGATGTTCGCGTTATTCGTGCTCCGCGCCACGCCGCGAGCTGCCCTGTTGGGCTTGGCGTTAGCTGCAGTGCAGACCGCAATATAAAAGCAAAAATCACCGCAGAAGGTTTGTTCCTCGAAAAAATGGAAAACAACCCACAGCAATACTTGCCCAAAGACGGCTACGAGTCCTTAGGTCTCGCTCAACCTGTTAGCATAAATATCGATCGCCCAATCAAAGAAGTTTTGGCAGAGTTAAGCAAGTACCCGGTGAAAACCCCGCTTTACTTAAACGGCACCATGATTGTGGCGCGCGACATTGCGCACGCCGAATTAGCGGAAGTTCTCGCAAAAGAAGGCGACTTACCCGAATATTTCAAGAACCACCCAGTTTATTATGCAGGCCCTGCAAAAACACCACCCGGCAAACCAACCGGCAGCTTTGGCCCAACCACCGCCGGCAGAATGGACTCTTACGTTGCCAGCTTCCAAGAAAAGGGCGCAAGCCTTATTATGGTAGCAAAAGGCAACCGCACCAAAGATGTAACCGCTTCTTGCAAAAAGAACGGCGGCTTCTACCTAGGCTCCATAGGCGGCCCAGCCGCACTATTAGCCGAGCAAAATATTTTGAGCAATGAAGTTTTGGCTTTCCCCGAACTAGGAATGGAAGCCATCCGTAAAATCACCGTGAAAGACTTCCCCGCCTTCATAATTGTGGACGATAAGGGAAATGACTTTTTCGAGGAGTTAATTTAATTAGGAAAATGTCGAAGCACCTTTCACATAGCCAAAAAACCAATTTAGGCAGTTTTTATACTCCGCCTCATTTGGTGAATTTGGTTTATGAAACTTTAGCAAAAAATGTTAAAGGGAATTTTGCGGATGTTGTTTTAGAACCAGCATGTGGTTATGGAGCTTTTTTTGCGGAAAAATTTCCGCAGAAAAATGTCCGTTTTATTGGAACAGATATTGATCCAATGGCTTTAACCATCGCAAATAAAAAATTCTCAAACGTTGAGTTTAAAAAAATAAATATGCTTTCTCAAATTTCTCGTTTAAAATACGGAATAGAAGAAAAAGAAAAGTTAATAATAGTTGGAAATCCGCCTTATAACGATGTGACTTCTCGTGTAAAAAATAAAATAAAAGCTGAACCTTGCGAAATAGCTCAAGATGTTAGAACTAGGGATTTAGGGCTTTCTTTTATGCTTGCCTTTGCAAAATTAAAACCAAATTATATAGCGGTTTTGCATCCGCTTTCTTATTTAATTAAAAAAGCTAATTTTGAAATTTTAAAACCTCTAATGCAAAGTTATACGCTTTTAGATGCAGTTGTTTTTAACAGTCAAGAATTTTCCGAAACGTCTAAAAGCAACGGTTTTCCCATTGTAGCAACTGTTTATGAAAAAAATGTGCAAGGCACAAGCTATGAGCAAATTGTTCAAAGAAAATTCAGAACATTGGAAAAACAAGAATTTTCAATTTCAGATTTCGATTATGTTTGCAGATATATATCAAAATATCCGTCTCGTTACTCAAAAGCAAGCGATTTAAAGTTTTTCACAATGCGAGATATTAACGCTTTAAAAAGGTCAAGGACTTTTATTAAAGAAGACACTGAAAACGCAATCTATATAGAACCACAAAAACTTCCTTATTATTGCTATGTAGACATTTTTAAGGATATAGCTTCCAAACTTCCATATTATTTTGGCAACTTAGATGTTCCTTTTAATAAAAGTGATTTTGAAAAATTGAAAGACGATTTTTTCGCACTGAGCCTCGTAAAACACCCTGATATTTTTGCAAATAAATTTCAAATTCCAAAATCAGAACACGTAAATTCCGCCAAAATAAGAGTACAAAACTATTTCAATAAACTTTTTAAAGGGATGGATATATGTTTATAAAAGAAATAATAGAAAATAAAGAAATTAGAGTTGCTGTTCCATTAACCGCTACAAGTGGAAAAGTTAGAATTAAACAAAGAAGTATGTTAAATGAATATGGTATTCCAGTTGCTACTTGTCAAACAGAATTGACTCAAAGTTGCTATGTAGAGTGGCAAATAGGCTATGATGTAGTCACCAAAGAAAAAGAGAAATTAAATTTAACAACATTAAAAGATTTTAAATTTATTGGAGCAAATGGCAAAGAAAAAGCTCTTTATGAATTGTCAGAATATGTTTATTATATGGTAAAATGGAATTTTATTCCCAGAGCTTACTTGAGAGACTTGGAAAAATTTCTTGTGGATATTCCAAAAGAAAATCTTTTTGATTTAAATTCAGAATTATCAATAAAGAGAAGTAATTTTATAGAAAAAGAATTTAACGGAATAAATTTTTTGCAAACGAAAGTAGAGTATCCCTTAATTGTTCATAAATTTGGTAAATATGAAATTATAACAGAAATAACAATCAAGGAAAAACAAAGGGCAGTGGGAGTTATGCCAATGCTTTACTTATGTTTTCCGATAACAGAGCTAAAAACAGAGCCTATACTACTAGGTAGAAAGGCAAGATCAAAAGAAGAAGCTGAATTTATTGTAAATAAAGATAATGCAGACATATTTTTGCAGTTATTAAGATTATTTGGAATGTTAAGTGAAAACCATAGAAAAGATGTACTGCACATTATAGATGTGATTTTAAAAGGAGTTTGCCATGTCTAAACCCCACTCCCTAGCAACGCTGTTAGCCACGTTGCTAATCGTAGCCCTAATAAGTTGCTCTTCCAAAACCTATACCGGCTCTTTGACGGATAAATGTGTGGCGGAATATAAGGCGGCGGAAGAGAGGTTTAAGGCCGGCAAGTATTGGAGAGCTAAAGAGGATCTCGATGAGATTTTGAAAAACTGTACCGGAACGGGAGTTATTGAAGAAACGCATTTCTTGCTTGCGGAATCACATTTCCGCTTGAAAGAATGGCTGGAAGCTCGCGCTGAGTACGGAAGTTTCGCAAATTTTTTTCCCAGTTCGCCTTATGCGGAAACAGCCACATATCGCAGAGCGGTATCTGCCTACAACCTTTCTTATAAAGATTCTCGCGACCAGTCAAATACAACATTTGCCATTAGAGATTTTCAAAGATTTGAAGCCGAGTATCCAAACTCCGCTTTGCTTGATTCCGCGCGTATGTATTTGGACAGTTTAAACAACAGAGTGGCTGAAAATGATTTTCAAATTGCAAGGCTTTATTCGCGTATGGGCGAGCCTGGAGCCGCTGCTATTTATCTGAAAATATTTTTAGATGAATTCCCCAAAAGCCCACGCCAAAGAGAAGCTATTGTTTTGCTTATCAACAGCTACATTCAAATGAAAGAATTTGCTTCTGCAAAATTTTATTTAGAGCGTTTGCGCAGCACTTACAGCGCAGACGAAAGAATGCTTGTTTCAGCAAGAAGACTTGAAGAACAGATTGCAAGTGCTGAAAGTTCTTTGGAAAGAAGGTTAGATAGAGAACGCAGGCGCAAGCTAAAACAAAAAGATGACAACAGCTAAGGACTCCAAATCACCGCAGCGCAGAAAGCAATGGCTGGGTGTTCTTAGCCACTGCTGCAAGGTGTACTCAAGAATCTACCCGAATATATACGGTGAATGGGTGGGTCATTGCGCAAAGTGCGCTAGAAGAATTGTGGTGTGATTGGGTTGACCAGCAAGTATTTACTATAGTAAACGCTGATTTACTCGCTTGGGTATAGGGTATGGGGTATGGGGTATGGGGTATAGGCAGTGCAAAAAGCGTTGTTTTTAAGCAAAAAAAGCCGTTCTTTGTGCAGTTCCCCATACCCCATACCCCATACCCCATACCCTAATACCCAAGCGGAGAAATCAGAGTTAATTAACATTTACTATATTGAAACGTGTGGTTCTTCTAAAAGGAGGTTTTTTATGAGATTGCTGTCTGTTTTATGCTTATGCATTGCTCTTTTGGTGCCTGCCTTTGCCGGACCTATGCAGGTGGAGAAGCTGAATCGTGGGTTAATTGCTGTACGAGTGGGGTCGGGGTACTATCTCTCGTGGAGGCTCCTCGCTAACGAGCCATATAATACTGGCTTTAATGTTTACCGCGGGAATACGCTGCTGAACAGCACGCCTATTACAGGAGCCACCATCTACACCGATGCAAACGCGGCAGAGAATAGCGTCTACACGGTGCGGGCAGTAATCAATAATGTTCAGCAACCGGCAAGTGAAAGTGCGCTAATCATATCCAATAGAGAAGGGAATAATGCCGGATACCTTCAAGTCAATTTGAACCGCCCCGAAACAGGTCAGCATGGCGGCACCTACACTCCTAACGATGGCAGTGTGGGCGATCTTACCGGAAACGGGGTATACGATATCGTACTCAAATGGGATCCGTCGAATTCCCAGGACAACGCAAATAATGGCACTACCGATAATGTCATCATTGATGCCTATACGCTCTCCGGTACGCATTTATGGCGCATAGACCTCGGTCCGAATATCAGAGCTGGGGCTCATTACACTCAGTTTATGGTTTACGATTTCGATGGTTGCGGGAAAGCCGAAATAATAATGAAGACTGCGCCGGGGACGAAAGATGGCACAGGGGAGTTTATCAGCAAAGGTCCGGCGGAGAATGCCAATCACAATGCTATTTATAGAAACTCAAACGGGCACATTGTCACCGGTCCCGAATACTTGACCGTTTTTGAGGGAGCAACCGGAAAAGAGCTTGCAACGGCCAATTATTGGCCTGTTGCCGCCCCCGTAAATAGTTGGGGCGGAGTAGGTAGAGATAATGGAGGCAACCGTGTAAATCGCTTCAATGCCGTTGTTGCCTATCTTGATGGCGAGCGGCCGAGCGTAGTGTTTCAGCGAGGATACTATGAGCGTATGACTTTTGCGGCGTGGG
This sequence comes from Candidatus Fibrimonadaceae bacterium, assembly GCA_031286305.1. GTDB lineage: Bacteria > Fibrobacterota > Fibrobacteria > Fibrobacterales > Fibrobacteraceae > Fibrimonas. The sequence goes on along the minus strand of JAITUM010000164.1, from coordinate 10,000 downwards.
ATTGGCGCGACGGAAAATTGACAGAGCGCTGGAGATTTGACTCGGATTCCACCGGCAATAGAGCGTATTCGGGGCAGGGCAACCATTCGCTAAGCGTAGCGGATGTTGATAATAGCGGAAAGCACTCCATAATTACCGGCGCGGCAGTTATCAAGTACGACGGCACGGGGATGCACACAACAGGTTTTGGTCACGGCGACGCGCTTCACGTTGCCCACATGATAAAGGGGAATCCGTATCCGCAAATTTTCATGCCGCACGAAGATGGCGGGCACGGCATTTTGCTTAGACACGCAAATAACGGCAACACAATTTTCAACCACCGCATAAACGGCGACGTTGGTCGCGGCGTAGCCGCACACCTTGACCCTGCCGTACCCGGATTCCAATTTTGGTCGTCAAGTGAAAACTCGCTTTATAATATGTCGGGAACAAGATTAGGAGACAGCCCCAACAACGGAAACAACAGTAGCTCTACAGGTAATAAGTCAAACAACTTCGTTATTTGGTGGAATGGCGATCTCGCCCGCGAGGTTCTTGACGGCGATAAGATCGCCAAATGGAACATACAAACTAACACCGGATCACGTCTCCTAACTGCTACCGGTACGAGTTCAAACAATGGCACCAAAAGTACCCCCATCCTCACAGCCGACATTTTCGGCGACTGGCGCGAAGAGGTGATATGGCGGGTTGGAAACGATGCTCTGCGCATCTACACTACCACAATGCCAACCACTCACCGCTTAGTAACCATGATGCACGACCCTGTTTACAGAGTAGCCGTTGCATGGCAAAACTCCTCCTACAACCAGCCACCTCACCCAGGCTACTACATTGCAAGCGACATGGACTTCTTCCCGCCACCTGTTCTTAATGTTGCTGTAGTATCACCAAGCTCAGGTTCCGGTTCAAGCTCAAGCTCAAGCTCGGGTTCAGGCTCCAGCTCCAGCTCTGGCTCCGGTTCAAGCTCAAGTTTAGGCTCCTCCAGCTCAAGTTCAAGCTCTGTGGCATCTAGCAGTTCCAGCTCTGTGTCTTCATCGGTGAATATTGGCAACGGAGTATTTTTTGAAAATTTAATCACATTTGATGCAACGAATGCAGCAAGCTGGTCAATAAAAAGTGATTTTAGTGTAGGGCAAAAAGCATACGGAGATCGCGAGTACCTAACCATATCCGTTCCGGAAGGCTTGCTGGGTGCGGAGTGGATCAGTTCATCAATGGAAACAAGACGGTCCATATCTTCTTCTGCAATCATTCAGTTTGAAATGAAAATAGATGGTATTGTACATGTTATTCATGAAAACAGAGTAACTACAAAACCTTCGTGGCTGGCTGATTTTACTGCAACGGAGTTAGTGGCATCGGTGAATGACAATCAAGAAGACCGTTTGTTTACGGTGTATTCAAAAGAGTTCTTGGCTGGCGAAACAGTTTCAATGGGAAGAAATTCCAACGATGGCACTGCGCAATCCCTAATGTATTTGGTAGCATTTACCAATTTAAGCGATGTGACTGCCATTAATAAACCTCTCGTAGCAGAAACCGGCAAGCCAAACATTCGCTTGTATTTTGACGGAACTCGTGTTCAAATTCAAAGGACTATGCCCAACGGCGAAGTAAAGGCTTATTTTTTGAACGGAGAAAAACTTTAAAGAAGTTCGCTTTGAGCGAACTCTTCAAAATCCTTAAACATGTAATCTGGCTTAAATGGCAACAATTCCTCTTCTAAGCCAAAGCCGCTGAGAACAACCGCAACTTTTATGCCTGCGGCTTTAGCGGCACCAATATCGGGAATATCGTCGCCAACCATGATGGTTTCGCTCGGATTCCATTTTGAGTCTTCAATTATTTTCAAAATACCGCTTGGACTTGGTTTCCGTTCCGGAGCGGTGTCCGCGCCCAAAACACAAGTGAAATGTTTTTCCCAATTGAACTTTCTCAAAATTTCCAATGACTCGTATATGGGTTTATTGGTCAGCACTGCGCATTTACCGGAATTTTTTTCCAAAAATTTCACAACACCCGGGTATGGCTGAACGGTATCTGTACAATGTTTATTGTAATACTCCATAAACAACCTGTAAACCTCTTCCAATTTATCTTGCCTGTTGCCAAGACTTTGCAAAACAAAGTTTACAGCGCCATTGCCAACAAAGGCTTTGATTTCTTCCTTGTCATAAACAGGAAAACCAAGCTCTGAGAGTGCATAATTTATTGCATTCCCCAAATCTTCAATAGAGTCTACCAAAGTACCATCTAAATCAAGGATATAGTTCATTTTCTAATTGTCTCCTTCTGCAACTCTTCTTAATGCCAAAAAGGCTTCCTTTAATGGTTGAGAAACTGCACTTGCTGGTTCAGATAAAACCATTGCTTGATAAACATCTAAGAATAAACTTCTCTTTCTATGAAAAAAATGCAGGAAATGACGAAGGAAACCAATGCAATCCAATACTGCAAATTCAATTCCTGTTTTTTCGTAAAGACTATTTGCATATTCAGTAACTTCAACTTCAATAACATCTGTGGTTATGAAAATATAATTATCAATTTTATTTTTAGGTAATTTTTGCAAGGCCACATCAATATCAATTTTTGTCACTCTTTTATTTTTCATTTCATAGCAAGTAACAATTTTTTCTTCATTTGTCAGAACAATTTCTACATCACCAAAAGAACCGGTTTGTTTATCAGCAGCGTTATGAGCTTTCAGTAATTTACTTGTTTCTCCAATTTGTTCCCCTACAGTTTGATATGCAGAAGCTACAATAAGAACGGGTAATCGGCTAGAATGTTTACAGTTTAAATGTTGTGTTAGCAATTTTATAATTTTCTCAGAAGAAAGAGGTAATATATCAGCCTGATTTAAATCAGCAATTAATCGCTTCATTCTCTGCTCATCTTCTTTTTTGATAATCAATAAAAAGCGAATTATTTCTATCAAAATTTTAACGACAATTTTTGGTTGATTGTAAGCTTTTTCCAATATTTCTAATACAAGTACATAAACTTCTCTTGGTCTTCCTACTAAAACAAGGTTCGTTGTTAAAATTCTATCTAAATTTCTAAATGCAGGCGTTAAATATGCTGTTGTTGGATTGCAAGGCAAATTATATTTGTGTACGAATAACTCAACATATTTTTCATCATAAAATCGTCCTGAGTAAGTATCATTTCCCTCAATTTCTGTATAAGGTTTACGAATATCTACTTTTGGTTTATGGATTTTAGCAAGCAAACATGACATCAAAAAACGAATAGGTGCTTTATTAGCATTACAGCGACAAATCAATTCTATATTTTCCCGCATTTCTATATCTTTAATATTACTTTTAGACAAATTCTTATTTGTTTTTTCAAATAAATTTTCTAAAATATTTAATGGTGTAATGCTATTCATATGCAAACAACGAAAAAGTGGATTTTAAATTTTGCCTACTCAATTCATTCAAATCATAGTTAACCCATAAAACTTCTTGCCTTAAATCTTTTGTGGAATGAATTATCTTCTCAGGACTGTATATTTTTGTCCATTTTTCAGATGGATACAACTCCTCCATTAAGTCACACTCATAATTAGAAATTGCAACGTGTCCCTTTGCTGAATTTAGTACTTTAGCCAATTCCCTATGCGCAGAATCATCCATTTCATAGCCATAAGATTTTGTATCACCCCGAGTTTCATGAATATATGGTGGGTCACAATAAAAGAGTGTATTTTCGCTATCGTATAATTTAATAACATCAATAGCGGGTCTATTTTCAATTTGCACTCGCAAAAAACGCTCTGCTATAAATTCCAATTGCTTAACTCCACCCAGCCAACGACTAACAACGCCACTCATTCCAGCTCTACTTGTATTTTTGCAATTAGCCCATCGTCCTATAGTAGCTGTTTGCGCTAACCCTGTACGCACTTGACGAGCGCGTATATAAAAACGTCTTGCACGTTCGAGATCTGATAATTTGGGATTTAGTTCACAAGCAAGCCCAAATTCTTCTCTCGAAAAAGGAGTCAATGCAATTTTTTCAATAAGAGTTTCTTTTTCTTCTCGTAAAACTTTAAAAAAATTAACTACTTCTCCGTCTATATCATTATAAGTTTCAACGGGAGAAGGTTTTTTATTCAACAGAACAGCGCCTGATCCCGCAAACGGTTCACAATAATGCGAACAATCTGGTAATTGAGGTAAAAGCCAGTCAAGGTGCGAAAATTTACCACCATACCAACCAAATGCTATAAGTTTTCTTGGCTTATTCATTCGCATGATTGGCGGTGGCATTTTGCGAGTATATTGTTCTACTGCTACTTTCATTTTATATCTAACCCCACCACTTTTTCCACTGCCTTCAACGCCTCTTCAATCTTCTCCGGTGTTTTTGTGCCCGCCTGCGCTAAATTCGGCCTGCCGCCTCCTCTGCCGCCAGCTAATTCCGCAAGCTTTTTAACTATATCACCAGCTTTAATGCCTTTTTTAACCAACTCATCATGAACAATCACCGCTATGGAACCGGAATCGCTTTGAATATTTGCAATCACCGCTATGCCATGCGAAGGCATTGTTTTTTGCGCACCTTCCAGCAAAGCAGAAAACTCATTAGACTCCATGCCCACCTGAGAAACCCAAACAGGAATGTTTTTGACTTGCAAGGGATTTTTAAATAAATCCGCACTCTGACCTTCTGCAATTTTTGCCCGCAAATCTGCCGCTGTTTTTTCGCTTGCTTTTAGTTGGTCTGCTAATAAAGCAACTCGCTCTAAAATATTTTCTGTTTTTGCGCGAAACTGTTCTCTTAGCGAAGAAATAATTGCAGATTCTTCCCTAAAACCATTCAACGCATTAAACGCCGTTGTCGCTTCAATTCTGCGAACGCCCGCACTCACGCTGCTTTCGCTTAAAATACGGAACACACCTATTTCGCCGGTGTTTTGAACATGCAAACCGCCGCAAAGTTCTTTGGAAAAATTCTCAACAGAAACAACGCGAACATCTGCGCCGTATTTTTCGCCAAAAAGTGCCATCGCTCCGCTTTCTTTTGCCTGCTCCATGCTCATAACATTGGCCGCTATGGGCAAGCACATTTGAATTTTCTCATTTACCAAATTTTCAACCTCTTTAACCTGCTCAGCACTTAGCGCAGAAAAAGCGGTAAAATCAAAACGCAAATTTTCGGGAGCAACTCTTGAACCTTGCTGAGTTACATGCTCGCCCACCACTTTGCGAAGCGCAGCTTGAAGCAAGTGCGTTGCTGTGTGGTTTTTGCAGGTTGCAATTCGCTCTGCTAAATTCACACTTGCGGTAAATTCTTGCGACATGCTTTTTTCGTTTATCTCACCGCTCTTTAATTTTGCGCGATGAATCCAAACATCATTTATTTTTAAGGTATCAAAAATTTGGAATTCTACATTTGAATTTTTAAGCACTCCTTTTTCGCCAACTTCGCCGCCCATTTCCGGATAAAAGGGAGTGTGGTCTAAAACAATTGAGAGTGAACCTTTGTCTTCTTTGTAACGCAAAATTTTCACCTGCGCTGTGTGTTCTGTGTAACCTAAAAATTCCGTTGAACCTTCTGCAAAAACTGTCCAGCCTTCGGAACCAATGGCGCTAAGCCCTGTTTTTTGTGCAGCTCTGGCGCGTTCTTTTTGCTTTTCCATTTCAACTTCAAAACCCGCTTCGTCTATTTGCAAGCCTTTTTCTTCTGCTAAAATGCGTGTTAAATCCGGGGGGAAACCATAGGTGTCGTATAGGAGGAATACCTGTTCGCCGGGGATTTGGGATGGATTGTCGTTTGCGATTTTTTCGAAGCGTTCCAAGCCCGCATCCAATGTTTTTATGAATCGTTCTTCTTCGGAGCGAATTACTTCTGTTACAAAATCTGCGCGGTCGCGGATTTCGGGGAAGGCTTCGCCCATTGTTTGCACAAGGCTTGGCACAAGCCGGCAAATAAAGGCTTCTTTTTGGTTTAACACCCTCGCATAGCGGCTGGCGCGGCGCAGAATTCTGCGGAGCACGTAGCCGCGACCTTCGTTGCTTGGGAGTGCGCCGTCTGCGATTGCAAAGCTGAGGGCGCGCAGGTGATCTGCGATAACTCGATGCGGCATTCCGCTTGAATCTTCGTTGTAAGGAATGCCGGAGAGTTCGGCGATTTTGTTAATTATGGGTGAGAATACATCGGTATCGTAGTTTGATTTTTTATTTTGCAAAATTGCGCACACACGCTCAAAGCCCATGCCTGTATCTACATTTTTATTTTTGAGAGGAATTAGCTCACCGCTTTTCACACGTTCAAATTGCATAAAAACATTGTTCCAAATTTCTATGTATCTTTCGTTTGTACCGTTAACGCCGAGCACCGGGTCTGTGAAGGTTGCTTCTTGCGTTGCCAAATCTCCTTTATCGTAGTGAATTTCGGAGCAGGGACCGCAGGGGCCGGTGTCGCCCATTTCCCAAAAGTTGCTTTTTTTTTTTTTTTTCATTATGCGGTTATCTTTCAGTACGCTCACATTCTTCCAAATTTGCCAAGCTTCATCGTCATCTTGATATACGCTTACAAACAATCTTTCTTTTGGGAGTTTCCAAACCTCGGTTAATAGCTCCCACGCCCATTCAATTGCCTCTTTTTTATAGTAATCGCCAAAGCTCCAATTGCCGAGCATTTCAAAGAATGTATGGTGGTAGGTATCGCGACCCACCTCATCTAAATCGTTATGCTTGCCGGAAACTCGAATGCATTTTTGCGAATTTGCCACTCGCTTATAGTTGTTTGGATTATCGCCCAAAAAGCAGGCTTTGAACTGGTTCATGCCTGCATTTATAAACATAAGCGTTGGGTCGTCTTGCGGGACAACAGGTGAGGAGCGAACAAAGAGGTGCTCTTTGCTTTCAAAGAATTTTATAAAGGAGCTGCGGATTTCCGCAGCGGTTTTTGGAATGTTAGTGGGCATGAGGGTAAGGTAGAAAATTAATGAAGCTGCTACTTCTTCTTCGCAACTTTCTTAACTTTCTTTACCGCTTTTTTCACTGTGGTTTTCACCGTAGTTTTTACCGCCTTCGCCGTAGCTTTTGCTGCTTTCACAGCTTTCTTTACGGTTTTTACCTTTGCTGTTTTCACTGCTTTTACCGCCTTTGCAACTTTTGCATTTTTTGCATTTTTTGCAACTTTTTTAGTTTCAATAGGCGTTACTTTTACAGCGAATTTTGCAGCGGCAATGCGAGCTACAGGCACTCTGAATGGCGAACAGCTAACATAATCCAAACCAAGGCTATTGCAGAACTCAATGGAAGATGGATCTCCGCCGTGCTCTCCGCAAATGCCAAGTTTAATGTTCGGACGTGCCTTGCGACCACCATCAATCGCAATTTCCATCAGCTTTCCAACACCTTCATTATCCAAAGTCGCAAAAGGATTACTCTTTACAATGCCAGCCTCTTCTTCGTAGAACGGCAAGAAGTGCCCTGCATCATCACGGCTCATGCCGAGTGCGGTTTGCGTTAAATCGTTGGTGCCAAAAGAGAAGAACTCCGCATGTTTTGCAATTTTTTCTGCGGTAATGGCAGCACGCGGAATTTCGATCATGGTTCCAACTTTATAATCTAAGGTGCGTTTGGATGCGGCAAATTCCTCTTTTGCAACACGATGGACAATCTCCAACTGCATCTCAAGTTCTTTTTCAAAACCTACGAGAGGAATCATAATTTCCGGCTTTGGAGCCTTTTTATTTTTTGCAGCCACTGCCAAAGCTGCACGGAACAATGCGCGGCTCTGCATTTCAGAAATTTCCGGATAAACAATTCCCAAGCGGCAGCCTCTGTGCCCAAGCATGGGGTTAGACTCATGCAAGGAATTGATGGTCTGCGAAACTCTTTCAAAAGGCACATTTAGTTTGCGTGCAAGTTCGTCTATCTGATCCTTGGACTGCGGCAAAAACTCATGCAAGGGCGGGTCAAGGTAGCGAACAGTAACGGGCTTGTCGCCCATAGCTGCAAACAAGCCTTCAAAATCTTCTTGCTGAATTGGCAACAGCTTTTCCAAAGCGTTGTGGAAATGCTGAATCGGAACGTGATATTCATTTTCCAACAGAACAGCATCGTGCGGGCGTTGAGCAAGCTTTGCTTTGTACTCTGCATATTCCGCAGCAAAAATTATCATTTCGCGAACGTAATTAATGCGCTCGCCCTTAAAGAACATATGTTCCGTACGGCAAAGACCAATGCCTTCTGCGCCGAGAGCAACCGCATTTATAGCCTGATCCGGCTGGTCTGCGTTGGCGCGAATTCCGAGTCTGCGATATTTATCTGCAAGCTTCATTATAAAATCGTAGTCTGCAAACAATTCGGAATCTTTCGGTTCAAGCGTTTTGTCTACCAACACCTGAACCAATTCAGACGGAGCGGTATTTATTCTGCCGCTGAAAATTTCGCCTGTGGAACCGTTGATGGAAACGAACTCACCTTCTTTTATTATTCTGTCGCCACAAGTTAAAATACCTGTGCTGTAATTAATATCCAAATCTGCGGCACCCACAACGCAAACTTTTCCCATTTGCCTTGCAACCACAGCGGCGTGGCTAGACACTCCGCCCTTTGAAGTTATAATTCCGCTTGCAGCAAGCATTCCGCGCAAATCTTCGGGGCTTGTTTCAACACGAGCTAAAATCACAGGGCCGTGCTTTGCCCAGCGTTCCGCTTTTTCTGCGGTAAATGCTAGCGTTCCCGTAGCGGCACCCGGACCTGCCGGCATACCTTTTGTGAGCATGCAGTTTTCGCCAATAGCTTTTTGATAAGCATCTTTGTCGAACACTGGAGCGAGCAATTGTTCTATTGCTTCCGGATCTGCGCTTGCAATGGCCTGCTCAGCAGTCATAAGTTTTTGCTTAACCATTTCGCGAGCAATTTTAACATAAGCTCTTGCTGTGCGCTTGCCGTATCTAGTTTGCAAAATATATAATTCACCGTCTTCTATTGTGAATTCAAAGTCTTGCATGTCACCAAACTCTTTCTCAAGCTGTTTGCGAACAACGCACAATTCTTTGAAGCAATGCCCCATGTGCGGAGTTGTTGCCATTGACTCTATTTTCAGCGGAGTGCGAATGCCCGAAACAACATCTTCACCCTGAGCGTTCACCAAGAACTCACCGTAAAATTCATCTTCACCGGTAGCAGGATTACGCGTAAAGGCAACACCTGTTCCGGAAGTATCACCTAAATTTCCAAACACCATTGACTGGACATTAACAGCGGTTCCCCATTCTGCAGGTATTTTATATCTGCGGCGATAAAGAATTGCACGCTCGTTCATCCAGCTTGTGAACACGGCTCCTATCGCACCTTCAAGCTGCTTGTATGGGTCGTTTGGGAAAGCTTTGCCGGTTTTTTCAAAAATCAATTTTTTGAATTTTTCAATTATGGATTTTAAATCTTCTTCAGGGAGCTGGTTGTCGTGGCTCACGCCTCTTTTATCGCGAGCTTCCGAAATAATCATTTCGAATGGATCTTGCTCTTTGTCGTTTGCTCTTTCAATGTGCAACACCACGCCTGAATACATCTGTATAAAGCGACGATAAGAATCGTAAGCAAAGCGCCCGTTGCCGGTTTTTGCTTTCAGCACTTCTACGGTTGTGTCGTTCAAACCCAGATTCAAAATTGTGTCCATCATGCCGGGCATAGACTCTCTGGCACCGGAACGGACAGCCATGAGTAGCGGGTTCTTGTTTCCGCCGAATTGCTTGCCGGTTTGCTTCTCTATTGTGGCTATCGCTTTTTTTACATCCACATCCAGACCTTTGGGCATTTTGCGTTTGTTTGCATAATACTCTGTGCAAACTTCCGTGGTTATTGTGAAACCCGGAGGAACATTAAACCCCCTTATTGCCATTTCCGCAAGGCCGGCTCCTTTGCCGCCCAGTAAATTCTTTTGCGAACCATCACCTTCTGTGATACTCTTTCCAAAAAGGTAAACTCTTTTTGCCATATTAACTCCTAATAGTGTGTGAAGG
>JAITUM010000143.1 GCA_031286305.1 Candidatus Fibrimonadaceae bacterium | reverse complement strand
AGGTTCATAACCGAGATGCAGATATTGCCCCAAAAGCACTTCATCCAAAGAGCCCTCTTTTATTCCGGCACCTCAATAGCCAGCTCCGGCAAAAAAGGCATAGCTTGGGATTTCAACTTCCCCAATCACTATTCCCTCAACTTCCTCGATTTCGACATGGATTTCGGTCCGGACTGCAATGGAGTAGTGCAATATATTTCGCAGCGCAACGATGAGAATCTCAATGTTAGATACAATTACCTCAACCTTGCTTTTGTGGTGCTGCCTCGTTTTAGGAAAGGTGTCAATGAATGCGAGAGTTTTGGTGACCAACTCATTTACTCGCTTCGCCATGCCCATGAATTTGAGGAAAAGCCTGCGCATTTCAAAAATGATCTTCTTGACCGTTTATACACCCGCGCTGAATTTTCTAATTTCTCCTCTATGGAGTACGATCAGTATTTAGCTCGTTTTATGGGCAAGAATGACCGCTACGCTCAGTTGGCTTATGCTGAGGAGCGGGGCGAGGCGCGAGGCCGTGCAGAGGGGCGTGAGGAACGAACTAGGGAGTTGTTTGCTCTTTTGGATAGTGGCGTTTCTTTGACCGAGGCAAAGCAAAAGTTTGGGTTATTGTAGCTTAGCATATCGCTGGTGAATCATGCGAAGTGCAGGTCTGTCTAGAAAAAATGGTATTTTTCGCAGGTTTATGAGTTAAAATAAGATTAAGTTAATGCCTATGGGGCGTTGCGGGGTGTTACCCGCGCTTCGCACGGTTCACCAGCGAAATGTAAAGCGGGAAGGGTGTTCCCGCATTGGGGGTAGCGGAAATAAGTATGCCTGCACAATTGGTAGAGCGTTTGTAGATGGGCTTTTTAGGAAAATGCAGGAAAACGCGGAGCGGTTGCAGCGAGGGGGAAAATTCCCCCATATTAAAAAAATAAGATGCGTTTGCCCTGGGTGGATTGAAAGGATGGGCATTGTTAATAATTTTCTATATTCACTTTAAATTTATGGACAGAAGTCAATATTTGAAGTTTTATGGTTGTTTAGGAAAGTTTCTAGAGCCTCCTATGGAGGGTATTTTTAATTTTTCGATAGGAGAATAAGGGAATTATGAGAGAACTTATTGAAACAAAAGAAAAACTGTGTACGGGATGTAACAGGTGCATAAGGGAATGTCCGCTGGAATTGGCGAATATTACATATCTGGACGACCATGGCGACATCAAGGTCAAAGTTGATCATAAAAAATGCGTAATGTGCGGTCGCTGTATTGCCGTATGCAAACACGGGGCAAGGCATTATGAAGACGATACGGAGCGTTTTTTTGACGATCTGTCAAAAGGTATCCCGATATCGATTATGGCAGCACCGGCGATCAGGTCGAATATTCCGGAGTATAAACGTTTGTTCACTTACCTCAAAGAATGTGGAGTGAACAAAATATACGACGTATCGCTCGGAGCCGATATTTGCACGTGGGCGCATATTAGATATATCGAAAAAAATGGTGAGCTTCCCATGATAACCCAACCCTGCCCTGCAATAGTAACGTATTGCCAGATCTATCACCATGAGCTTCTTGACCGCTTGTCGCCTGTTCACAGCCCAATGGCTTGCACTTCGGTTTTTATGAAAAAATACGAGGGCATTAAAGACCGAATCGCAGCGATCTCACCCTGCGTAGCAAAGGCTGTTGAGTTTGAGGAAACAGGAGTAGCGCAATATAATGTCACTTTCAAAAAGCTGCTTGAGTATATGGAAAACAAGGGAATCGCTTCCGGTGACAAAGAAACGGATTTCGACCATTATGAAAGCAGTATCGGCTCACTGTACCCAATGCCCGGCGGTCTAAAAGAAAACATTGAGTTTTATACGGGTGAAAAATTTAACATAAGCAAATCCGAAGGGTTTCACGTATATAAAAACCTGAATGCTTATGCCGAAACTCCGCGCGATCAGCTTCCTGATATATTTGATGTATTGAATTGCCAGGATGGCTGTAATTACGGTACCGCCAGTCTTCATGATAAAACGGTATTTGAAATTAATAATGCAATGAAAAAGGCAAGGGAATCAGCGAAGAATAACCGAGACAAAGAATATTTTGAAGAGCTATTTAAAAAGTACGACGAAACATTTGATATTACGCATTTTTTAAGGAAATATCACCCTATTGATTCGGTTGTGCCGAATATTACCGAAGGTAATATTGAAAGCGCGTATATGCTCTTGGATAAAACAAACTATGAAAAACAACATATCGACTGCGGCGCTTGCGGCTCTGAAACATGTTATGGCATGGCGAGAAAAGTTGCTCTAAATGTCAATATTCCTATAAACTGCATGGCAAAAGTGAGGGATGACGCTCAAGAATTAGCCAGTAAGGATCCTCTAACAAATGCTTTTAACAGGCGGTCGTTTTTGGAACTTAGTTACGGGCAGATTGACAGAATGAATCGGGCAAATGCAAAAGGTTATATTTGCATCTTTGATCTCGATTATTTCAAAAAAATAAACGATACCTACGGGCATTTGGCGGGAGATAAAGTGCTTCAAGAGATTTCCCTAAGGGTGAAGGAAGCAATTAGACCTTATGATCTGCTCGGTCGCTATGGCGGGGAAGAGTTTATATTGTTTGTATTTGAAATAGACGATGAAGCGATTTTTGATGCCATAGATCGTATTCGCCTGAAAATATGCACAAGCCCGGTAATTTTTGAAGACAAGGAAATATGGGTTTCCTCAAGCTTCGGAGTTGCCTCGGCACTTAATGTTGATATGAATACAGCTATAAAACGTGCCGATGATGCTCTGTACAAGGCCAAAGAAGCCGGACGAAATAAAGTCGTGCTTCATGGAGTTGAAACGAAGAAATAAGTTGGGGAAATTGTGATGCTACTTGCGGCTGTTGCCATTCTCAAATGAAGTCCGGCCAATTTGCAGCTTCATCTGTGTTTCTAAAATTTCTCATAAAAGCATCTCTCTGCAAAGGTTTTAAATTTTGGATTATTATAATGCTTCAAATGTGCGAAAAAAATATCTTTATCTAGCAAGCTATAATTTATATCACTAAATATGTTGAAATAAAAATATTTTCCACGTAAATAAAAATAAAGTGTATCTATCACCGCTTTTTCCGGTTCGGCAATTAAAACACCTTTTTCGTTTGGTTTAAAACCAAAGCAAAACCCTTTTGCTAATTTATAATAAGATATATTTGGCGCTCCTTTGTACTCCGCAGCTTTTGTTTGGGTTATGCAAAAAATTTGGAAAGGGCTTTCCGTGCCAATTAAGCGGTGCATCGCAAGAGCAGAGCCTAGCGATATATAGGAATCTTGTCGAATTTTGGCAGAAAGCACTAAATAATCAAAATTAGCAAGCGTGTAAATTTCCCTGCTATATCTTTTCAAAATCCCTGCTTCTATAAACTTGTTTATTATTCCATGCAAAGAAATTTTGGAGCTTTCATTAAACACAGAAGAAAGCTCCATCAACGAAAGTACGCCGCCCACGTTTTCACCTAATTTGAGCAAATTTTCCGAATACTCCAACCATTTTTTCATATTGCCATATAATATAGAAAAATATATACTATTTATCAATATGAATATGCCCTTGGTCCTGGGACATTTCCCCCCTTATCATTTTATTATTTTCTATCTTCTACTTGTATGCAGAACTACGAGATAATAACATTGCTTGCCTTAGGTTTTGCCCTTGCCGTGTTTTTGGGCTATGTGATGCGAAAAATAAAGCTGTCACCCATAGTTGGTTACCTTGCGGCTGGCATAGTAGTGAGAATAGCAGGGCCGCATGTGCCGGGTATATCTTTAGACCCAAGCTTCGCCCATCAGCTTGCAGAGATAGGTGTCATATTCTTGATGTTTAGCGTAGGCTTGCGCTTTCATTTGAAAAATTTGCTGAATGTGAAACGAATCGCAATTCCCGGAGCCATCATACAAGGCTTAGTAACCACAGCCCTTGGAATGCTGATTGCACACAAAATGGGTTGGTCTTGGGGTACAGGCTTGATTTTGGGAATTTCCGTTTCTGTGTCGAGCATGGTTGTTCTAACGCAAGTGCTAACAGATAACGAGATTTTAGACACCTCACAAGGGCATATCGCTGTTGGTTGGGCTTCTGCCATTTTGGTTTTGGTGCTCTTGCCTGTTATCGGCGTTATAATAGAGTTGCCAAATGCGATTGATAACATTGGTGGTTTTGAATTTTTCAAAACGCTTTGCCTTGCCCTGGGGAAAATTGCGTTCTTTGCATTTGTGGTTTTGTTTGCCGGCAAAAGACTCATTCCTTGGTTCTTAACGCTAATAGCCAGAACCCGCTCTCAAGAATTGTTCATTCTTTCCATCTTGGCTTTGACATTCTTAATCACCTCATGTTCCGCATTTATTTTTGAAGCCTCCTTTGCCTTGGGTGCTTTTTTGGCAGGAATGGCAATAGGGCAAACTAATGTTGGTCAAGAAGCCGCTGCAGATGCCTTGCCTATGAAAGAGGCTTTTGCCGTTATATTCTTTGTTTCGGTTGGAATGCTGCTTGATCCCTTGCACTTGCAAAGCAATTGGGCTTTATTGCTGCTTTTGCTGACTTTGGTTATTGTGATTAAACCTCTTGTAACCATGTTTATAATCGTGCTTTTTGGGCATTCCAGTTCAACAGCTTTGACTGTTGCTCTTGCCCTTGCTCAAATAGGTGAGTTCACATTTATACTTTCCGGTGCGGCGAGAAAATTAGATTTAATGCCAGCCGTTGCAGAGAGCGTGCTGGTTGCAACTGCGATTTTTTCAATAGCCTTAAACCCTCTCATATTCAAAATATTTCCTAAACTGGAAAATGCGCTTCGCAGCAAACCCGCGCTTTGGAATTTGTTTAATCGCCGCGCGGTTAAGGAAATAGAAGAAATTAAACAAGATATAAACTACGATATACACGGAGATGATGAAAGCGAGCTTGCAATTATAATTGGCTATGGACCGGTGGGGCACACGGTTTCAAAGTTGCTTTCCAAGGCCGGCGTTAATACCGTTGTAATAGATATGAATGTGGATACGGTTGCAAAAATAAATCAAGGGGACGGTTTTGCTATTTTCGGCGATGCTTCAAAAGCTGATATTTTGAAAGTGGCCGGCATAGAAAGGGCAAAGTACTTGGTTGTGACTCCGCCGGATTTGAACTTGCGGTTGCCTATAATTCATGCGGCAAGAAATTTGAACAGTAAAATGATAATTTATTCGAGAGCACGATATATTTCAGAAAAAAATGCGCTGGAGAATTTTGGCGTAAAAGTTTGTTATGAGGAACTGGAAGCCGCTGTTGTTTTAGCAGAAGCAGTTTTGCACAACAGAGGTTTTTCTGAAGAACAAATTTTGGAAGAAGTTGAAAATGTGAGAAAGGAATTGAGTAAATAATGGAAACAACCAAAGCGGAGAGAATCAGGCTCGGTATTTTCATGCTGCTCATGTCCTTTTTGATTTTAGGGACAGTAGCGTTTTTAGTTGGCAAAAGAATAACAGAAAAATATATTCCGTATAAAACTCGTTTTACAGAATCTGTGGACGGTTTGAACCCGGGTGCAAAAGTTAAACTGAATGGAATTGTGGTGGGGCAGGTTACCGGTTTGGCAGTGGATCCCGAAGATTTAACCGCTGTTATTGTGCGTTTTGAAGTTTTGGCCGGCACTCCCATAAAAACAACCATGACAGCGAACTTGATAGGCGGAATTTCTTTGACAGGCTTAAAAAGCATTGAGCTTAGCGGCGGCGCCCCTGATGACCCGTATGCCCCAAAAGGTGAATTTATACAATCTTCCGTTAGCGGTTTAAGGCAAATCACGGGGCAAGCAGAAAATATAGCAGAAAAAGTTGAAGGTATACTAAACAACTTGCTTGTTATTACAGATGAGCAAAATCAAAAACGCTTAGTTTCCATTTCAACGAATTTAGATAAGATAACAGCCAGGATAGATTCCGTTTTGCAAAGGAATTCAAGGGAAATAAATCAGATTCCCAAACAGACAAGCCTGCTTTTGGCAAACTCAAATACTGCGGTTGAAGAATTATTGGCAATAGAAAAAAATATGGCACTTGTGGTGGCGCGGTTGAATTCAAAGTTAGATTCTTTGGATGCGGCTCCGGTGCTCAAAAGCGCAAACGATGCGGCAAGAGCTTTGGAGCTTTTGGCAAAAAGAAGCGACCAGCTGGTTTACCGCAATCAAGAAGATTTAACTATTATGATCCGTTATTTGAGAGAGGCTGTGGAAAATTTGAACGATGTTAGTCGTCAGGTTAGGGAAAATCCATCTCTCTTAATTCGCGGTGAAGAAAAACAACAGCGCGTGAGGTAGAACAATGTTAAGAAAAATAATTTTGCTTTTCGTAGCCATAATGCTTCTCGGTTGTTGGGGGCGGGTTATACAAACCAGCTATTATCAGCTTGACTATGTGCCAACTCCAAAGGAGTCGCTTAATCAGTCCACTTATCCGTACACGGTTAGAGTGAGGGATTTTGATGTGGCAGAGGTTTATCGCCGCAATAATATAGTGTATAGGCAGTCTCCTTATCAATTGCATTATTACAATTATGATTTATGGGCTGTTAAACCCGAATATCTTGTGTCTGATATGCTGTTTCGCCATTTGGTGATTTCGAAAATATTTTCAGAAGTCCGAAGGAGCATAGATGTGGAAGAACCTGATTTTACCATAACAGGAATTGTGAGAGCACTTGAAGAATATGACAACCAAGACGAGTGGTATGCGCATTTGGCAATGAACATGAATTTGCAAGATAACAGGACAAGGAGAATTGTATGGAGCAGGGAGTGGGATTACCGTAAAAGGGTTAGCAATTTGGAGCCTATTTATGTTGTGCGAGGTTTGTCTGAGCTGCTGGAACTCATAAACAACGAAGCTATTGCCGACATAGATTCCGTTATGAATTCAATGACAGCGCCGAGAACTCAAGTTGTTGTTCCTGTTGTGCCCCCGCCAACTATAGAACCGGAAATGGAAGTTTTGCCACCACCCGGAGACATTTAACGTGGCAAACTTGGATCTAATTGAGAATGGAGAATTGAGAATTGAGAATAATTTTCGCATAAATAGCCATTATTTGTGGAGTTATTCTCCATTCTCAATTCTCAATTCTCAATTAAGCAACGAATTCTACAGCGAAAAGGGTATTCTCAATTCTCAACTAAAAACCTCGCTTTGCATTCTAATGCTGGGTATTCAGTTTGTTTTTGCTATACCGTCTCCGGATCTTCCGGGCGTAGAAATCAAAGATTCAAGAATGGCTTTGGAGCAAAGCAGAACGCTTGTGCAGAAAGTTGAGGAAGAGGAAGAAGACGCTTACAAAAATAAAGGCTGGACAGCTCCCAGTTTGGAAATGCAGCTGAACCAAGATGAAACATTTATAGGGATGGCGCAGGGTGCTATTTTTGTGCCTCGCTTTACCGAAAGCCGTTTGGAACCGGAATACATTGCTGTAAAAATAGATTCCATGTCAAAAGAACATTTTAACAGAGAGTGGGTAGGAAAGCCGGGCTCTCGTTTAGTTGTTCCTTATGGGCGCTACAAAGTGTTTGTAGGTTCCAGCAGCAGAGACAAGCGCATTGAATATGAAGTAGAAGTTAATGAAGGAAAAACTACTCTTGTTCCGCCGGGGTGGGGTGGGCTTGTGATAAACACCATAAATGAAGACGGAGAATTTATTTCTGAGAGTTATGAAATTTTTGATGTGCGAAGCGGTGAGAGTTTTGGAAAAGGTTTTGGCTTATCTCAAGAAAGAATGAACGACGTTAAAACATGGATTTTACAGCCGCAGGTTTATAGAATTTCCAGGAGCGGAGAAAATGCAAGTTCCATTTTGAATTATATCACAGTTCAGGTAAATCCGGGCGAGTTAACTTATGTTGAGCTTGTTTTTGAAGAAAGCACAGGCAGGCTGGTTGCCGGTGGTGTGCAAAAAATGCGTATAAATACCACAAGAAGCAATCGCTGGACTTATGGGCTTAGATTGGGTGGCTCTGCCAGTTACACAACGTTGGTATCTCTAGGCAAAGACACTGAGCAAAGAACCTATGTTTGGAATGCTCTCGGCGATTTGCGCATGCGGGCGCTCTACAATAGAACAAAAACATTCTGGTTAACCGAACTTTATATAAGAGAAAATATGCAGTGGCTGGAGGAGGAACAACAGAAATCCCAATGGAGCATAGCCCAAGATTTGCTACAGTTTCAAAGCTCAATAATTTATCGCGCTCTGGACTGGATAGGTCCGTATGTTCGAGTTCATGCTAAAACGCATATATTTCCCGAATATTACTGGATAGCTAATTTAGATTCTACAATACACAGGGCAAGTATCCACGGTGATACCGTAGGGGTTTTTAGCGGAGACAGAATTCGCATAAGCCCGCCGTTTGACCCGCTTCGCATTGGCGAAGGTGTAGGTTTGAATTTGCTTCCCATAGTTTCTAATAACTTGGATGTTTCTCTTCAAACGGGACTTGCGGCAAGGCAAACAATAAGAAATAATTTGCTTATTCCGGTTAATAGAATGCAAACTGTTTTTGTTCCGGCAACCGATAATATTTATGATTATGGCTGGGAAAACTCCGTTAATATAAGACTTGCTCTGTCAAGATTTGCCACACTTGATTTGATTGGCGAAATATTTTTTCCGGAGGGCAGAGTAAAAGAGTACAGAATTGAGGAACTTTCTGCTGATTTACGCCTTGCTCTCACCAGGTTTTTAGAACTCTCTTTTCAGCAGCAGCTTATAGATCGTGTAGCGGCTGGGATAGAAGCGGTGGAAGGTATGCCAAGATTTGAAAGTTTGAATACGGTTCAGTTGAGATTATATGTTAACTTCTGAGTTATCAAAATTTTGGGCGGATCATAATTGCAGGTTTGCGGGTTTTGACTTTGTATATCCGGTGATTTCAAGGCGTGCGAGTGGTTTATCTATTGGAATAAATTGCATGACGAATGGTGCCTGCTCGTTTGATTGCATTTATTGTCAATCACGCGGTGGAGTAGAGGCAAAAAAAGCGCCTCTACCAACCGTTAATGAAATTTTTTCCGAATTGAAGCAATTGTTATCAATTTACCATAAAACAAAACTTGCCGATCATTTTCCAAATATTGAAGAAAAAAACAGGTTGCTTAAAGACATTGCTCTTAGCGGGGATGGCGAGCCTACTCTTTATCCGCACTTTGAAGAGTTGTGCATGGAATTGGCAAATTTTCAAAAAGAAAATGATATTCCCAAACTCGTTTTAATTACTAATGCTGTTAAATTAGCGAATGGTTTTGAGCATTTATGCAAAAATAGCGGTGAAATTTGGGGGAAATTGGATGCGGGTACGGATGAATGGCTTAATTTTATAAATCGTCCGTTAAAAAAAACAAGTGTTGCTGCAATAGAAGACAATTTAAAATCTATAGTTTCAAAGTTCCCTTTGCGAATACAGACCATGCTTTGCGAAGCTCAGGGTAAAATTCCAAGCGAAGCGGAAATTGAGAGTTATTCTCAGGTTGTTCAAAGAATACACAAGGAAAATTCAGGAAATTTGTTAAGCGTTCAGCTTTATTCTCCTGTTCGAAAAACCGCTGACAACTCCGTAAAACCTTTGCCAAGGGAGTTTTTAGATGGTGTAAAAAATATATTGCAAAATAAAATTTCTAGATTGAGTGTTGAGGTATTCTAATGTCTGCGGCAACTTTAATTTTTCCCCTTTTGTTTAGCATGGCTGTGCAATTTTTGTTATGGCTTAATTTGCTGTTTCCATATAATCCGTTTTTTGAGAATTTTAACAGAAGTGTTTATATAGGTTTTTCGTTTAGCGGTTTTTTAGTTGCCTGTATTTCCCTTGTATTTTACAGAATGTTAATATTTAAGCAAGTTAATAGAAAAACATTTGTTGTGGCCTCCATTTTGCAATTTTTCAGCCTCCTAAGCTGCGCCCTTTTTTTCGCATCAAGCCTAAGCGGCTGGCTTTTGGTTTGAGCTGTTCGCTCACCACCTCGGTTCTTTAACTTTGCCACGTAAGTCAAGGCATCCTGCTTTTTGCAATTCTTTTGAAAGCGGAGGCTCATTAAGAGTTTTTACCGGTAATTTGTCTTTCCATTTTTCAACAAAAACATTGCTCCACTTTTCCCACTCTCCTTCAAACGAACCTCTACTTTTATGCAAAACACGAATATCCGTTGTAGCATAATTTTTTCCAAATTCAAGAGCTTGCATGCATATATCTATATCGTAAAAATGAAAAGCAGGAAAGGTTTTTTCGTCAAAAGCGAGTTTTTCAAAAAGAGTTTTTTTTGCAGCAAACCATAAACCATCAAGAACCACAACCTCCTGATCACCATCTCTATCGTTATAAAGCGCAAGAAAAAATTCTTCGTTTTTTTCAATCAAGTGTACAACCTTGCCGAAGGTGTATGGAATATCAGCTACAGACCACAGCGGCCACGGCTTATCCGCTAACAAAGAAGACCCCGCAACTCCCAAAATCTGTATTTCCGGCAGTTCTCTGAATTTTTTCAAAAGAACAATATCCCAATCTTTTTCCAGCATCCACACATCTTCGTGCATAAACACCAAAATTCTACCCTTAGCTTTTGCCGCACCTTGATTATACACAGCGCATAAACCTTCATTCTTTTCTCTATTATCTATAATAATAATTTCCAAGCTCTTAGGCCACTTTGCCGTTCCCAATAAATTTCGCCGAACAGACATAACCTCATTAGGATCACGAGAGCAGATAATTACGGAAATAGAAGGTGCTTGATTAAGACTCATAGTTTTTTTTATTAACTCATCGTCTTCCATTTTTCATTCTTCCATCTATTCTTTTTTTTGCATTCTCTTTTGAAAAATATCCGTTTGCAAATTTTTCGTTCATTTGTCTATCAAATACTTCAAATGATATTCCTTCGCCCCTATCAGCTTGTTCTAAACTGACAGCGAGCCGTCTATCAAGCTCTATTTCGTCCATCGCAGCCTTAACCGTCTTTGGTTCCATTGTCATTGTCGCCATTGCCATATCTACCTCACTTTTATGGTAATTTACAAAATTTCTATAGTAATCAATGTTTAGGTATAGGGTATAGGGAGCCCCACTCCCAAGCGAGTAAGTCAGCGTTTACTATATTAGCTTTACAATGAGTCCTGCTTTGCCTAAAAAAATTCTGGACTTCTGCCTTGAGGCAGGAGCAGATTTCGCTGAAATTTATGAAGAAGAAACGAGAAAATCGTATCTATCGTTAAAAGATAATGCCATAGAAGGAGCATCTGCTTCCATAGTTTATGGAATCGGAATAAGAATGATATACGGAACGGAAGTTCTTTATGGCTTCACAAGCGACTCTTCAGAGGAAGCTTTGCTGAACATCGCAAAAAACCTGTCTCTTGCAAAAAATCAAAAAGGAACAAAAAAAACGCAGTTTGGCGCAGAGCAAAATTACACATCTTTTTGCAAAGATAACTTCAAAGACCCTCGCATTTTAGGGCAATCTTTTAAAAAAGATTTCTTGTTTGCAGCAAACATGGCAGCTAGAATCAGTCCGAAAATTCTGCAACTGGAAGCCTCCATTGGAGATACCGTGCAAAACATAAATATATGGAACAGCGAAGGTTTGCAAATTTCCGATAACAGAGCGAGAACAAGGTTTACCGTAAGTGCAACTGCAGCGGAAAATTCAGAGCGAACCTCTGCTCATGAGGCACCCGGTGCTTTGGGCGGTTATGAATTTTTAGACAGCTTGCCGGTAAAAGACTTGGCAAAGTCCAGCGCAGAACGAGCTTTGAGAATGCTAAGTGCGCCGCATATAAAAGGTGGAAAAATGCCCGTTATTATGGGAAATGCCTTTGGCGGAGTGATTTTCCACGAGGCTTGCGGGCATCCTTTGGAAACAGAAGCTGTGCGCAGGCAGGCAAGTCCCTTTTGCGGAAAGCTCGGCGAACAAATTGCACACCCTGTTCTAACCGCCATAGACGACGGCACTTTGAACGGGGTTTGGGGCAGTTTGGCGGTGGATGATGAAGGAACTCCAACGCAAAGAACGGTTTTGATTGAAAATGGAATTTTGAAAAACTTTTTGAGCGATCGTGTTGGCGCTATGGAACTTGATTTGCCATTGACAGGCAGTGCGCGCAGAGAATCTTATAAATATGCTCCTGTTAGCAGAATGAGAAATACATTTATAGCGCCCGGCAATTCCACGCTGCAAGAAATGTTAGCCACCGTTGATGAAGGGCTTTATGCCGCAAAAATGGCGGGTGGTTCGGTGAATCCGGCAACGGGAGAGTTTAATTTTGCAGTGGAAGAGGGTTATGAAATCAAAAACGGCAAGTTAGGTAATGCGGTTCGGGGAGCAACTCTTATAGGGCTTGGTCATGAAATTTTGCCGAAAATAAGCATGATTGGCAATGATTTTGCGCTTGCAGCAGGAGTGTGCGGTGCAAGTTCCGGTCATGTTCCGGCGGCTGTTGGGCAGCCTTCGATAAAGGTTGACTCTATTTTAGTAGGCGGCCGGACAAGTTAAGCGTTAGTTACTATATTACCACCGTGAATTTTATTCTGATTTTGCTTATTTTAATTTCCATCTCCTTTGCGGAAGATGGGGTTGTCCGTATGGGTAGAGACGAATTTGTGGAAACTGCACTGAAAAATGAGCCTAGATTTAAAGAAAAGCAAATGGCTACTTTGATAAAAGAAGGAAAAATTGAACAAATTAAAGCCGGAGCCTTGCTCCCAAAGTTTGAGCTTTATATGCTGACAGGAGTGGTTCCCGGATTAAAAATAGAAACGAACTACCATGAAGAAACGGTTAGGTCTTGGGATTTTACCAAAATGGGTCCTTACTTTGGAACTAGGGTACAGGCAGCTCAGCCTTTGAATTTTGGGCAGCTGAAGATGGGCTTAAAAGCGGCGCGAGCAGATTTAGAACAGACAAAAATGGAGCTTGAGGGGAAAGGTCTTTCTTTGAAAACAGATTTTTTGAGCTACTACTATGGCAGTTTATTGGCAATGGAAATGGACAAGCTTGCGCGAGATGGCCACAGGCAAATGAGCAGAGCCTTAGACCAGATGGAAGATGCTCTTGATGATGGAGATGAGAATGTTTCGCAAATGGATTTGCTGGAACTCAAAGCCGGTTTCTTTGAAATAGACAAGGCGGTTTTAGATGCAAACGCAGGCTTAAAAAAAATACAGCTGATTTCAAAATTCATTCTTGGATTGCCGGATTCGGTTTCGTTTCAGCCGCTCGACAGTGTACTCGTTGCGATATCCGATTTTGTGCCAAGCTTGGATTCGTTAAAAAACTGGGCATACATTAACCATCCCGATATACGCCGTTTGAATGCGGGTTTGCAAGCGACAAACATGCTAATGGAATTGGCATCTGCAAGGCTCGCACCGGAATTCATTATAGTGGGAGAGTTTGAATACGCAAAATCATGGGCTGGAGACCGCACCTCGCTTTCAAAAAATGCTTTTGCACAAGACCCTGTGAACAAGATTTCCGGAGCACTTGGAGTGGGAGTGAGATACAGGCTGAACCTTTGGAGCCAGTGGGAAAACTATAAGATTGCTCGCATAGAACATCGCATTTTGCTACAGACCGAGAGTTATGCGAGTAGAGGAATTGCATTGCAAATTGAAGAGAAATACGAAGATTTTTTAGTTGCAAAAGGCAAGTTGGAAAGCGCAAGGAGCGCACTGAGGGCTACGGAAGGCATGCTGAAGGGAGCTGCATTGCAATATGATATAAATCCGGGTAAAACTGCGGGGCTTTTGGCAAACGCATATAAAAAGAATTTGCTCATGAAAAAAGACTATTATTTTACCGTATATGAATACAACATGGCGGTGGCCAAACTCTTTGAGCAAGTTGGGTACTAATGAGCAAACATATTAGCATAAAAAGTTTTATATTTTTCGTTGCTTACTGCTCATTGTTCATCACTCATTCATATGCGGGAGTTCCGTTGCCGGGTCAAGGCATTGCGCAAGCTAAGGGAGTTGCTGCGGGAATGGGGATTGGTACTCTCAACAGCATGGATTGCAGAACTTTATGGACATGGACAGGGCATGGCAGTTATTCTTATAACTCTTTTGTATCCGGTGGGGCCAGCATAAAATTTTTGGGTGGGAACATAGATTCCGAGTATAGCCTTGTGAATCAGAGATATTCTTTAAATGCAAAATTTATGGATATTCAGCCTAAATATGCTTTTTTTATAGGACCGATATTCTCTTTTGAAAATACTGATTTGAGTTTTTTGAGGCAAGAATTAGCGAGCATAGGGGAACAAAAAGAAGAAACTATAGAAACAGATTGCAGCAAGCTGTATGCAAATATAGGTTCGAGCATTGGTTATCAAAGCGGTGTGGGTTATTTGGCTACGCCTGATTGGGGTTTTACTTTGGGGCATAATTTAGACCTGACATTTAGAGGAAATATTATGATTTTTTTCAGCGGTTCAATAGCGTTTAATTTACGAAACCAATTTGAGAAACTTATGGAAAATACGAAAAATTTTTGGTTGTCTTTTGAATACTCAACCAGATTGAGCGAAGACAGTTCCAATGCTCATAATCTTATTTTGGGAATGGTGGTTGGATTTTAAAAAGAAACGGGTGGATACAATAAAGAAACGGGTGGCTATAAGCCGGGTTCTGTTCGCGTTTAAGCGTGGCTGCCATTTCTCTTGAACCACCGTTGCCGATGGTTTCCAGCGACCTACCCGAAATGCCGCAAACGGAGCGCGAGCAACGCCTCATTTCTGTTTGGTCTTGCATCGAGTGGGGCTTGCACTGCCGCCTTTGTTACCAAAAGCGCGGTGAGCTCTTACCTCACCTTTTCACCCTTACCTTGCCTTTTCAAGCAGGCGGTATATTTTCTGTTGCGCTATCCATACCGTTGCCGGTTCCGGCCGTTAGCCGGCACTCTGCTCTACGATGCCCGGACTTTCCTCCATGCCAAAGCACAGCGGCAACCCGCCACCCGTTTCTTTTGGAAATATAGAAATTTTCTAAATTTCCACATAATGAAAATAAATAAAATCGAATTGAAAAACTATCGTATTCATAAAGAATATGAGCAGAGTTTTGAGAAGGGAATAAATTTGTTGATTGGGAGCAATGGTTCCGGCAAGTCATCGGTTTTGGAAGCCATAGGTTTTGCCTTGTTCGATTCCGATGTTCGCAGCAAACATGCAGATATTGTATCAAAAGGGGAAAAGAGCGGCAGCGTAAAGGTGCTCTTTATTGGCAATGATGAAAAAGAATACGAAGTTGAACGGAAATTTGGTAGCAATTCAACTGTAAATCTCACTAATATAGATTCTTTGCAGAAATGGACTGGCAGCAAAGAGGTTTATAAACAGGTTGGCAAAATTTTAGAAATAGACAAGGTGGAAAATAGCTTTTTTGAGTCTGTGATTTGTGCAAAGCAGAATCAATTTATAGATGTTTTTACCTTAACCGACAGCGAAAGAGCAAAACATTTTGACAAATTATTTGATACGGAAATTTACAACGATTTGTGGAAAAAATTGGGTGAGCAGAATGAGAAAAAATACGAAACGGAAAAAATAAAAAAAGAAGAGAGGAGGAAAACTCTTGCAGAAAGACAAGGGAATATTGCAGATTTGGAAAAGGATTTAGAAGTAAAGCAAAAAGAATTTATTGAAGAAATGAAAAGTAAAGAGATTTTAGAAAGTGATTTGAAAGCCAAAAAAGCAGAATTGGATAAGTATAAAAACTTCAAAGAGCAAATTAATAGTAGAAAAAATGAATTGAAAAATTCGGAAATTAATATAGAACGTCATTCTAAAGTAAAAGAGTTCGATAAAAATGCTCTTGAAAAATCTGCTATTGCGAAAAAATTTTTAGACGAAAATAAAACAAAGTTTGAAGAATATGTATCTGCTAGAAAACAAAGCGAGGTTTGGGAAAAAGCTCTTTGGCAATTTAAATATGTTGATAAAAATTTAGAAACCTTTCAAAAACAATGGCAAGACAGCGGAACCTGCCCTATCTTAAAAATTCCATGCCAAAAATTAACCGAAGATAATAAGAACAACGAAATTACAAAGTTAAACCGTGCAAAATTACAGGAATTGGAAGCTAAAATTGCAAAGGCGGAGCAGGATAAAAAACAAGCAGAAGAATTAAAAAATAAAATTGAAAAAATAAAAACTGAATTTTTAATTCCAACGCAAAATATTTACGATAAATGCCTGCAAAATAAAAAAATGGCTGAAGAATACGATGTATTAAAGAAACGCTTGGTTGAGAGCGAAAAAGTCATTCAAGAGGAAACGGAGAAAAGAGAGAAATTAAACAAGGAATTAAATGAACTTAGAACAATTTTTTCTGAGGAGCAGTTAAATTTACAAGAAGCTGAATTAAAAAAAGTAACCGGAATGCATATTGAAGCCATTCAAAAAACAACAAATTTAAAAAATATCATTGAGCAAAAAATCAAAGAAATTGAGAATTATAAAAAAACAGAGGCGGAAATTTTACAATTAGCTTCAGAGCTTGCGGTTATTCAGCAGAAAATAGATTTGACAAAAATTTTCAGGAATAAAATAAAAGATTTAGGCAGAATTGTTGCAGAAGAAAGTGTTCGGCGCATAGCAGATATTGCAAGCGAATATTTTAACAAAATCACAGGCCGCTCGGAGTCTATTTTATGGGTTTGCTCCGAAAGCGAGAAATACTGCGTTTATTTAGATAATGGGCAAAGCAAGTGCAGTTTTGTAAACTTGTCCGGCGGTGAACAAATTTCCGTAGCCATAGCAATCCGCTTGGCCTTGTCTCAAATTTTCGGAAAAACCGAGTTAATTATTTTAGACGAACCTACAAATAATTTAGACAAAGACAAACGCCAACTGCTTGCTGAGAATTTGCCGAGAATGGTAGAAAATTTAAATCAATTATTTGTTGTAACACACGATGACACATTTAGAGATATTGCAACAAAAGTTATAGAGTTTGCTAGAGAGGAATAGGATTACAAATTTACTATCTTTACAAGGAGGTAATTCAATATGCGTTCTTTAGCTTCTATTCAAATGGTCAGGGAAATCACTGAGATTCCAGAGTCGGATTTTCTTGAAGTTGCTCACATTATGGGCTGGCAATGCGTTGTCAAAAAAGGCGAATTCCAAAAAGGGCAGCTTGGCATTTATTTTGAAGTGGACAGTTTTTTGCCGGTAGAGCCGCGTTATGAGTTTCTGCGAGCTTCGTCGTGCCGAGCAAACGAAGATAATGGCGAAGGTTTTCGCATCCGTACGGTAAAGCTACGTGGGCAGCTGTCGCAGGGATTAATCCTGCCGCGTTCGAGTTTTCCGGAACTTGATAGCTTCAATGAGGGCAGTGATGTTACCGAAAATCTCAACGTTAAAAAATGGTACATACCCGAAACAGCAACTTCCGGCGGTGTAGTCATTGGCTCACGCCCGCACGGAATGCCAACGTCTGATGAGATACGAATACAATCGGCTCTTGACCTGCTTGATAAGCTGACCGGCAAACCTTACTACATCACCACAAAAATGGATGGCACATCCGGCACAGTTTATTGTATTGACGGAAAAGTGGGATGCTGCAGCCGCAACAAAGAAATCAAGGATGAAGAAGGCGCACTTTACTGGATGCCGGTTTACAAATACGGTCTACGGGAAAAATTGTTATCGCTTGGAAAAAATATCATGTTGATAGGCGAAATATGCGGACCTGGGGTACAAAAAAATAAATTGCGCCTGCCCGAACTGGGATGGTATGTATTTGACGTGGTAGATATGGATACGCTTGAGCAATATCCCTATGACAAGGCACGCGAATTGTGTGAAAATCTTGGACTCACTACCGTTCCTTTGGAAGAGCGAGGGGACAATTTTTCATATTCATTAGAAGTGCTATTAGAAAAAGCCAAGGGCAAATATCCCAGCGGTCTTTTTAAAGAAGGCATTGTAGTTCGAGATGCAAATCGCCCCAAAGCGGTCTCGTTTAAGGCATTGAATAATGATGCTTTGCTCAAAGAAAAGGATTAGGGATAGGAGCTACTCTACAACACACTTGAATGGGCCGCAGTCTTGCACGCAACGAACCGAGAGCCCTGTGGATTTGGGATAACCTGAATGAGCTATGCTATCTCTGTCGGAACTCATGGACTTGTATCCAGCGTTAGGACCGTAATCGTTGCTTGTCCACCAATATCCTTTTTCACCGCTCTCTGCAAAACCTTGAGCTCTGGTAAAACCTCCGGGCAATGCCGAAAACCCATAATTATCCGTTCCGTTCCACCGTTGCTTTGATTTAAGTTTTTTGCCGGCAACACTGCTGCCGGAACTCTCTATCAAATTCACCCAATCATCATTGTTGGGCAAACGCCAGGGAGTCGGGCATACTGTATTGGCTAAATCCCACTCATAAAGACGCCCGTATTTATCGCAGTTTTCAGATTTATTCTCGTAGCAAAAACTGCCTTTTGCATTGTGATTTAAATTATTTTTCATCCATATTGCATTGCCTATTACAGCCACTCCGTATTGTTTGCTGTCGCGAGTATCTGTAAATGTTCTGCTGATTTTTTTGGGTTGAAGATCCTGAATGCAACGAATTGAGAGGCCGCTGGGTTTATCTCTTAAGGTGCTGGAAAAACTTTCCGAAGACAATTGGCGAACCTGAGCAGAGCCGGTAATTTCAAATATTGTAGATGACCACCAAAAACCGCTTTCATTCAGATTGCGCCAACGACCTGTTTTTTCTCCGCTTCTTTGCCGCTCTAGAGTGAACTCATGCGCTTCATTGTCGCGCCAGCCGCCTTGTGAGGCAGAAATAGCGCTTGCAACATCTTTGCCGGCAACACTTTCCAACTCATTCCACTCTAAGTCGCTGGGCAAATGCCAACCAACCGGACACGCCTTAGTTGCGGTGTTCCAATCATATAAACGCCCGTATTTTTTGCAATAAAATTCATCGTCTTCAAAACACCAAGATTTTCCGGTTCTATGGTTTAAATTCTCTGCCATCCAAACCTGGTTGCCTATTTTGACTGTTTTATATTGCCTAATATTATTTGCTTTATTTGTTCCGGGAATGTTCCTAACGCAGCGAACCGAATAACCAACATTTTTTTTTGAAACTTTTTCATCCAAATTCTTTTCGTTTGCTTTAATATGCCAGCTATACGCATCGCTATTGCCATACTCTGTGTTGCCCCACCAATTTCCAGACCCTTCCCTGTCTAAGAATTTGTATTCGTTTACGGGCACTGCATGGCTAAATTCGCTATTGAGGTTCCCGCCGAGCATTGTAGAAAGTTCGGTAGCTTTTACCTCATTCCATTCGCGCCGCGTAGGCAAGCGCCAACCGCTGGGGCATGCTTTGACTGCCGTGCTCCAATCGTATAAACGCCCGTACATATTGCAATTATAGTCATCATTTTCATAGCACCAAGATTTCCCGGTTTTAAAGTTCAAATTTTCTGCCATCCATGTTTGAGAGCCTATTTTAACTGTTTTATACAGTTTTATGTCATTCCTCTTTTCGCTAGGTTTAGCTCGGGTATTCTGAATGCATCGAACAGCCAAATTAGCAGACTTTGGGTCTTTTAATTCATTTATGCCTCCAAAGCCGGAATTTACAACCGTATAGTAAACGGGCGCATTTACACCGCTATTGGTGACAGCCCACCATCTACCCTGCGTGCTCCATCCGATTTGCGCTTTGAGTTTGGCATCTGCTTCGCTTATTTCTTTTTTCAAATCTTCCCATGCGCTTTTGCTTGGCAAGCGCCAGCCTGCCGGGCAAGCTTTTTGCACATTTCCAAAACTATAAAGTTTACCTTTGGGACTTTTAAAGTTCAAATCCTCTGCCATCCACACACGGCTGCCTACTTTCACAGTTCTATATTGTTTTTTATCACGGACATCTGTGAATCTGCCTTTAATATCAGTTGCCGCACTCGGTCTTGTAGTTTTTTTTTGAGCTTTCTGAGCAAAAGCAACGCACGTAAAGGCTAGGAATACTAAAAGCACAATTTTTTTCATAGTTCGTAGAAAAAATAGAAAATTAAAAACATTATGAAAAAATTGTAAAGAAATATGGAAAACCTGCCATTGAGTTGGATGGTCAGGTTATGCAGATAGTTTTGAAGTTCGATAAAAATATGGACGAGACAAGGGAAAGTAGTGAAGAAACTAGGGTGAAAACTAGGGAAAAGCTATTGGAAATAATCAAGAAAAAGCCATCTGCAACGACACCGGAGATAGCGGAATCTTTAGGGCTTACTATTAAAGGTGTGGCATGGAACTTGAAAAAGCTGAGTTTAGAGGGATTAATTGAACGTGTTGGCGCAGCTAAGGGCGGTCATTGGAAGCTTAGCGTTTAATCAAGTCCGGCTCGGACTACGTTTGACCAAGCTTTTTAACCCTGTCAAAATTATCCCCTGACAAAGTATTTTTAGTTTTCTATGTTTACTGAGAGGTCACTGTCGCGAGTGATGGGTTCTTTGCATGGTTACGTTGTGCGTAATTTCAGCGTCTAGCAGTTTTTACTCTTTCGTAAAATTCGTCTAGAGGCATATCACCGTAAAGATCTTTTTGCCACTCTGTGTAGTCAAAGGGTTCGCTCAATATAAGCGAAACAAATCTCTCGGAATCTAAAATCCCCAAACTTTGAGTTAAAATTTCAAAGCCCTTTCGTTTTAATACAGTATCAGTTAGCATATAGCCTCCTCACTAAATCTACCGGATTTATAAATTCAATATCTTGAATTTTCTTGTTTAAAATTCTCTTATCTGTTGTGACAAAATAATCACTTTTGCCAAAAAGAGCGCAAGCAATGTGAGAAGCGTCCTTCTGTCTTAGACCTATTGCTAATAATTCTTTTGCTTTTTCAAAAATTAAATCATTCATTTCTATATTTTCGATAGCCAAATGCTTCCATTCTAAAATTTTGATTTTTCTTTCTTCAAAAGGATTTTCATCATTTTCAAAATCTAATATCTCAGACCAAACGAGTCCTAATTCATTATCTTTTATCATTCTCTGTATTGCCAGCTTTGATTTTGTTTCTAAAAACACAATCAAACCGCTCTGATCATCGAAAGGGCGGTTGAAGCAGCAATTATCTAAATATACTCTCATGGACTAAGGTAATATACAAAATTCAAAAGACAGCTACTGGTGGATAATTGTGAGTTAGTTAAAATAAGCAAAATAACGATTATATTGGCTGCCGCTCTAGAAAGTAATTGTTCTGCTTTATACTCCGAAGATTTACAGCATGGGCAGATTATAGAAAGCTTGCTGAAAATAGTGAATCCTTTTGTGAATAGAATTTGACCCACCAAAGGTGTTTACAACATTCTGCCCCTCCAACACATTGCTATTCTTAAGTTACCGCCATAACGCTGCTAAACCCTTTTCAAAATCTCAATCAAGCCTTCTTTGACTACTTCGAGTGAGTTTTTGTTTGCTGTTTCTCCGGATTTTGACAGATAATCTTGAATAATGGCTTCTCTCATTTTTTTGCCTGCAACTTCGCCAAATAGTTCTTCCGGTGTTATTCCGAGTTCCACCAACTTTTCAACTTTATCAAAAACCACTCCTGATTTTCCGCTTACATACTGGCTAACAGCAGACTGATGGACGTCCAAAACGTCTGCAAGTTCCGTTTGGGAAATTTTCACCCTGTTCATAAAGCTCAAAAAATCAATTTTTGACATAATAAAAGCCCCTTTTTGAAGAAATGTAGGCAAAATTTCAATAAAAACCAAGAAAAAATCATTTTTTTAATCCTCCCCTTGTAGTTTTCAGAAAAATTTATTATATTTATAAGCGTGATTAATTTAGCTATTAGAAAAACTGATAGAGAAGTGTCAAGCTTGTGGTCTAGGCTTGTTTTGGTAATAGGCTTGACGTTTTCAATGACTTTTGCAAGCTCGCTTTCTAAAAGTTGCATAGATGAGTTTGTGAATCTTCCAAAAACGAATGTAAACTTTGATATAGAAAGTTTTTTAAAACAACTGCCGGTTGAAATCGTAAAAGTAAAAGCACAGCTAAAATTACCTTTCGGTAAACCTGCTGATTGACAAAGTGTTTTTAATTTTCTATATTTACCAGTAACATACCCACCCCGCTTCCCATTAGATCAGCGCGCTTAGGGTGGGTGTTTTTTTCTAGAGGGTTTCGATGCAGAAAATGAGATATGATGGACAATTTTTGTCTTACGAGGAGCAGTTTCAATTATTAAAAACAAGAGGAATGATTTTTTCCAACGAAGAAAAAGCCAAAAACTTATTGAAACAAGTTGGCTACTATAGATTAAGCTCATATTGGTATCCATTTTTTGAAGATAAGCAAGAAAAAATATTCAAAAGAGATGCTCAATTTGAAAAAATTTGTGATTTATATGAATTTGATAAAGAGCTTCGTAAACTTATTTTAGAGCAGCTAGAGAGAATTGAAATAAGTATTCGTTCTAAAATGGCTTATATTTTTTCAACGAAGTATAATCCGCTTTGGCTTGATGATGAAAATTTGTTTGTAAATAAAAAAGTGTATAAAAGTATTTTATCAAAGATAAAAATGGAGGTGGAAAGAAGTGATGAAAACTTCATACTTTCGTTTCGCTCAAAATATTCTAATGAAATCCCGCCTTCTTTTATAACATTGGAGATTCTTTCTTTTGGAACTGTCTCTAAGGTATACAGTAATCTAAAGCAAAATAAAGCAAAAAAAGATTTTGCTAAAGAGTTTATGCTGTCTAATGTCGTTTTAGAGTCTTGGTTGCACAGCTTGGTTTATATTCGTAATTTGTCTGCTCACCACGCAAGATTATGGAACAGGGTTTTTAGCGTTAAACCTTTGTTGCCTAAGTCTGTGGGCAATATTTGGCTATCAAATAGAGAGATAAGCAATGACAAATTATTCTTTTTTCTTTCCATTATGTTATATTTATTGAATGCAATTGAGCCTAAAAATACTTTAAAAGCAAATTTGTATAATTTGTTTCAGAAATTCTCCAACATAAACAAAGTCGCCATGGGTTTTCCCGTAGATTGGCAAAAAGAACCTTTGTGGTTGCCCTACTCCCAAGCAACGATTTAATCAATGAACCGCCTACCCCTCCAACACATTGCTATTCCTAATAATACCGCTATGATCATGCAAAATCCCTGCGAGTCCGGCACGGACTATGTTCTAGCTTGGTCTCTGGTGATTTTTGCGTTTTCGATGGGTGAATTTCCGCCGGTATATGCTACGCCAAATAGTTCTTCAACGGTTGCCCCCATTTCGAAGAGTTTTTTTATAGCGGAGAAGGGAGGGTCGTTTTTGCCCATTTCCCAGTGGTGATATGCTGCCGGACTTTGACCAAGCTCTTTTGCAAGCTGGTTTTGCTTCAATTACTTTTCTATATTTCCAACTATGAATGAAGGTAATATTGTACTTTACTCAACAAATGCTGGAAAAGTATCTGTTTCCATTTGCTTTGAAAAAGAAACATTTTGGTTAACACAAAAAGCGATTGCTGATTTATTTGATACTGACAGAAGCGTTGTCACAAAGCACTTATTGAATATTTACGAAGACGAAGAATTAGGCAAAGCTTCAACTTGTGCAAAATTTGCACAAGTTCAAATTGAGGGTAGCGTAGTAAAATGACGAAAGAAATTGTAAATTACATGTCAGGCGAAATTTTGATTTACGAAACCCCAAATGGAGAGTGCAAGGTTGATGCGTATATTTTCGATGATAATATTTGGATAACACAGTCTGGCCTTGTAAATCTTTTTCAAACAAGCAAGGCCAATATCAGTATGCATATAAAGAATATTTTTGAGGAAAATGAATTACAAAGAAATGCAACTGTTCAGTCGCACTTAACAGTTCAAAAAAGTTTTTTTTGCTACGGTTCAAAATAAAATGCATTACTCTGTGCATGGGCATACAGCAGCAGAAATTATTTACTGGCGCTCCGATAGTGCAAAAGAAAATATGGGTTTGACTACATGGCAAGGTAGCGATAAGGGATATAGCTTGAAAGAAAGCGATGTTATTGTTGCAAAAAATTACTTGAATGAACAAGAAATCGAAGAATTAGAGCGTATAGTTATAATGTACCTTGATCATGCGGAAGATATGGCAAGGCGAAATGCCCCTATGCGAATGAGTGATTGGACATTAGTTTTTTGAACCTTTAAGGTGCCTCACCCCTCCAACACATTGCTATTCCTAATAATGCCGCTATGATCATGCAAAATTCCTGCAAGTCCGGCACGGACTATGTTTATAGCTTGGTCTCTGGTGATTTTTGCGTTTTCGATGGGTGAATTTCCGCCGGTATATGCTACGCCAAACAGTTCTTCAACGGTGGCGCCCATTTCGAAGAGTTTTTGTACAGCGGAGAAGGGAGGGTCGTTTTTGCCCATTTCCCAGTGGTGATATGCTGCCGGACTTTGACCAAGCTCTTTTGCAAGCTGGTTTTGCTTCAATTTCATGCGCTCACGAAATTTCTTTATCCCCAAAAAACTCTGTTTTTCACTCATAATTAGATAATTTCGTTAAAAAAACGAAAAAGTTTATGAAAAATATATGGAAAATTTACAAAAAATGAATTTTACCCTTGTTTGTTTATGGATAATTAACTATATTTACAATATGTTGAGCAAACATCTACAGAAAATTTATTTTTGGAAGTTCCGGGAGCCTCCTGTGGAGGGTCTTTTGGTTCGGGAGATATTTGCAACGAGCTTCACTTTTCAAACCATAGGGGTTTTTTATGAATAGGACGAAATCCATTCTCGTGGCGGTAGGCATTTTGCTTGCTTTGGCATTAACTTCTTGTGCAGGATCAAAACCTCCTGCGGCATCTACCGGATTTAGCGATGTGAGCAATCCATCGGATGAATTCACAAGAATGTGCAGGACTGAACTTAAAGATTACTTATGTGGAGTTGGAGAAAGTACAAGCACAAATTCTCAAATTGCAAGGGACATAGCCACAGCTAATGCTCGCAACGAACTGGCTGCTAAAATTCAGGTTTCCATAGAATCTGCATTGAAGCGCACTACAAACAATACCTTTGATGAGCAGGGTCGAGAAACCACCATTTCAAGACTTGCTCAAGAAGTTTCTGGCGAATTCAGCAACATAGAAATCTACAATACAAAAACTCAATTCAACTTTGACGAAAAAAAATACAAAATCTATGCATTGACTGTTGTTAAAAAAGATGATGTAAAAAAATCCGCAAACAACAAAGTTTCTAACGCTCAAGTTTTGTCTGATGCCGCCGCAACCAAAGTATTTATGGATATGATAGACGAAGAACTTGACAAAAGAAAATAAAATGCCTCTTTTAATTATATTCCTTGTGTCTACCATCTTCGCCAAAGACTTGACTCCTGAGTGGATTGATGAGTCTTGGCGTGGTAATCGCTATCCAAAATCCGAATGGTACACCGGCTTTTCTATGGATAAAATAGAAGGGCAGCCTGATTTAAAGGCTTATGAAGCAGTAGAAAAAAATGCTCAAAATAAATTGTCGGAGAGTATAATAGTTAACGTTAAAGGTTCTTCTACTGTTCAAACCGCAAGCAAACAGACAAAAAAGGGTAATAATTTTGATGAAACAATAGATATAAATTACGATCAAACAATTAAAACTACAACTAGTACAATTTTAACAAAAAGAGATATTAAAACCTATTTTGACCCTCAAAATGGATATATTTATGCATTTACTTTTGTTAAAAAATCTGATTTAGCAAATTATTATGCACAAATGATAGAGTTAAGTTTGAATGAAGCAAGGCATGGCATAACCCTCTCAAAACAATTAGCCGAACTCGGTAAAAGAAATGAAGCCTTTCAAAGACTGGATCAAGCAAAGTCACGAGTAGAATCAACCATTCATTTTAGAGTTTTGCTATTAACTATAGATTCAGAAAATGGCTTTGAGCGCTCACAAACTGAACGTGCAAATGAAATGTTCAAAGAAATAACAGTTGCTAGAGCAGAAATTGAAGTGAAAGACATAATAGTAGTTTTTGTTACGGGGACGGAAAGTATGCAAAATAAAAAAACAGATTTTGTCATATCTGGCTTGCAAACAATTTTTACTGATAATAATATAAGAGTAACTGAAAATCAAAAAGAGGCAACTCATATTCTTAAAACAGAAAGTAAACTTTGTAATCAAAGAAGCGATGGTAATTTTAAATTTACAAATGCTTGCGTAAGAGTTATTTTGACAAATACAAAAACTAATAAAAATGAACTTACTATAAGCGTTACTGGTCCAAAAGAAGGCGGCTTAACAGTAGAAAATGCAGGAGAAAAAGCATTTAGAGCCGCCGCTTCAGATGTGTGGACTAAAGTCAAGGAAAAATTTTAGAAATTCATAAGGAGAAAAAATATGAATAGAAATATTAAAATTGCATTAACAACACTGTGTTTTTTTAGCAGTTTGTCTTTTGCACAGATTAGTAACGAGTGTCAGGCAGAAATGGCTCGAGCATCTATCATCTACAATAAGTGTACGGAAATGGGAGTTTCTGCTCCAGAATACATGGAATGTATTAGTGAATATAATGAACAAATGACAAAAATGCAACAAGCGTGCCAAGTATCGCAAGTTGGATCAGCAGTACAACCAAATGAATCTTTGCAAGAAAAAGATGTATCAGTGACACAACCAACAGCAATAAATTTTTCGCAACGACCAAAAATTGCGGTTTATGTTTCAGAGTACGGTGGTTATTCAAGAGATGAAACTTCTGCACTGAGAACTGCCACTATAAGCGTTCTCGTTAATAGTAGCAAATATGAGGTGATAGAACGTTCAAATGTGATTGGTGAAGAATTAAAACGGCAAGCTAGTGGTACAATAGATGATGACCAATTAACCGCTTTTGGCAAACAATCTGGCGCACAGTTTATTGTAATTTCCGATATGACACTTGTGGCGCAAGGGCATGACGAGAAGCAACGTATAAAACATGATAGAAATGGAAATGCTTATACTGAGAGATATCGTGTGCCATATAAAGTGTACCAAATATCCGCACGTATGATTGATGTTGAAACTGCAGAAGTATTAGCAATGAGTACAATAGATAGGGATCTTACAGCTGGCGGTAATACTATGCTAAGTGCTATACAAGAAGTTGTTGGTGAAATGTTAAAAACAGTTCAGCCTAGAGGAGCCGTTGGTGTATCAAAAATGGCAGTTTATATCGGTTCATCTGAACGAAGAAGAGGTAATAAAGAAGCTGCATTATACACAAACGTATTAAACGCTCTTTTCACAAGAAGCAGATATAATAAAGATTTTAAAGTAGTTGAGCGTTCAGAAGCCTTTACAAGGCAAATTGCTAGAGAACAAAAACATCAACAAAGCGGCCATGTTGACAATAGCCAAATTGCACGATTGGGTAAACAATATGGTATAGAACGTATTTTTATTGTCAATTCTGAGCAAGCAATGGGAACTAATACTATTTCTGGTCGCTTAGTTAACGTAGAAAATGCAAGTATAGAAAAAATGTCGCAGATGCATCCTTTAGAAGGCGATTTAAGAGGGCTTAGGCAAATTTCTATACAAGTTGTTGAAAACGTAATACCTAGGCAAATATCTCAAGAAGAAATACATGAACAAGAGTATCAAAGAAATGCATTACAAGAACAATACGATAGAGAAATGAAAGAGTATATGACAGGTTGGAAAACTTTAGCTTCATTTGGTTTGGGTGGAGTTTTTGGTGGATTGAATACAATAGACTCTGTTAATTATAGTGCTGGTTTTTTAACATCTTTAAGTATAGAGCGTTATAAGGCTAATGTTAGCGGCATTCGCTTTGGTTTAAATTTTAGCTTGGGTCTTTATGGTTTTGATGAAAGCAAAATAAAAGCAAAGGAAGGTATTCCTGAGGCAATTAAGTTCGATTCTGATTCTATAGGTGACATGGCAACTATTTTAAAAGGGGGAGCATTTTTAAGATTATACCCAGCAGATGCTTTTTATTTACATGGCGGTGCAAGTATAGGCAGATATGGGAGTTACAATTTAGATCAAGCTGATGGACCGGGAAGTTGGTCTGGACAACCTACTATAACGGCGGTTTTTCCTGTTGGATTAGGAATAGTTTTGGGAGCAGGAGATATAAAATCTTTTTATCTTGAAGGACTGTATAATATAGTACAGCTCAAAGATGGTATGGGCGGATATTTTTCAATTATGTTGGGCGGAAGAATTGGACAGCCAAAACCAAAAATGAAAAAGCTCAAAGAGCAAGAATTAATTTAAAAGGGAGACAAGTTTATGAAAAAGATTTTTTTCAAAATATTAGTGGCAATTGCTGTATCTATAATGTTTGCTAGTTGTTCGTATCCAGAGGACAACACTAGCGATAATAATGGTACAAGCAATAATGGTGGTACTTCTTCTAGTAGCGGTGGAACAACTGCTGCTGTCCAAAGCATTACCATTCTGAATAACACAGGCTACTCTATAGGTGGCGTTTGGATAAAGCCTTCAAATTCAACAGAATGGGGGTCTAATAGAGCAGGTT
Source organism: Candidatus Fibrimonadaceae bacterium (assembly GCA_031286305.1). GTDB lineage: Bacteria > Fibrobacterota > Fibrobacteria > Fibrobacterales > Fibrobacteraceae > Fibrimonas. The sequence goes on along the minus strand of JAITUM010000143.1, from coordinate 361 downwards.
CTATATCTAATGAACAATCACGAGTATTCAATTTTTCTCAACCGTTAGTAGCAGGAGCATACGATATTCGTTTGAGACAAAATTCTTCAAGTGGAAATATATTTATTAAATATAAAGTTGCTTTATCAAATGCTGTAATAGTTACATTTGAGGCTAGTGACTTAACAGATGAAAGTAATCATCCAACCATAAATATTCAAAATAGAACAGGAGTCTCTTTTAATTCGATTTATATAAAACCATCTTCCGAATCTGATTGGGGTGCAGATTACGGATCATTATCAAATAATAGCGATAAAGCCGTTACGATACCTATTCCTTCTTCTAGTTACACAACATTTGATGTTCAAATGCGGTCATC